>JAOPXU010000347.1 GCA_025964985.1 Nocardioides sp.
CGTCGACGGCAGTGGCGGCGAGGTGCCCGACGGTGGCGCCGTACCCGGCGGCGCGACCGACCCGGGGGCCCCCGCAGCACCGCAGGCACCCGCCGACGGAGCGCCGGAGGACGTGCCCGAGGCCAACGCCCCGGTCGGCGACGGCCCACAGGGCACCTGCGACGGCTTCGCCAACGGCCCCGGCGTCACCGACTCGACCATCACGATCGCCAACGCCTCCGACATCTCCGGGCCCGTGCCCGGCCTCTTCCTGTCGGCCCGCCAGGGCACGCAGGCCTTCGTCTCCTACTACAACGCCACCGAGAAGCTGTGCGGACGCTCGCTCAAGGTGATGGAGCTCGACAGCCGCGCCGACGCCGGCGCCGACCAGCAGGCCTACACCGAGGCCTGCAAGGACTCCTTCGCCGCCGTCGGGTCGGTGTCCTCCTTCGACGCCGGCGGGGCCGCCACCGCCCAGTCGTGCGGGCTGCCCGACGTCCGGTCCTTCACCGTCACGCCGGAGCGACAGGGCTGCACGACCTGCTTCGCGGCGTACTCGATCAGCTCGTCGAGCATCGCGGAGTCGCTGCCGAGGTACTGGGTGCAGAAGGAGCCCGAGGCCAGCCAGAAGGTCGGCATCTTCTACGTCAACGTCGCCGCGGCCAAGACCAACGCCGAGTCGTTCTCGCGCGGCTTCGAGAAGGGCGGGATGGACGTCGACGTGGTGCAGGGCATCGAGACCTCGGAGTTCAACTACGTGCCCTACGTCGAGACGATGAAGAGCAAGGACCTCGACTTCATCATGTACTTCGGGCCCTACCAGTTCGCGATCCGGCTGCAGAAGGCGATGCAGCAGCAGCAGTACAAGCCGAAGGTCTTCCTCGAGGACCCGACGATCTACGACGCCAACTACGTCTCGCAGGCCGGCGGCGCGGGCGAGGACTCCTACGTCTTCTCGACCAACCAGCTCTTCGACAGCTCCAACGCCGAGATGAAGCTCTACCGCGCCTACCTCGAGCAGGTCGCCCCGGGCGCCGTCCCCAACTACTACGGCCTCTACGCCTGGTCGGCCACGCGGTTGTTCGTCGAGCAGGCGACCGCGCTCGGCGGCAAGCTGACCCGCGCCTCCCTGGTCGCCGCGCTGAGGAAGGTGAAGGGCTGGACCGGCAACGGCGTCCACGCGCCGATGTCGGTCGGCGCCAAGCAGACCTCGCCATGCGTGAAGATCATCCAGCTCAAGGGCGAGACCTGGCGGCAGGTCTCGCCCGGCGACTTCATGTGCGGCGGGCTGATCGGCACCTGACCTGTCCGGGTGGAGCGGATCGTGGGAGCCGCGCCTAGCGTCGGAGCATGCGCTCCGCTCTCGGGCTCGGCACGGTCGTGGTGACCTGCCTGGCGACCGCGGGTCTGGCGTTCCTGGTCTCCCCGGGGACCGACCAGGCCGCGACCGCGGGTGCGACCGCCCAGGCGGGGCCGACGCAGGCCGCCGAGGCGTTCTGGGACCTGGCCGTCGAGGGCGACTGCCGCGCAGCCAGCGAGCTCATGTGGTGGCCGGCCGACCGCGAGGCCCGGCAGCGCGCCTACGCCCGCATCTGCGCGTCGGCGCAGGCACCCGACGAGGTCGAGGTCGGCGAGCCGCGGCCCGGGGGCTCGACCGAGACGCCGTACGGCGCCACCGACCTGGTCGTCGTGCCGTTCGAGCTGCGGCGCGACGGCTCGGAGCCGGTCACCGACGAGCTGCGGATGGTCCGCGTCGACGGCGACTGGCTCGTCATCCGCTGAGCGGACGACGGGTCACTCGGGTGCGTCGGCCGAGAAGCCGTGCTGCAGGCACCACACGACGGCCTGCGAGCGGCTGGTCACGCCGATGCGGCGGTAGGCGCTGCGGATGTAGGTCTTGACCGAGTTGATCGAGAGGTAGCTACGCTCGGCGATCTCCTGGTTGCTCAGGCCCTGGGTGATCAGGGTGAGCACGTCGATCTCGCGCGGCGTCAGGCCTACGTCGTGGCCCAGGCGGTGCTCGACGGCCCGGGTGTCGGTCAGCACGACCACCCCGCCGTCGTCATCGGACTTGGTCGCCGAGAGCACGGCCGAGAGAAGCTGGTCGTCGTCGACCCCGAGGGAGAAGAAGCCGTCGGCCCCGCGGGCCAGCGCCCGGGAGGCGAGGTCGGGGCGCAGGTCCTGCGACACGACGAGGACGGCGGCCGAGGTCTCCTTGACGAAGTGCTCGAGGTCGGCGCCGTCGCCCTCGTGGAGGCCGATGGCGTCGTAGAGGATGACGTCGGGGTCCTCGACTCCGAAGCCGGTGCTGAGCTCCACGACCCGCACCTCGGCGGGGTGGTGGTCCAGCATGGCGGCGAGGCCGGAGGCCACGACGTCGAGGGGACTGACGATCGCGACGCGGCTCGGGGAGTCGGTCATGAGCACAGTTCTAGACCATCCTGGCGTCGTGCGGGGCGACGTTCACCCGACCGGGTGATGACGGCAGGGTCGTTCGGACCCGGGGGCATCAGGCGGCGACGAGGCTCTCGAAGCCGTGCTGGACGCACCACACGACGGCCTGCGAGCGGCTGGTGACGCCGATGCGGCGGTAGGCGCTGCGGATGTAGGTCTTGACCGAGTTGATCGAGAGGTAGCTGCGCTCGGCGATCTCCTGGTTGCTCAGGCCCTGGGTGATCAGGGTGAGCACGTCGACCTCGCGCGGCGTGAGGCCGACGTCCTGGCCGAGGCGGGGGCCCGGGACCAGCGAGGCGACCGGGGCGACCCGGGTCCGGCCCGCGTCGGGACGGCCCACGCGGGCGGCGTCGAGGACGCCGGCGAGCAGCGCCTCGGCGTCGACGGCGACGTCGATCGAGGCATGGGCCCCGTGGGCCATGGCCTTGGCACCCAGCGAGGGGCGGAGCCCGTGACGCACGGCGACGATGACGGAGCTGGTGGCCGCGACCAGGCGGTCGAGGTCGGAGTCGGAGCCGGCGATCCCGTCGGCGAGGGCGTGGGTGTCGAAGAGGACGACGTCGGGGTCGCCCTGGTGGCGGTCCAGGCGGGCGGCGTGGACGTCGACGACCTGCACCTCGTCCGGGTGGCCGGCGAGCATGCTCGTGAGGCCCTGCGCCACGGCCGCGAACGGGCTCACGACGGCGACGGTGATCGGGGAGGTGTTCATGTCTTCGACGATCTCCCGGGGGGCAACTGGTCTGGACACCCCAGCAGGTGGGTGGGCCAACTCCGTAGGGGTGAAAGAACGTGTTCGTCACCCGTCCGGATGGATGAGAGCCGTCCTGCCTGGGACAACATCGATGGAGTGATGCTTCCTCGATCCCGCGGCGCCCTGAGCACCTGGCTCGTCGACCTCCTGCGCACCGACCCCCTCCAGGTCGACCCGGTCGGCACCCTTCCGCCGGCTTCCGACGGACGCGACGACGACGCCATCTCCCTGTGGATCCTGCAGGAGCTGCACTACCGCGGGTTCGACGAGGTCGACGACCGTTGGGAGTGGCAGCCGACGACCATCGGCGTCCGCCTGCGGCTCGAGACCGTGCTCGAGCAGCGCCTGCGCGAGCGCTACGCCGCCGCCGACGTCCCGCGCACCGACGACCTGGTGGCCGACCTGCAGGACCTGGTCGCCGCCGACTCGGGCCCCTCGCTGGCCCGCCACGTCCAGAAGGACGGCTCGCGCGCCGAGACCGACACCCTGCTGAGGCAGCGCTCGGTCTACCACCTCAAGGAGGCCGACCCCACGAGCTGGGTCGTCCCGCGGCTGAGCGCGAAGCCCAAGGCCGCCCTGCTCGAGGTGCAGTTCGACGAGTACGGCAACGGCGATCCGGCCAAGCTCCACCACACCCTCTTCGAGCGCGGCCTCGTCGCCTCCGGCCTCTCCGCCGCCTACGGCGCCTACGTCGACGAGGCGATCACCGAGATCCTCGAGCAGAACAACGCGCTGTCGATGTTCGGCCTCCAGCGCCGCCTGCGCGGCGCCGCGCTCGGCCACCTCGCGGCGTTCGAGGCCACCAGCTCGATCCCCTCGCGCCAGCTGGCGCAGGGCCTGCGCCGCCTCGACTTCCCCGACGAGATGGCCGCCTACTACGACGAGCACGTCGAGGCCGACGCCGTGCACGAGCAGCTCGCCCTGCGCGACGTGTGCCTCGTGCTCGCCACGGAGGAGCCCGAGCTCACCGACGACGTCCGCTTCGGCGCCTGGGCCTGCCTCGACCTCGAGGGGCAGACCGCCGCCGCCGTCATCGACCTGTGGTCGGCCGCGTGAGAACCGACGGCTCCGAGCGGGACCAGAGCCCGCCGACCCTCACCCTGTGCCCCGGCGGCCCGATGATCGTGCGCGGCGACGTCGTCGTGCAGGACGAGAACGGCGTCCGGCACGCCAGCCACCGCGGGGTCTCGGCGGTCTGCCGCTGCGGCAAGTCGGCGCTCGCCCCCTGGTGCGACGGCACCCACAAGCTGCTGCCCGGCGGACGCTGAGCCGGCTTCACCCCACGTCGGTCGAGGAGGTCGCCCGCGACCGTCACGACAGCGATCCGCCGCAGGGTCCGTGGCCGACCTGACGTGTACCTGCTGTTGTGTGGTCTCGTGACGGTTGCCAGCGCAACCTCCTCGACCAACATGGGAACCGGATGTGCAGTGCCAGCGTGGGACGGCGGCTAGGGACGTCCGGACCGGATGTGCGGTGCCAGCGTGGGACCGCGGCACGCGACGTACGCCCACGCTGGTCGAGGAGGTCGCCCGCGACCGTCACGAGACCAGTCCGCCGCAAGGTCCGTGGTCGACCTGACGTGCACCTGCTGTTGTGTGGTCTCGTGACGGTTGCTGCGCAACCTCCTCGACCGACGTGTGGTTGCTCCCGTCAGGTGCGGACGAGGCGGAGGACGACTCCGCGCGGCGCCGTACGACGGCCGCCGTCGGTCCAGTTGCCGGTCTCGAGCGCCTGCTCGGCGATCTCGTCGGCCTGGGCGTCGGTGCCGAGCTGGAGGAGCAGGCTCGCGCCGGGGGCGGTGCAGGGCACGGCGGTGGCGACGCAGCTGCGGGCGACGTCGAGGCCGACCGGGCCGCCGTCGATGGCGACCGTGGGGTCCTCGGGGTAGGTCGCGACCTCGTCGCTGGGGACCCAGGGCGGGTCGGCGAGCACGAGCGCGAACTGCTCGTCGGGGCGGACGGCGGCGGTGAGCTCGCTCTCCCGCACCTCGACCCGGTGCTCGATGCCCGCGCCCTCGGCGTTGAGCCGGGCGAAGGAGCAGGCGACGGGGTTGAGGTCGACGGCCACGAGCCGGCGCTGCGTCGCGGCGACGACGAGGAGCCCGATGTGGCCGGCGCCCGTGCAGAGCTCGAGGACCGGGCCCTCGGGCGCCGACTCGAGGAGCTCCACCGCCCACTGCGACTGCATCGCGGTCCAGGGGCGCGGCTCGAGCACCCGGTCGTCGTACTCGATGGTCAGGCCGTCGATGCGCACCGAGCGCCGGTCGTGAGAAGACACGTCCACACCCTGTCGTGCCCGGGCCGGCGTGTCAGCCTGCCGAGGGGTGAAGGGGGCGATCGGTACGCGCGGTCCCGCGGGGTCACTACGATGGTGGGATGCCGTCCCGACCCGTGCGTGTTGCGATCATCAACGACTACGACATCGTCGTGGCCGGGATCGCCTCCGTGCTCGAGCCCTTCGCCGACCGCGTCCGGGTCGTCGAGCTCGACAGCCGGATGCCGGTCGTCAGCGACGTCGACGTCGTCCTCTACGACTCCTTCGGCCAGCCGCAGGGTGAGTCGATGGACGTCTCGGCCCAGGTGCAGGACGGCGAGGCCAAGGTCGTCGTCTTCAGCTGGAACACCGACGAGGAGCTCGTCTCGGCCGCCATCAAGGCCGGCGCCGTCGCCTACCTGCACAAGGGCATGGACGCCGAGGAGCTGGTAGCCGCGATCGAGGCGGTGCACTCCGGCGAGCAGATCCTGCCCGACGGCCAGCAGGAGGACGCCTTCGGACGCTGGCCGGGCGACGAGTTCGGGCTGAGCTCGCGCGAGTCCGAGGTGCTCGCCCTGATCTGCCAGGGACTGAGCAACCAGGACATCGCCGAGCGGGCCTTCCTCGGCATCAACACCGTCAAGACCTACATCCGCACCGCCTACCGCAAGATCGGCGTCAGCAGCCGCACGCAGGCGGTGCTGTGGGGCATGTCCCACGGGTTCGAGCCCGACCGCCGGCGCGTCGTCGTCGAGACCGACTGACGCCCCTCAGACCAGCGAGCCGGTCGCCCGCAGGTGCTCGGCGAGCGCCGCCGGCGTCTCGTGGACGGCGACCGCGCCGGCCTCGCGCAGCACGGCCTCGGTGATGCCGCCGGTCAGCAGGCCCACGCAGGGGATGCCCGCGTCGGCGGCGGCCCGCACGTCCCACACCGCGTCGCCGACCATCACGGCGCCGCGGCGTCCGGCGTCGTGGGAGGCCTGCTCGAGCGCCACCGACACCAGGTCGCCGGCCGGCTTGCTCGCCTCGGCGTCGGCCCCGCTCACGAGGTGACCGATGAGGCGCCGGGCGTCGCCGACCACGTCGAGGAGCCGTCCGGTCATCTCACGCTCGCTGGAGCTGGCCAGCACGATCTGGACGTCGTGGGCGGCCAGCGCCTCGAGCAGGTCGGCGGCACCCTCGGTGGGCACGATGCGGTCGAAGAGGTCGTCGAGGCGCTCGGGATGGCGGGCGCGGAGCTCGTCGCCGAGCGCCCGCTCGACGGCGTCGCCGGCGGCTGCGGCCACCAGCCGGTCGCCGCCCATCCCGATGAGCGGGTGCAGGCGGTGCGTCGGCACGTGCAGGCCGACGTCGCGGAACGCCTGCTGCCAGGCGAGCACGTGGACGTGGACGGAGTCGACGAGGGTGCCGTCGAGGTCGAGGACGGCGGTCCCGGGGGTCTCACGCACCGGCGCGCGCCTGGAGCTCGGCGACCTCGGCGGCGAACCGGTCGGGGTCGGCCACGGTCAGCGTGGCCGCGGGGTGGCGCAGGCGCCCGGTGGGGTCGAGGACGGCCACGGGCTCGTGGAACGCGACGCAGGCGGCCGCGTCGCCGTTGGTCGCCATGGTGACGCCGCGGTCGGCGAAGGACAGGTGCGGGGGGCCGGCGGTCTTGAGGAAGCCGAACCCGCCCGTGCGGCGTACGTCGGCGACGTTGGCGAGCGGCGTGTGCAGCCGCCACAGCCCGAAGCGGACCCTCAGGCCCGTCGGGCCGAGCTCGACCCAGGCGGTCGATCCGGTGATGCCGAGAGCCAGGGCCGGGAGCCGGTAGGCCCGCGCAAAGGCGAAGTCGTGGCGGGTGGAGCCGGGGTCCGTCATGGCGTCCGACGCTAGGCGGGGCCCGTCTCGTCCGAACCCCCTCGCCGGGTGAGGAGGTGCTCGTGGTGCTCGCGCACCATCGCGGCGGCGACGTCGCGGAGCTTGGTCTCGGTCGTCGCGCTGACGCGTGTCAGGTAGGCGAACGCGGTGTCCTCGTCGATGTCGAGGCGTTGCATCACGATGCCGAGGGCCAGGCCGATGACGGTGCGCGACTGCAGGGCGGCGTTGAGGTTCTCGATGCGCCGGGCGTGCCCCAGCGCGAGGCCGGCCTGGGCAGCGAAGAGCTCGGCGAGCTGCTCGGTCTCCTCGGGCAGCGCGTCGGTGGACCACAGCGCGAGGGCCCCGACGGGGCGCCCGTCGACGCGGACGGGCACGACGACGCAGGACCGGACGTCGAGGTCGACGGCCGCGGCCCTGACCCGCGGCCACCGGCGGTCCTCGGCCCACCGGTCCACGCGCACCCTCTCGCCGCCGCCCGCGACCGCCTGGAGGCACGGCCCCTCGCCGAGCTCGTGCTGCAGCGCGTCGAGCGCGCGGGCGACGTCGTCGGAGGCCACGGCCGTCGGCGCCCCGGCGCCGGCGGAGGCGACGGAGACGCCGACGTGGTCGACCAGCGGCACCGAGGCGCACGCGACCGAGACCAGTCGCTGCAGGGTGGTGTCGAGGTCCTCGAGGTCCGAGAGGTCCTGCGAGACCTGGGTGAGGGCAGCGACCACGTCGAGGGGTCGAGACACAGTCGCTCCGTGGCACAGCACGACGGCCGACCGCGGGCCGCCGGCACGGGACGAAGTCGTGGTTGGGCTCCGCTCGAGGGCAGCCGGAACACTACCAGCGGGTGCCCGCGCCCCCTTCGGGTGAGGCCTCCTCAGACGCCGTGCGCGAGACCCCACAGGACGGCCTGGGACCGGCTGGACACGCCCATCTTGCGGTAGGCGGTGCGGATGTAGGTCTTGACCGAGTTGACCGAGAGGTAGAGGTCGTCGGCGATCTCGGCGTTGCTCAGACCCCGGCAGATGCCGCTGACGACGTCGCGCTCGCGTGGAGACAGCCCGCCGACCTCGTCGTGGTGGGACTCGCCCGGGACCGGGGTGCCCGGCAGGGACCGGTGCACCTGCTCGACGGTGAGGAGCAGGTCGCTGACCCCGATGCTGAGCGGCAGCACCCGCACGGCGCCGAGGGCCTGGGCCCGGGCCCGGGCGGGAGCGGCGGTGTCCCAGGTGAGGGCGACCCGCGGGCAGCCGGGGTCGACCGCGGCCGCCTCGGAGTCGGGGTCGAAGACGTCGACGTGGGCGCGACCGCGCGCGACGTCGTCGAGCAGCTCGATGCGGTCCTGGTGGGGCTCGAGCAGGGCGACGAGGCCGGCACGCACGACCTCAGGCACGGACACCGAGACCCGGACGGGGTAGGCGCGCCGGGCCGCAGGGGGGACGGAGTGCAGCGTCGGCGAGGAGGGCGCGGCCTGCGTCGACGGCGGGGAGGGGGCGAGGGCGGGAAGGGGCGCGAGCATCGGCCGGACCTTCGTGTGTGCGCCGACGGAGAGAGTCGGGATTGGACCCTGTCGACGTCTGTCCAGCCTACCGCCTTCCGGCGCCGAGTCGAGTCCTGCGGAACGGCGTTCTGCGCCGCCGCAGCGTCGATGCCCGGGGAGGTGTGCGCTCCGCGCGACCCCGTCAGGGGGCGGCGGCGCGCAGCTTGTCGAGCAGCGGCCCGGCCGCCTCGTCGAGGAACTGCTGCTGCAGCCGGTCGCCGACCTGGACCAGCGCGACGTCGGTGAACCCGGCCTCCCAGAACGCCGACGCGGCGTCGACGATCTTGTCGAGGTCGGGGCCGCACGGGATCTGGTCGGCGACGTCGTCGGGTCGCACGAACTGCGACGCGCCCGCGAAGCCGGCCGGGGTCGGGAGGTCGGCGTTGACCTTCCAGCCGCCGGCGAACCAGCGGAACTGCTCGTGGGCGAGCGTCGTGGCCTCCTCGGCGTCCGGGCCCCAGCAGATGGGGATCTGGCCGACCGCGCGCGCACCGTCGCCGATCGTGGCCGTGCCGTCGGTCGCGTTCCAGGCCTCGACCAGGTCGGCGCGCGGCTCGACGGCGACGAGGTGGTCGGCCAGCGGGCCGAACGTCGAGATGGACCGCTCGCCCGAGACGGCGACGCCCAGCGGGACGGGCTGGTCGGGCAGGTCCCAGATGCGGGCGGACTCGACGTCGAACCACTCGCCGCGGTAGTCGACCAGCTCGCCGGTGTGCAGCGCCCGGATGATCTCGATGGCCTCGACCAGCATCGCCTGCCGGGCGCCGACCGAGGGCCAGCGCTGGCCGACGACGTGCTCGTTGAGGTTCTCCCCGCTGCCCAGCCCGAGGGTGAAGCGGCCGTCGGAGAGCAGCTGCATCGTCGCTGCCTTCTGGGCCACGACGGCCGGGTGGTAGCGCAGGGTCGGGCAGGTCACGTAGGTCATCAGGTCGACCCGCTCGGTCACCTGTGCGACGGCACCCAGCACCGTCCAGGCGTACGGCGCGTGGCCCTGCTCGGCCAGCCAGGGCGAGTAGTGGTCGCTGGAGACCTCGAAGTCGAAGCCGACCTGCTCGGCCTGCTGGGCGTAGGAGACGAGCTGCTTGGGCCCGCTCTGCTCGGTCATCAGCGTGTAGCCGAAACGGGTGCTCATCCCTCGACGCTCGCAGCGGCCCCCGCGACCGACATCACCCCTCGGCATGAGTGCATCCGGGTCACGCCCCCGCGGCCCGTCTGCCAGGGTTGACCCCCGTGAGAAGTGCAGGACCGGGCGGAGCGCGCCCGTTGCGGGTGGCGATCCTCAACGACTACGAGATCGTCGTCGCCGGCATCGCCGCCGTGCTCGAGCCGTACGCCGACAGGGTGTCGGTCGTCGAGACCACGGCCGGTCTGCCCGTGGTCAGCGACGTCGACGTCGTCCTCTACGACACCTTCGCCCAGCGCCAGGTCGACGCGATGCCGATCGACGACCTCGTGCCCGACGACGCCCGGCTCGTGGTCTTCAGCTGGAACGGCGACGCGGCGCTGGTGGCTGCCTCGCTGGCCGCCGGCGCCTCGGGCTACGTGTCCAAGTCCAGCAGCGCGCAGGAGCTGGTCGAGGCCCTCGAGCGGGTGCGGGCCGGCGAGCGGGTGGTTCCCGACGACCTGCTCGTGGCCGAGGGGGACGTCGTACCGGCCGACCCCGACCACGGGGCCGACCACGACCAGGAGCTGGGCCGGTGGCCGGGCGACGAGTTCGGGCTGAGTGCGCGCGAGTCGGAGGTGCTGGCCCTGATCTGCCGAGGGCTGAGCAACGAGGAGATCACCGCGCAGGCGTTCATCGGCATCAACACCGTCAAGACCCACATCCGCACGCTCTACCGCAAGATCGGGGTGGCCCGGCGCACGCAGGCGGTGCTGTGGGGCCACGCCCACGGGTTCGAGCCCGACCGCGGCCGGCGCGTCGAGGGCTGAGGACCGGCGCTCAGCGCACGGCGTCGAGGTGCTCCAGGGACTCCTGGAGGCTCTCGGCCACGAAGTCGCCGAGCTGGACCATCGAGGGCAGCGCGAAGCGCGCGGCGCCCAGCCGCGGGGTGAAGCGGGCCTCGTAGGTCACCTCGCTGCCGCCGGCCGGGGTCGCCCGGACGGTGAAGGTGTCGACCACCTCGAGGCCGGTGGCGTCGCCGCGCAGCTGCAGGCAGTGGCCCTCGACGTACTCGGTGACGACGTAGTCGACCTCGGTACGACGGCCGCGGAACTTGGCGACGTTGTGGTAGGTCGTGCCCACACCGCCGTCGCCGCTGAGGCGCTCGGTCGAGACCGTTGGCGGGTCCCACTCCTCGGTGGTGGTGAAGTCGGCCAGGAACCGCCACACCGCCTGGGGCGACTGGTCGACGGTGATCGTGCGTTCCACGACGGGCACGCGCACAGCTCCTTCCGAGAGGGAGTTCCGGGTTCGGCTTGCCTTCCGACCATCGCCCCGCGGGCGCGACGGTGGCCGCACCCGCAGGGGTGGCGCAGGTCTGCCTAACCTCGGCGGTGGTCACTCGTTGGGGTGTCCGGGTGCCCAGGTGGGTGCCGGGCCCGTCGCTCTGAGAAGGGGGAGACCATGTCCTACGGCGTCATGGCGTCGAAGAACGGCCAGCTGCTCGTCGAGACCCGACGGGTCGGCGACGGCGGTCGCACCGAGGCCGCTCTCGCGCGCTTCGCCGAGCGGCGCGGCCGCAACTGGAGCGTGGGCCGGTTCACCCTGACCCGCCTGCACCTGTCCTACCTGCCGGGGGCGTCCTCGCGCGGCGCCCCGGCGCTCAACATCGACCTGGCCGACATCGAGGGCGTCGAGATCGGGGAGGGCCGGGTGACCAAGACCGTGGGGATCCGCACCGCCACGCACGTGATGCGGTTCCGCTGCACCGGCGCCCCGGCGTTCGCGCAGGCCGTGGCCGCTGCCGCCGAGGAGGGCCGGCGCGCCAAGCGCACGACACCGCGGGGTCCGACCGCCCGCTGAGGTCGGCCCGTCGACCTCAGGCCAGGCGGGCGACCAGGGCCCGGCCGAGGTCGCGCCCCGAGCGCCAGGCCGTCTCGACCTTGGACGTCGCCCCCCAGCCGTCGCCACACGCCCCCACCAGCCCGGTCGGGGTGTCCTCGAGCAGGTAGGGCTGGTCGCGCTCTCCCGCCGGACGGGCCACGCTCCAGCGGTGCAGGTAGGTCTCGACCGGCTCGGTCAGGCCGAGCAGGTCCCGCAGCGCCGCGGTCATCGGCGCGGCTGCGGCCTGCGGCTCGAGCAGGTGCGGGGCGGCGTACGCCGGCGTGGAGTGGGCGACCAGCACGGGCGCGCCGTCGCCGCGACGCCGTCCGTCGTCGGCCACCCAGGACAGCACGTCGTGGTCGTTGACGAAGGCGCCGTCGAGGTCCCACGAGCGCTCCGGCCACCGGGCCGAGAGCGCCAGGACCGGCTCGAACTCGCGGTCGAGGCGGCGTCGTACGGCGTCGTGGGACGGGCCCTCGGGCAGCAGGCGGACGGCCTGCGGGTCGGGCATCGCCAGCACGACCGCGGGCGCCTCGGGCAGGGCCTTGAGGTGGGTGCCGAGCTCGACGTCGAGGTCGGTCGCGAGGTCCTCGACCAGCGAGCGCAGCCCGCCGGCCGATCCCCAGCGCACCGGCCCGCTCTTGGTCTGCGGCTCGGCGTCCGGCGACAGCACGGAGAGCGTGTCGGTCCACTGCCGGGCCAGCCCGCGGGTCTCCCAGTCGGCGACGACGGCTGCGAAGCCGTCGTCCTCGACCGTGAAGTACGACGCCCCGAGGTCGACGTAGCGTCCGTCGAGGCGACGCGACGACATCCGCCCGCCGACGCGGCGGCCGCGGTCGACGAGCCGCACCGCGACGCCTGCTGCCGCCAGCTCGCGCGCACAGGTCACGCCGGACAACCCCGCACCCACCACGACCACCGGTTCCATGGCGCGATCCTGTCAGCCGGCGGGCCACCATCGGGGTGACCGGCCGCGCTGGCGGCGTCAGGCGGCGCGGCGGACCGGGCCGAGCCAGGCCTCGAAGCCGTCGGTGGTGCGCGACCAGGCTTCCGCAGCGGCCTCGTCGGGACGCAGCAGCAGGTCGTCGAAGGCGTCCTGGAGGTGGGCGGGCGGGTGCCCGACGCCGTGCAGGACGATCCGGGTGTGGCGGGCCTGGCGGCCCCACGGCCGGGAGCGGCCGACGCTGAGCTGGCCGCCGGCGCCGTCCCAGGCCAGGACATCGTCCGGTCGCGTCGGCAGCCAGAAGCAGCCGCGCGAGCGGTGCCGGCCACCGCCGAGCCGACCGAGGGACTCGAGCAGCCGCGCCGGGTGGAAGGCCCGGTCGGAGCGCAGGTCGACGCGCCACGAGCACGGCGGGACGGGCGGCAGGTGGTGGGTGCGCGCGGGGTCGGTCCAGGCGCGGGTGCGGGCGTGGTCGTGCAGGCCGGCCAGGAGCCGCGCGCCGTCGAGCTGCGCGGTCGTGGCGGCGAGCAGGGCGTCGGGTCGGGCCAGGTCGACGAGCAGGGACAGGCCGCTCGCCTCGACGTGGCCGTGGACGGCGAGCGCGTCGGCGCCCTCGACGAGCGCGCACGCGACCTCGCCGACGCCACGCACGTCCTCCTCGCTGGTCTGCAGCCCGCGCTCGACCAGCAGGTCGTCGCCGACGAGGTCCTCGACGAGGGTGGGGCCCGCGACCGCGGCGACGACCGCCGCGATCCGGAGGCGACGGCTCAGGCGGGTGTCGCCCTCGACGGCCGCGCACACCTGCTGGGCCGCGGCGCCGACGGGCAGGTGGGCCACGATGCTCGCCCAGCGCCCCTCGGCCGCGAGCCGGTCGAGGGTCGGGAGGACGTCCTCGCGGACGGCGCAGCCGACGCAGGCGTGCTCGAGGTCGATCTCCTCACGCTCGAGGACGCCGGTGACGTCGCTGACCGTGCGCTGCAGCACGGCCCGCTCGACGTCGATGTGGTGACGGACCGCGACGGCGGTCGGCAGGTCGAACTGGAGCGAGACCATGGTGGTGGCGAGGGCGTCGGGGTCGACACCGGTGAGCAGGACGACAGGGGTCCGCACGGACACCTCCTGGGACGAGACCAATTGAGAATGGTTCTCATCTTTGCACGAGGGCGACGACCGCCGCCACCGCGCTCACCACCGCGAACGCGCACCGCACCCAGTCGACCAGCAGCAGCGTGCGGCGCAGGACGTCGGACTCGGCGCGCAGGCGGCCGTGGATCGGCGCCGCGAACCCCGCCGTCGTCGCCAGCGCGCCCGCCGCCGCCGCGAGCGCCACCCAGCCGAGCACGCCCGGCCCGTCGGCGACCAGCACTCCCCCGGTGCCGACGAGTCCGGCGTACAGGAGGGCGACGAGGGGGACGATGCGCCGCGAGTGACGGCCGTGCGCGCCGTCCCAGGCGCTGCGCTCGACCTCGACCAGCGCGGGGTACACGAGCACGGTCACGGTGAGCTGGAAGCCCGCGTGGGCGGCGGCGACGAGCGCGAACGCGACGAGGGGGCTCATGCCAGGGCGTCGATCACGGCGGCGGCGGCGCGGCGCCCGCTGACCAGCGCGCCCTGGATCGAGCCGGTGTCGCGGTGGTCGCCGCAGACGTAGAGACCGCCGCCGAGGCCGACCGGTCGGCGCGAGGAGTACGGCGCCGGCTGGGCGGGCAGCGCCCGCGGCACCTCGTGGCGGGCCACGACCTCCCACGACGTCGGGTCGAGGCCGAGCAGGTCGGCGGCGTGCCGGCGCGCGCTCGCCTCGGAGGTGTCGCGGCCAGGCCCGAGCAGGGCCGAGGCCTCGACCAGGTGGCGGCCGAAGGGTGCGTAGCTCGGCGCGGCCTCCGACATCACCGCGCAGTTGACCAGCGGTCCGCCCGGACGGGTGCGGCCGTCGACGTGCAGCAGCCGCCCGCGCGGCGGCACGTCCTCGGCCGACCACCACGTCGTCACGACGCCCTTGGCCGGCGGGGCGTCGACCCCGGTGAGCGTGGTGGCCGCGACGCCGTCGGCGGCGACCACGACGGCACGCGCCGACAGGGTCTCCCCCGCCGCGTGCACCGACCGGCCCGCCACCGACTCGACCGGCGTCTCGAGCCGCACCGGCCGCGACAACCGTGCGGCCAGCTGCTCCGGCAGCGCCTGCATCCCTCCATCCGGCACCCCCGGCACCCCGGTCACGAACATCCAGACCAGCAGCAGCGCGTAGTCGTCAGCGGTCGAGCCGTCGTCCTCGAGCAGCACGCCCGCCAGGAACCGGTCCAGCACCCGGCGCAGCAGGCCGTCGACCCCGGCGCGGTCGAGCGCCTCGAGACGCGTGCGGTCCGGGCGCGCCTGCAGCACCGCCTCCAGCGGGCGACCGGGCCGCGGCACCGCCAGCGGACGCAGCCAGGAGGCCACCGCGGCCAGCTCGCGCGGACGTCGTACGCCGGCCGCGAGGCTCGACGGGACCAGCCCGGGCTCGCGCAGCGGGTGCCCCAGCCGGACCCGGCCGTCGTCGGTCGCCGCGACCACCCCGGCCGCGAACGACTGCATGCCGAGCGCGTCGACGTCGACCACCCGTCGTACCTCGGGATAGGCGGGGTTGAGCAGCTGGAAGCCCCGGTCGACCTTGAACCCGTCGACCACGTCGGTGCGGATCCGCCCACCCACGGCGTCGGCCGCCTCCACGACGACCACCTCGAGCCCGGCGTCCTCCAGGGCGAGCGCGCACCCCAGCCCGGCCAGACCGGCCCCGACCACCACCACGTCCGCGTCCACGCCCGCACCCTCTCAGTCGCCGCGCCGCCCGAGGGTCACCCGGGTGGCGCGGCGCCACCCCACGTTGGTCGAGGAGCTCGCGCTGGCGAGCGTCACGAGACCACTCGACCTGAGCACACGTTGGTCGAGGAGCTCGCGCTGGCGAGCGTCACGAGACCGATCTCCGCAAGGTCCGTGCGTACTCGACCAAGACCCTGCGGTCGATGGGTCTCGTGACGGTTCCTAGCGGAACCTCCTCGACCAACGTTCGGTGAGCACACGTCGGTCGAGGAGCTCGCGCTGGCGAGCGTCACGAGACCAACCACCGCAAGGTCTGTGCGGACCTGATCGTGAACCCTGCGGCCGGATGGTCTCGTGACGCTCCCTAGCGGGAGCTCCTCGACCGACGTGGGGTGGAGTCGAGCGGCCGGCTCTTCAGGACGAGGCGAGGAGCTTCTGGCACTCGGGGCAGGTGCCGAAGAGCTCGACGGTGTGGCTGACGTCGGCGTAGCCGTGCTGGTCGGCCTGGGCGGCGGCCCAGCGCTCGACGGCGGGGCCGGCGATCTCGACGGTGCGGCCGCAGTGGCGGCAGACGAGGTGGTGGTGGTGGCTCTGGCTGCAGCGGCGGTAGACGGCCTCGCCGCCGTCGGTCTTGACGGTGTCGACCTCACCGAGGTCGACGAGGGACTGCAGGGTGCGGTAGACGGTGGCCAGGCCGACGGACTCGCCGTCACGGCGCAGGTCCTCGTGGATCTCCTGGGCGGTGCGGAAGTCGTCGCTGGAGGTCATCGCGGCCTCGACGGCGCGCTTCTGACGCGTGGAACGGGTGCCGGACGCGGAGCGGGCGACGCTCTGGTCGTTCACGGATGGGTCCTCCGGGGTCGACGGAGGGACCACGGTACCGGGGCGCTGGCCGGCACCCGTCGTCCACAGCCGCGCGCCGGACACGGTGCGCTGCTATCGATAATGGTGTTCACTACCGACGTGAGCACTCCGTCCCGGACCGACGCACCCGCCGTCGGACGCCGCCCGGTCGGCCAGGTCGAGCTGGTGGCCCTGGGCATCCTGGCGGTCCTCCTCGCCGGCCAGTGGCTGGTGCCGCTGCTCGACCACCCGTCGCTGTCGACGTGGAGCACGATCTTCGTCGCGATCGTCATCCAGTCGACGCCGTTCCTCATCGTCGGCGTGATCCTGTCGGCGGTCATCTCGGCGCTGCTCTCGGAGAAGGTGCTGCGCAAGGTCGTGCCGCGCAACCCGGCCCTCGGCGTCCCGGTCGCCGGCGTCGCCGGGATCGGGCTGCCCGGCTGCGAGTGCGCGGCCGTGCCGATCGCCGGGAGCCTGATCCGGCGCGGGATCGCCCCGGCGGTCGCGCTGACGTTCCTGCTGGCGGCGCCGGCGATCAACCCGGCCGTCATGGTCTCGACCGCCGTGGCCTTCCCCGGCCAGCCGAGCATGGTGGTCGCGCGGTTCACCGCGTCGCTGCTCACCGCCGTGCTGGTCGGCTGGTGGGTGCTCTCGCGCGGCGCCCGACTGCCGATCACCAAGCGCCTGGAGGCGTTCGGGCCCGACATGAGCAGGCGCGAGAAGTTCGTGGAGACCGTGCGCCACGACTTCCTGCACGCCTCGGGCTTCCTGGTCATCGGCGCGATCCTCGCGGCCGGCATCAACACCTTCGTGCCGCGCGAGATCGTCGACACCGTCGCCGGGCAGGCCGTCCTCGGCGTGCTCACCCTGGCGCTCTTCGCCTTCCTGGTGGCGCTGTGCTCGGAGTCCGACGCCTTCGTCGCCGCGAGCTTCACCGCCTTCTCCGACACCGCCAAGCTCGTCTTCCTCGTCGTGGGACCCGCGATGGACGTCAAGCTCGCCTCGATGGAGGCCGGCACCTTCGGCGGGCCCTTCGCCCGGCAGTTCGTGCCGGTCGTGGTCATGACCGCGATCCTCTCGGCCGTCGGCGTCGGGTGGTGGCTGCTGTGAGGTCGCTGCGCATGACGCGCCCCACCCAGGGCCTGCTGATGGCGTTCCTCGGCGCCGTGCTGATCCGGCTGTCCCTGACCGACGCCTACCTGCGCTACGTCACCACGTGGATGAAGTGGCCGATCCTCGTCAGCGGCGTGCTGCTCATCGGCCTCGCCGTGGGGCTGGTGGTCTCCGAGCGCAGCCACGACGAGGAGCACGACGACGGGGACGACGGGCACGGCCACGGCGGCATCCCTCTCGTCACCTGGCTGCTCGTCCTGCCCGGGCTCGTCACCTTCGTCATCAGCCCCCCACAGCTCGGGTCCTACCTGGCCGAACGGCGTTCGGGCGAGGCCCAGGCCGTGGCCGAGCCGGCCGTGCTCTCCGACCTCGGGTCCGGCGACGTCGTGCCGGTCGAGGTCACCGAGTTCATCTGGCGCGCCCAGGACGGCGGCGAGACCCTCGAGGACCAGCCGGTGCAGCTGACCGGTTTCGTGTCCTACGACAAGGACGGCGACTGGTTCGTCACCCGGATGACCATCGGCTGCTGCGCGGCCGACGCCCTGGGCTACCAGGTGCGCGTCGACGCCGGCGAGGACGTCGAGCGGCCGCAGCGCGACCAGTGGGTCACGGTGACCGGCACCTACGCGAGCGGCACCGGGACCGGCGCCGACCTGCGCAACCCGCCGGCGATCGCCGCCACCGCGGTCGACCTGACGAACGCACCGACCCAGACCTACGAGTGACCCCGCTAGTGAGAATGATTCTCGTTCTGATGTAGGCTCCGCTCCATGAACCGCGTCCTCCTCACCGCCAGCACGTCCCTCCTCGCCCTCGGCGCCCTGACCGCCTGCGGTTCCGACGACGCCGACGACGCCGGGTCCTCGACCGGCGGTGACCGGATCACGGTGGTCGCCTCGACCAACGTGTGGGGCGACGTGGCCGCAGCGGTCGGCGGTGACCTGGTCGAGGTCACCTCGGTGATCGACGACCCGTCGAAGGACCCGCACGAGTACGAGGCCGACGCCGACACCCTGCTCACCGTGTCGAAGGCCGACGTCGTCGTCGAGAACGGCGGCGGGTTCGACGACTTCATGGCCACGATGCTGTCGTCGGCCGACACCGACGCCCCCGTCGTCAACGCCTTCGACGTCTCCGGCAAGGAGGCGGCGGCGCCCGAGGGCACCGAGGTCAACGAGCACGTCTGGTACGACGTCCCGACGGTCGCCATGGTCGCCACCGAGATCGCGGCGCGGCTGGGCGAGGCCGACCCCGACAACGCCGACACCTACGTCGCCAACGCCGAGTCGTTCACCGGCGAGCTCGACGCCCTCACCGCCACCGAGGCCGAGCTGAAGACCGAGCTGAGCGGCACGCCCGTGGGCGTCACCGAGCCGCTGCCGGTCTACCTCGCCGACGCCCTCGGCCTCGAGGACCAGACCCCGGAGGAGTTCGCCGAAGCCGTCGAGGAGGGCGAGGACGTCCCGGTCGCGGTGCTGCAGGAGACCCTCGGCCTCATCGAGGACGGCGGCATCGACCTGCTGTTCTACAACGACCAGACGACCAGCCCGGTCACCGAGCAGGTCCGCGACGCCGCCGAGTCGGCCGGCGTCCCGGTCGTGCCGGTCAGCGAGATCCTGCCCGAGGGCGTCGACTACCTGACCTGGATGCGCGGCAACATCGACGCGGTGTCCGCCGCGCTGAGCGTCCAGTGAGCGTCCTGTCGCTGCGCGGCGCCTCCCTCGAACTGGGGGGCCGCGAGCTGTGGAGCGGGCTCGACCTCGACATCGAGCCCGGCACGTTCGTCACCGTGCTCGGGCCCAACGGCTCGGGCAAGTCGAGCCTGGTCAAGGTGGCCCTCGGGATGCGCGCGCTGACCAGCGGCACCGCCGAGGTGGGCGGGCGCCCGGTGCGCCGCGGCGACCACCGCGTCGGCTACGTCCCGCAGCACCAGGGCTACGACGCCGACACCCCGCTGCGCGGTCGGGACCTGGTGCAGCTCGGCGTCGACGGCCACCGCTGGGGACTGCCGTCCCTGCGCCGCTCGGCGGTCGTGGCCGACCGGCTGCGCCAGGTCGAGGCCGAGCACCTGGGCGGCGTACGGCTCGGCCGCATGTCGGGCGGGGAGCAGCAGCGGGTGCGCATCGCGCAGGCCCTCGCCACCGACCCCGACCTGCTGTTGTGCGACGAGCCGCTGCTCTCGCTCGACCCGCGCCACCAGGCCCGCGTCGTCGAGCTGCTCGACCGGCGCCGCCGTGAGCACGGCACCGCCGTGGTGTTCGTGACCCACGAGATCAACCCGGTGCTCGGCGTGACCGACCTGGTGCTCTACCTGCGCGCCGGGCGCTTCGTCCTCGGCACCCCCGACGAGGTCCTGCGCAGCGACGTCCTGTCCTCCCTCTACGGCGCGCCCGTCGAGGTCGTACGACGCCGCGACCGGATCGCCGTCCTCTGCGACTGCGAGCCCGAGACCTGGACCGAGGCCGGCTGATGGACCTGTCGGTGTCGGACTTCGTCGACTTCAGCAACTACGGCGAGCTGCTGCCGCTGGTGCAGAACAGCCTGTGGGCCGGCGCCGCGCTCGGCCTGCTCGGCGGGCTCGTCGGGGTGTTCGTCATCGCGCGCGACCTGCCGTTCGCGGTGCACGGCGTGAGCGAGATGTCGTTCGCCGGGGCCGCGGCCGCGCTGCTGCTCGGGGGCAGCGTGGTCGTCGGCTCGTTCGTCGGTTCGGTGGTCGCCGCCGCCCTGATCGCCGTGCTCGGGGCGCGGGCCCGCGAGCGCAACTCGGTCATCGGGGTGCTGATGCCGTTCGGCCTCGGCCTCGGCATCCTCTTCCTCGCGCTGTACGACGGCCGCTCGGCCAACAAGTTCGGCCTGCTGACCGGCCAGATCGTCGCCGTCGACGACGACCGCCTCAGCCTGATGGCCGGCACCGCCTTCGTCGTGGTCGCGGTGCTGGCGGTCATCTGGCGACCACTCATGTTCGCCAGCGTCGACCCTGACGTCGCCGCGGCCCGCGGCGTCCCGGTCGGGCTGCTGCACTGGGTCTTCATGCTGCTGCTGGGCTGCACGGTCGCCGTCGCGGTCCAGGTCGTCGGCGCCCTGCTGGTGCTGGCCCTGCTGTGCACGCCGGCCGCCGCCGCGAGCCGGGTCACGACCTCGCCGGTCCTGCTGCCGCTGCTGTCGTCGGCGTTCGCGCTGACCGCGATGCTCGGCGGCACGTTCCTGGCGCTGGGCACCGCGATCCCGATCAGCCCCTACGTCACGACGATCTCCTTCGCGCTCTACCTGGTGGCGCGGCTGGTCGGCCGACCGGACGAGCGCGGCGAGCCGGCGACGGCGCCCGCTGAGCTCCCACGCCGGTCCCCGGCCGTGATGGGGGCCTAGCCGCACCGCGGCCGTCCGGTCGACGGCCGGGCGGCGTACCCTCCTGGACCGTGGCCTCCCGACGTGGTGCTGACCGCCGAGCAGTCGGCTGGTCCCTGGTCGGGCTCGTCGTGCTGGCGGTGCTCGTGGCCGGCCCGCGGGCGGGGTCGGAGCCCGAGGCCGCGCGCGAGGCGCCGCCGGCCTCGCCGCTGCAGCTGTGCGGGTCGCTGGAGCGGATGGCCGCCACCCGCGACGACCTCGTCGACGGCTCCCCCACCACGACCATGCGCGACCTGCGTGCGGCGGCCAGCCGGGCCCGGTCGGTCGGCGCCCGCACCGAGGGTCTCGGCCCCCAGGCGCGGGCCGGGCTCGACTACTTCACCGGCCTGTTCCTGGCCCTGCCCGAGCAGCCGACGACCGAGCAGCTGCTGAGCTCAGGTGCCCCGGCCTCGGTCACCGACCAGGCCCACGCCGACGCCTTCGTCTCGTGGCTGCAGGGCACCTGCCCACAGGCCGGCGCTCCGGCGGCCTGACCAGCCTGCGCCGGCTCGTGGACGACGCGCTCGAGCAGGCCGGCGAGACGCCCGAGCCGGCGGCACCCAGGGCACCGGCCGACCAGCAGGCGCTGGACGACCACCTCGCCGCGAGCTGCCCCGCCTGAGCGCTGCTCAGGCGGAGGTGGTCCCCGGCTCGAGCCGGGACCCGCCGGGCAGCACCGTCCCGGCCGGGACCGAGCACCCGCGACCGACGATCGTGATGGCGTCGGAGTCGTCGAGGTCGGTGTCGGCCGAGCCGATCCGGGCGTCGGCGCCGATGTCGCAGCCGGTGTCGAGGATGCTCCGCTCGACCCGCGCCCCGGCGCGCACGACGGTGTCGGCGAACACCACGCTGTCGACGACCTCGGCCCCCGCCTCCACGACGGCGCCCGGACCCAGCACGCTGCGGCGTACGACGCCCGCGACGGTCGACCCGGGGCTCACCAGGCTGTCGCTGACGACGGCGCCGTCGAGCACCCGCGCCGGTGGGCGCTGCGGCTGGTGGCTGATGATCGGCCAGCCGGGCACGTCGAGCACCCCGACGCCGTCGAGCAGCACGTCGCGGTGCGCGCGCAGGTAGAGGTGGGGCTGGCCGACGTCGCGCCAATAGCCGGGCAGCGAGTGCGCGACGGTGCGTCCGCGCTCGACCAGGCGCGGCAGCAGGTGCTCGCCGAAGTCGCCGATGCCGGTGTCACCGGCCTCGGCCCCGGCGCCGAGCTCGCGGTGCAGGTCGTCGAGGACGCCGGCGAGGACCGTCGGGTCGTAGGCGAAGATCTCGGCCGAGACGAGTCCCGAGGCGGGGTCGTCGGGCTTGTAGTCGAAGGCGGTGACCCGGCCGGTGTCGTCGATCGAGACGACGGCGTGGTCGCCGGCCTCCTCGACGTCGACCGCGGTGGTCACCACGGTGCACTCGGCCCCGGAGGCCAGGTGGGCGTCGACGAGCTCGGCGAGGTCGAGGCGGTAGACGTGGTCGGCGCTCATCACCAGCAGCACGTCGGGATCGAAGCGCTGCACCTGCGCGCGGATGCGGAACAGCTCGTCGGCGTTGCCCGTCGCGAAGCCCTCCTCGTCGAGGGAGCCGGTGCCCTGCTGCGGCATCAGCAGGCGCAGGCCGCCGTCGTTGCGGTCGAGGTTCCAGGGCCGCCCGTTGGCGACCTGCTCCTCCATCGTCGAGGCGAGGTACTGCACCGAGAGCCACACGTCGTCGATGCCGCTGTGGGCGAGGTTGGACAGCGGGAAGTCGACCAGCTGGTAGACGCCGGCGAACGGCAGCGCCGGCTTGGCGCGCTCGCGGGTCAGCACGTCCATGCGCGAGCCGGCCCCTCCGGCCTGGATGATCGCGAGGACTCTCGGACGCCGGTATGGGGCCATGAGGCATCGTTCCACGCGTGCTCCGCGCCGTCCTCGCCCTTCTGGTCGGTGTGCTGGTGCTCGGTCTGTACCTCGGCTGGCTGCACCAGCGACTCGTCGTCGCCCCGGAGCTGCCCCGGCCGTGGCGCCGCGTCGTCGACGCCGTGCTCGCCCTCGGCGTCGTCGCCTTCGTCGCCGCCGCGGCGCTCCTGCGCCAGGGCGACCCTGCCACCACGCGCCCGGTCGTCTGGGTGGGGATGACGACGCTGGCGGTGGCGCTCTACCTGACGATCGGCCTGGTCCTGCTCGGCCTCGTCGCGCTCGGCCTGCGCCTCGCCGGGCGCACCGCCGCCCGCACCCGCGTGCTGCGCACCGGCACCGCTGCGGTCGTCGTGCTGGCGCTCGCCGTGACGGCGTACGGCGTGGTGGCGGCGACGCGACCAGGCGTGCGCACGACCGAGGTGCGGGTCGCGGACCTGCCGGCGGAGCACGACGGGCTCCGGGTCGTGCTGCTGACCGACCTGCACGTGGGCGCCCTGCACGACGCGTCCTGGACCCGGGAGGTGGTCGACCTCGTCATGGCGCAGGAGCCCGACCTCGTGCTCCTCGGCGGAGACCTGGTCGACGGCCGACCGGGCGACGTCGCCGACTACCTGGACCCGCTGGCCGCCCTCGACGCACCCCTCGGCGTCCACGGCGTGATCGGCAACCACGAGCTCCTGACCGGCGACGACGACGCGCGCCGCTGGATCGAGGTCTACGAGGGCCTCGGCGTCGACGTGCTGGCCAACGAGTCCGTCGAGCTCGGCCCGGGCCTCGTGCTCGTCGGCGTCCACGACGCCACCGGCACCGGTGACCTCGCCCCCGACCCGGAGCGTGCCCTGGCCGGCGTCGACCCCGACGACACGCTGCTCCACCTCGCCCACGAGCCGCGCCAGGTCGAGGACCTGCCGCCCGGCTCGGGCGTCGACCTGCAGCTGTCGGGCCACACCCACGGCGGCCAGCTGTGGCCGGTGCACCTGCTCGTGGGCCTGACCGACCCCGTCGTCGCGGGCTACGACGCCGACGTGGACGGCGTCCCCGTGCTCGTCAGCCGGGGGGTCGGCACGTCGGGCCCTCCCGCACGCGTCCTGGCCCCGCCCGAGGTCGACGTCGTCGTCCTGCGGACCCGATGACCACCCGTCGCCTGACCGCCCTGTGACCCGGACGGACCGGGACGAGGCCTGGGGCCCGAGCCGAGGAGACACCCCGGCGGGACACCACGACGGCATGGCGGACGCGCTCACCCAGGCGGCGGCGGTCAACGAGCCCCGTCCCGTTCCTCACCCCGACGGAGACCTGGGCTGGGCTAGTCTCCCCCCGGGCCCAGCAACGGTCCGACACCGTCGTGCTCGCACCACGACCCTCCCGCCGCGGAGACCTCAGCCCGTGCCCGGTCCGCGCTCCACCCGCACGCCACCGCGTCAGGCGGAGGGCTCCTACGCCGCCCCGTGGTGGCTCTGGCAGGTGCCGACCGCGCTCTTCACCACGGCCTGCGCCCTGCTGCTGGTCGCCACCGACCGTCGCGTGCCCGTCGTGGTGGCCGCCGCCCTGGCCGTGGCGCTCGTGGTCGGGGTGTGCGTGGTGGGCGCGACCGGTCCGGCCGACCGGCGGGCCGGCGTCCTGCTGCCGGTGACCGACCTGGTGGCGGCGGCGCTGGTGCACGGCGCCGCGGGCCCCACGACCTGGTCGACGATCCTGCTCTGCGGGCTGCCGGTGGCCTGGCTGGCGTTCGCGTTCGGCGCCGTCGGCGCCGTGGTCGGGTGCGTGTCCGTCGTGGTCGTCGCGGTCGCGCCGTTCGTGGCGGGCAGCGACCTGCCGTCGACGTCGACCGGGTGGGCCGACGCGGTCGTGCCCGCGCTCGGCCTCCTCGTCATGGCGGTGGTGACCTACGGCGCCAGCCGCGGCCTGCGGGCGGCGCGGACCGAGCTGACCGCACGCACGGACGCGCTCGAGCTGCAGGTGCTCACGACCGCCGCCGTGCTCGAGGCGGTCGACGCCGCGGTCTGGGTCTTCGTGCCCGGTCGTGACGTGGTGCGCAACGACGCCGCGGCCCGCCTCGCCGACCGCAGCCGGTCGGCGGGCGGTGACCAGGTCTTCGGCCCCGACCGTCGTACGCCGGTCCCCCGGCACGAGCAGGCCCACGTGCGGGCGGTGCAGGGTGAGTCGTTCCAGGGCCTGCTGCACTGGGTGGGCCGGCCTGAGGACCAGGTGGCCGTGGTGTGCGCCGCGCACCAGATGCGCGACGACAGCGGCGCCGAGCGGGGGTCGGTGCTCTCGGCGTGGGACGCGACCGCGGTCCTCGACTCGATGCGGGTGCGCGAGGAGTTCCTCAGCACGGTCTCCCACGAGCTGCGCACCCCGCTCACCTCGATCATGGGCCACCTCGAGCTGCTCGAGGACCACCTCGCCGACGGTCCGCTCGACCCCACGACCGGCCGGCGGCACCTGTCCGTCGCGCGCCGCAACGCGCTGACCCTCACCGACCGGGTCGAGCAGCTCCTGACCGCGGGCGACGGCACCGACACGGGGTCGGTGCGCCCCGTGGTCATCGACGTCGCCGCGCTCGTGCGCGCCACCGTCGACCGCCACCGCGCGGGCGCGGCCCGCGCGCGGCTCGGGCTCGACGTCGTCGGGCCCGCGACGCTGCTGGGCTGCGTCGACCCCATCGCCCTGGACCGGGTGCTCGAGAACCTGCTGACCAACGCCCTGAAGTACTCCGAGCGCGGCCGGGTGGTGGTCGACCTCGCCGCCCGGCCCGACCGCCCCGCCCGCCCCGACCGGGCCGCCGAGCTGGACGACGGCCCCACCGGCTTCGTGCTCAGCGTCAGCGACTCCGGCGCCGGGCTGCAGGAGCACGAGGCCCGCCACGTGTTCGAGCGCTTCTACCGTGCCGAGGCCGCCACCCGTGGGGTGGTGCCGGGCATCGGCATCGGCCTCGCGGTGGTCAAGCAGCTGGTCGAGTCGCACGGCGGCACGGTGTCGGTCCGCAGCCGTCCGGGCGTCGGCACGACGTTCGTCGTCACCATGCCCTGAGGCGGTCCTCCGCCAGAGCGCCGCGACGGGTTGCACCCCTGCGGGGCGAGACAACCGGGGGTCGCGTCGTGTGTGCTGGACGCACGCGTCACGGGCCGGGCCCGTCCCGAGGTCGCCAGGCCCGGTTCCTCCAACCACGGGGGTGCCGGGCCGCCTCGGGGGTCTGGTCGGGTCCTGCCCCGGGCTAGGCGTCGGCGGTGGGCGGGTCGACGACGACCATCACGAGCATCGCGGCGGGCGCGGTGAGCGCCTCGTCGCGGATCCGGGTCAGCGTGACCGAGACCCGCACCGGCCGACCGCGTCGGTTGACGGCCTCGAGCTCGACCTCGCCGGCGACGCTGTCGACGTCGACGAGCATGGCGCGCAGCGGCTGGCGCAGCTGCTCGACCGGGAGCCCGATGTCGAGGTTCATCAGGTGCTCGCCGACGGCCTCGTCGCGGCGCACGCCCCACAGGTCCTCGGCGCGGTTGTTCCAGGCGAGGACGGTCATGTCGCCGTCGACGACCGCGACGCCGGAGTTCATGCTGCCGAGCACCGAGCCCAGGAAGCCGTTGAGCCGGTCGACCTCGAGCTGGCGGTCACCGAGCGAGTCGTTGGTGGCCTGGAGCTCGTCGTTCATCGACTGCAGCTCCTCGTTCATCGTCTCGAGCTCCTCGTTGGTGCTCTGCAGCTCCTCGTTGGTCGTCTCGAGCTCCTCGACGGTGCTCTGCAGCTCCTCGTTGGTCGTCTCGAGCTCCTCGTTGCTGCTCTGCAGCTCCTCGTAGGCGGTCTCGAGCTGACGGGTGGTCACGAGCAGGTCGCGCTGCAGGGTGTGCTGCTGGCTGACGTCGGTGAAGATGACCGTGGAGCCGAGCGGCGTGCCGTCCTCGTCCTGCAGCGGCACCACCTGCACCTCGAGGTGGATCGAGTCGCCGGCGCCGCGCACGACCTCGACGTCGCGCACCCACACCGGGCGGCGCTCGGCCAGGGCCTCGTCGAGGTGGGTGCGCAGCTCGATCGGCCGGTAGGAGACCTCGAGGTCCTGGATCGGACGCCCGACGTCGCGCTGGGTCAGCCCGAACAGGTTCATCGCGCGGTGGTTGGAGAGCACGAGCCGACCGGCGACGTCGAGCACGATCTGCGCCGCCGAGCCGACCATGAAGGCGCTGGTGTGCAGGCGCTCGTCGATGACGTGGGGCGGCCGCACGACCACCGAGCCGCTGCCGCCGAAGAGGGCACGACGGTCCCGCGCGTCGGGGACCTTGGCGAAGAAGCGCCGCTTCAGCTCGATCGGGGTGAAGTAGGCCGCGTGGCTCAGCAGCATCTCGGCCTTGCCCAGGAACAGGACGCCGTCGGGCTGCAGCGCGAAGTGGAGGCGGTTGAGGATCAGCGCCTGGGTCTCGGCGTTGAAGTACATCAGCGTGTTGCGGCAGGCGAGCACGTCGACGTGCGAGATGGGGGCGTCCTGGACCAGGTCGTTGCGCCCGAAGATCACCGAGCGGCGCAGCGCCTTGCTGAACACGACCCGCTGGCCGTCGCCGATCGGCTCGAAGTACTTCTCCCGCAGCTCCTCGGGCACCGCCTCGAGCCGCGAGGCGGGGTAGGTCGCCTGACGGGCCTGGACGAGCGCGTCCTCGTCGACGTCGGTGGCGTAGATCTTGACCCGCTCGCGCACCGCCTCGGGACCGAGCGCCTCGGCCAGGACCATGGCGAGGCTGTAGGCCTCCTCGCCCGAGGCGCACCCGGCGCTCCACACCCGGATCGGTCGCCCCGCACGGCCCTCGAGGAGGGTCGGGAGCAGGACGTCGCGCAGGTGGTCCCATGCGTCGGCGTCGCGGAAGAAGCTGGTGACGTTGATGAGCACGGTGTCGAACAGCGCGGTGAACTCGCTCGGCTCGAGCATCAGGTGGTCGAGGTAGGCGTCGTGCTCGGTCAGGCCGATGGCCTGCATGCGCCGCTCGATGCGACGCGCGAGGCTGGCGCGCTTGTAGCCGGTGAAGTCGAAGCCGCGCTCTTCCTTGATGTGGCGCAGCAAGGTCTCGAGCCCGGCGTCGTCCTCGCTCACGCCGGCGGCGCCTCGTCGATCGCGTCACCGGTCTCGGCGACCAGGCGGCGTACGAGCTCGGCGGCCTCGAGGGCGTCCTGCGCGGAGTCGGTGAAGCGGGCGGCGGCGTGGGGCCGGTCGTGCGCCTTCGCCTGCGCCGCCAGCTCGGTGTTGAGTGCGGCCTTCTCCTCCAGGCTGCGCAGCGCCATCCACAGCGCGCTCTCGACGGCCACGCTCTGCCGCGCGACCAGGCTGGCCGAGGACCAGGCGTGGCCGACGCGGCAGCGGAAGCGGCGCAGCGGGCCGTCGTCGATGCGCCACAGGGACCCCGCGCAGTCGGGGCAGCCGTAGCCGGCCGGGGTGCCGGGCCGGTCGTCGTCGTGCATGGCGTCGGGGTCGAGCGCGGCCATGGCCGCCTCCTGGGACAGCTGGGACGAGGGACCGGTGCGGGGCTGGGGGTGGCGCTCGCCGAGCCACTCGACGATCCGGGCGGGCATCTCGGCGACCGGGACGCCGGCGTCGAGGCCGACCGCGGCCGCGGCCTGGCGCGGCATGCTGTCGTAGAGCGCCTCGTCGGGGTCCTGCACGAGGCAGATGCCCCCGCGCTGGGTGACGGTGACAGCACCGGCGGCGCCGTCGTCGAGCGCTCCGGAGAGCACGATCGCCAGGCAGTCCTGCGCCCAGGACCGGGCCGCGGTGCGGAAGAGGACGTCGACGGCGGGGCGGTGGCCGTTCTCGCGCGGGCCCCGGGTGAGGACCACGACGCCGTCCTGGACGACGAGGTGGTGGTCGGGCGGGGCCACCAGCACCTGGCCGGCCTCCAGCACGTCGCCGTCGCGGGCGTGGCGGACCGGCAGCGGGCCGGCGCGGTCGAGGATCGCGGGCAGCGCGCTCGCGCTCGTCGACGGCACGTGGAGCACCACGAGGACAGGGGCGGGCAGGTCGGCCGGCAGCCCGGCGACCAGCCGTTGCAGGGCCTCCACGCCCCCGGCGGACGCGCCGACGACGACGAGGCCTTGGGGTTCGAGTACGTCGGGCACCGGGGTCACCTCTCCAGGGGTTCGCTCTTGCGGCGGTGGGAGGGATGATGGGCGCAAGCCCGAAACCTCGTGAGGTGATGATCGCATGAACGACGTCCGACCCGGTCCGGTGCCGTCACCGGACTCAGACGGGCGGTCGACATCGTTGGCCGCTCCTGTGGGGACCGACAACGACGCCATCCGAGAGGTGCGTGAGTTCCTCGCCAGCCGCCTGGAGGTGGCCCGCCAGGGGGTCGACCCCGTGGCGGTCGACGCCCTCGTGCAGGACCTCGAGACGGCGTTCGAGGAGCTCAGCGTCGCCGAGGAGGAGGTCCGGGCCCAGCAGGCGCAGATCTCCGGGCTGCTCAGCGACCGCCGCGCCCGCCTGTGGCAGCAGGACCGGATGCTCTCGGTCATGCCCGTCCCGGTGCTGGCCACCGACGCTCTCGGCGTCGTGCGCACCGTCAACGCCGCCGCGGCCCGGATGCTGGACATGCAGGTGCGCCACGTGCTCGGCAAGCCGGTCCTGGCGCTGTTCGACCCGGCCGGCCGGCCCGCGCTGCGACGACACCTGGCCGCCCGCGACCCCGAGGGGTTCCAGTCCCGCGCGTCGCTGCTGCGCCGCGGCGGCCCGGCCCTGGAGGTCGAGGTCAACGTCACGCACGGCCCTCGCGAGGCCACCGGCCCGGCCCTCGACACCTGGATGCTGATGGCGTCCCCCGACGAGCAGCACGTCGCGCCGCACGCCCGCCTGCCCCAGGCCCTCGTCGACCTGGCCCGGCTCTCCACCGGTCGACTCACGGCGCAGGACCTGCTGACGGAGGTCGTGCAGGTCTGCGTGACGGCGCTCGGTGACGTCGACCTCAGCGTCAGCCTGGGGTCGCCCCTGGAGCCGACCGCCACGTCCGCCAGCTCCCTCACCGCCCAGCTCATGGACGGCGCCCAGCTCATGTCGGCTGAGGGCCCGTGCGCGAGCGCCTTCCTCGACAACGCCACCGTCGCGACCGACGACATCAGCACCGATCCGCGCTGGCCCCGCCTCGCCCCGCACGTGCCCGTGGGGGTCACCGGCGTGGTGGCGGTCCCCCTCGAGGTCGGCGACCAGCTCGTCGGCGCGCTCAACGTCTACCACCGCGACCCGGGCTGGCCCGACCGCACGCTCGAGTCGATCGAACTCCTCGCCGCCACCGTCGCCGCCGTGCTCTACGAGCGCACGGTGCACGCCGAGCTCGAGGGCCTCGCCGCCGACATGACGCGCGCCCTCGGGTCGCGCGCGGTGATCGACCAGGCCAAGGGCATGATCATGGCCGAGCACGGCCTCGACGCCGACGAGGCCTTCGCCTTCCTCACCGCCGAGAGCAGCCGCTCCGGCACCAAGGTCCGCGAGGTCGCCCGGCGGATCGTCGCCCGGGCCCACGCCCTCGAGGACCCGGCCGCCGGGGCCTGACGGGGCTCGAGCCGGAGCGTCATACGGGCTGGCCGCCGGGACCGCCGCGTCGTATGACGCAGCGCCTCAGCGTTCGTCGTGGTCGAGCAGCACCCGCAGCATCTCGGCGAGTCGGACCTGGGTGACCCCGGCGCGGGCGGAGGCCCGCTGGATCCGGTCGCGCGACTCCTCGACGTCGAGGTCGAGGCGTGCGGCGAGCAGGCCCACGGCGACGTCGACCCGGGCCGCCTCGCGCAGCACGTCGGGCGCCTGCTGGGCGGCCTTGCGGGTCTCGAAGGACAGGTCGGCGTTGGACACCGCGCCGGCGGCCCACGCCCCGAGCACCCCGGCCAGTGCCTCCTCGTTGCCCTCGAAGGCCTTGCGGGTGGCGGCGTAGACGTTGACCCCGCCGACGACCGTGCCACGGTCGATGACCGGCATCGACAGCGTGCTGTGGACGCCGTGGGCGCGGGTGGCGTCGGCGAAGACGTGCCACTGGTTCTCGTCGAGCGAGGACTGGTCGTGGGTCTGCATCTCGTCGTCCTCGACGGCCTGCACGCAGGGGCCGCCAGCGAGGTACTGCACCGCGTCGAGCACCGCGATGTCGGTCTCGGAGGCCACCAGCGTCAGCGTCACGCCGTGGTCGATCATCGAGATGCTCAGCCCGACCACGTCGGGCACGATCGACCGCACCTGGTGACCGGTGCGCAGCAGCTGCTCGAGGAGCTCGTCGTCCTCGTGGTCGAGCTCGTTGATCGCCCGAGCGGTCTCGGGGATCGGCTTCAGGTCCTCCACGGATGCTCCTTGCGCTGATGACGGGCGGGGTCCGGTACCCGGTCCCCCGCCCGTCACCGCAGGTCGCTCAGGGCTGGAAGACCACCTTGACCATGCCGTCCTCCTTGTCGCGGAAGGACTTGTAGGCGCCGGGCGCGTCCTCGAGCGGGAGTCGGTGGGTGGCGAAGGTGTCGACGCCGAGCACGTCCTCGTCGCGCTGCAGCAGCTCGAGGATGTCGTCGCTCCACCGGTGCACGTTGGCCTGGCCCTGGCGGATGACCAGCTGCTTGTCGAAGAGCTGGAGCATCGGCATCGGCGAGGCTGCGCCGCCGTAGACGCCCGAGATCGAGACCGTGCCGCCGCGTCGTACGGACTCGAACGCCGTGTAGAGCGCGTCGAGCCGGTCGGAGCCGGCGTTCTGCATGACCATCTCCTGCAGCTTCTTGGGCAGGAAGCGCAGCGACTTCTGGGCGGTCTCGGCCACCGGCGAGCCGTGCGCCTCCATGCCCACGGCGTCGATCACCGAGTCGGAGCCGCGGCCGTCGGTCAGGTCGCGCACGCGCTCGGGCACGTCGCTGCTGTCGATCTCGTTGGTGTCGATGACCTCGCCGCCGTGGGCGGTGACCCTGGCCAGCCGCTCCGGGACGCTGTCGACCACGATGACCCGCAGGCCCCGGTGCTTGGCGATGCGGGCGCACATGTCGCCGATCGGGCCGGCGCCCATGACGAGCAGGGTGCCGTCCTCGGGGGTGTCGGCGTACTCGACGGCCTGCCAGGACGTGGGCAGCACGTCGGAGAGGTAGAGGAAGCGGTCGTCGGGCGGGCCGGCGGCCACCTTGATCGGGAGCGTGTTGCCGAACGGCACGCGCATCGCCTCGGCCTGGCCGCCGGGCACCTGGCCGTAGAGCTTGGAGTAGCCGAACAGCGAGGCACCGGTGCCGTGCTCGCGGTTCTGGGTGGTCTCGCACTGGCTGTGCAGGTTGCGCGTGCACATCCAACAGGTGCCGCAGGAGACGTTGAACGGCACGACGACGCGGTCGCCGCGCTTGAGCGCGGTCACCTCGGGGCCGACGTCCTCGACGATGCCCATCGGCTCGTGGCCGACCACGTCGCCGGGCGTCATGAACGGCGTCAGCGGGTCGTAGAGGTGCAGGTCGGAGCCGCACAGACCGGTCGAGGTGATCCGGACGACGACGTCGGTCGGGTCCTCGATCCGGGGGTCCGGGACGTCGGTGACCTGCATGTCGGTGCGGCCCTGCCAGGTGACGGCTCTCATCTGTTCTCCTTCTCGTGGTGCTGTGGATCGGTCTGGGGTGTGTCGCTACCGCGCGGCGACGGCGGCGGTGATCCGGTCCGGCACGACCTTGGCGACGGCGGCCGCCAGCCGGGTGCGCGGTGAGCCGGTGACGACCTGGTCGGCGCCGGACCGCATGGCCTCGTAGGCCTCGCGCGCCACCTCGGCGGCGTCGTCGTCCGACGGCTGCGCGTCTCGCGCGTCGGCGCCGGACGCGGTGTCGGCCGGGGCCGGCTGGGCCGAGGTCACGGTGAGGCCGCTGACGCGCACCTCGTGACGCACCGACGCGGCGTAGGAGTGCACGAACGCCGTCGAGGCGGCGTACGTCGCGTGGTGGGGTCCGGGCGGGGCGGCCGGCGACAGGAACAGCAGCCGGCCGTGCGCGCGCCGGACCAGGTCGGGCAGCACCAGCTTGGCCAGGTGCACCGTGGACCGCACGTTGGCGTCGACGACCCGCAGGTCGTCGTTCACCGGCACCTCGTGCTGGCGGCCGGGGGCGTCGGCACGGACGGTGAACGCGACCGCTTCCAGCAGCTCGGGCTGGTCGAGCACCACCTGGTGCAGCTGCTCCACACCACCGGGGGCCGCCAGGTCGACGAGCGCGGCGACCACGGTGCCGCCCTCGGCGCGCAGCTCGGCCGCGACGTCGTGGACCTCCGGCTCGTCGGATGCGACCACGACGGCGTACCCGTCCTGGACGAAGCACCGGGCCAGCTCGGCCCCGACGCCGGTGGCGGCACCCGTGACCAGCGCGAGGCCGGGCACCCGGGACATGTCCATGCTGTCCGGTGCCCACTGCCCGCCCGCCGCCGCTCACCCTTGTGGGCGCACGCGCGCGGTAGTACCCGTTCCCGCTCCGGGCACCGGTGCCCATGACCGACCCCACCACGCCCGACCCCCGTCCCGTCCTCGGTTGGTTCCTGTCGGCGGAGGAGTACTCCCCCGCCGAGCTGGTGGCCCAGGCGGTCGCCGCCGAGCGCGCCGGCTTCGACGCGCTGTGGGTCAGCGACCACTTCCACCCCTGGAACGACGAGCAGGGCCAGTCGGTGTTCGTGTGGGGGCTCATCGGCGCCCTGAGCCAGGCCTGCTCGCTGCCGGTGACCACCGCGGTCACGTGCCCGACCACGCGCATCCACCCGGCGATCGTCGCCCAGGCCGCCGCCACCGCCGCGGTGCAGCTCGAGGGTCGCTTCCGTCTCGGGGTCGGCACCGGCGAGGCGCTCAACGAGCACGTGCTCGGCGACCCCTGGCCGTCGTTCGACGTGCGGATGGAGAAGCTCGAGGAGGCCGTGTCGCTGATGCGCCGGCTGTGGGAGGGCGATTTCGTCACCACGCGCGGGCAGCACTACGAGGTGCAGAACGCCCGCATCTACACCCGCCCCGAGCACCAGATCCCGGTCTACGTCAGCGCCTTCGGCCCCAAGGCCCTCGAGGTCGCGGCGCGCATCGGCGACGGCTACTGCGGCACCGCCGACGACGCGGACCTCGTCAGCCGCTTCAAGGAGGCGTCCGGCGGCAAGCCCACCCAGGCCGGCGTCAAGGCCGCCTGGGCCCCGACCCGCGACGAGGGCGTCGACCACGCGCACCGCCTCTGGGCCCACTCGGCGTTCCCCGGCGAGCTGTCGCAGGTGCTGCCGTCGGTGCGCCACTTCGAGCAGGTCGCCTCGCTGGTCACCCGCGAGATGACGTCGGAGTCGGTCGTCGCCGGCCCCGACGTCGCCGACCACCTGACCCAGATGAGGTCCTACCTCGACGCCGGCTACGACGAGGTCTACGCCGCCTGCATGGGCCCGCACGCCCTCGAGATGATCGAGGCCTACGGACGCGAGGTGCTGCCCGAGCTGCGCTGAGGCGCACGCACACGTCGGTCGAGGAGGTCGCCCGCGACCGTCACACCGCAGGGTCCGCTCGACCGGACCACACGTCGGTCGAGGAGGTCGCCCGCGACCGTCACACCGCAGGGTCCGCTCGACCGGACCACACGTCGGTCGAGGAGGTCGCCCGCGACCGTCACGAGACCACATCACCGCAGCGTCCGTGCGCGAGGCGACCTGCGCCTGCGGTCAGTTGGTCTCGTGACGGTCGCCAGGGCGACCTCCACGACCGACGTGGGGACCGGTCGACGTACGACGTGGGGACCACTCGACGTACGACGTGAGGGACCGGTCGACGTACGCGTGCGGGACCGGTGGACGTACGACGGACTACGCGCCCCAGCGTCGTACGACGTCGTCGGCGGTCAGGACCTCCTGGCGGTACTGGCGCTGCAGCCGGGTCAGGGCGTCGTCGTGCAGGGCCCAGTCGATCGAGGCGGTCGCGTCGCTGACGACGGTGACGGCGAGGTCGTGGGCGAAGGCGTCGACGGCGGAGGCGGCGATGCACGACTCGGTGGAGACGCCGACGAGCACGACGTGGCTGACGCCGCGCTCGCGCAGCAGGTCGGCGAGGTCGGTGCCGAAGAAGGCGCTGTCGCGGGTCTTGGTCACCCTGACCGCGCCCTGGGTGTCGAGGCCGGGGACGGGCTCGACGCCCTCGGTGCCGGCCATGACGGGGCCGCCGCCGTCCTCGGTCATCGAGAGGGTCCAGGTGCTGCCGGCGGGGTCGTGCTCGGTGCGCACCTCCACCACCGGTACGCCGAGCCGGACGGCCGCCTCGACGAGGCGGTTGACGGCGGCGGTGAGATCGTCACGACAGCGCTCGAGCTCGTCGCTGCGGAAGTAGTCGCGCTGCATGTCGACCACCACGAGTGCCTCGCTCATGCCCTGACCCAGTCGTCTCCCTCGCGGCGCACGAGGCCGCGTCGTTCGAAGGCCGCCAACCAGCCGGCCATCGGCCAGGTACCCCAGCGCCGGCGGAAGAGCCGGCCGTTGCGCAGGATGTCGTCGAGGTGCTCGACCGGCGGGGAGCTCACCGAGTGGTGCTGGTGGTAGGCACGGGCCGAGCCGAGCCACCAGCACTCGACGCCGGCGGCCTCGGCCTGCAGGGCGAGGTCGGTGTCCTCGCCGCCGTAGCCGACGTAGCCCTCGTGGAAGCCGCCGACGCGCTCCCAGGCCGCGGGGGTCGTGGCGAACGACAGCGACCAGAACAGCTCGGGCCGGGTGCAGCGCTCGGACTCGCCCGGGCCCGGCGCGGGGCGGGCGGGGTGCGGGTCGTCGAGGGGCACGAGCTCGGCGGGGTGGTGGACGGCGACGTCCTGGGGCAGGTAGGTCACCGGCCCCGACCAGAGCCGGTCGGGGTGCTCCGAGGCGGCGCGGGCGTAGGCATCGACGAGGTAGAAGCCGGCCAGGCAGTCGACGTCGAGCAGGACGACGACATCGGCGCCGCCGGCCACGGCGTGCTGGACCCCGAGGTTGCGGGCCGCGGCGAGCGGGAGGCCCTCGGGGCCGACCGCGATCGGGACGACCTCGCGGTGCAGGCCGCCGTGGTCGCTGCTGGTGATGACCGGGTCGCCCATGGCGACGACGTGGTAGGAGTCGGGGCGCCGGCTGCCCAGGGCGAGCGAGCGGTGCTGGCCGGCGAGATGGTGGTGCCGGCCGCGGGCGATCGTGACGACGGAGACGTGGGTCATGCGCCCGCGACGGTCCGGACGACGTCGGCGTAGCGCTCGACCGCGTGGCCGTCGCACCAGCCGGCCCAGGCACCGCCGTCGAGCGTGGCGGCCTTCTCGAGGGCCTCGTCGTCGGTGGGCCAGGAGTCGAGGACGACGGCCGGCCAGCCGCCGGCGCGCAGCTCGGCGCCGGTGGTGCGCTGCTCGTCGTGCGGTCGCTCCTGCGGTACGACGACCGCGGGTCGGCGTGCGGCGGCGGTCTCGGCCAGCGCGTTCTGGCCGGCGTGGGTCAGGACGACGTCGGCCTCGCGCAGCACCGACGACGGGTCCTCGACCCACTGGCCGCCCTCGGCGCCGAGCACGGTCCAGGACCAGTCACCGGACGGCGGGGTCACCGGGGCGTGGCCGCCGGCGCCCAGCAGCAGGACCGCGCGGCGCTCGGTGAGGCGCGAGGGCCGGGGCTCGCCGACCGCGAAGCGGGACAGCGCGCCCAGGCAGTGCAGGCGGTCCTTGAGCTGGTAGGGGACGCCCTGGAGCATGTCGTGGGCGCTGGGCGGCCAGAAGCCGACGAGCGCGTCGGCGACCTCGAAGCCCAGCTGGTGCGGGGCGTCGTCGCGGCGTCCGGGCAGCACCACCGACACGACCGGTACGCCGTGCAGGCGGGCCAGCAGCGTCATCTCGACCGAGACGTCGCTGACGATCGCGCGCGGGCGGGCCTGCTCGATCCAGGCCGACAAGGCGGCCGAGCGCGAGCGCAGGCCGTCGTGGTGCAGGGGCGCCCAGTGCAGCCGGCCGCGGGCGGTCGGGCAGGTGGGCTCGCCGTCGTCGTCGCGGGCGAGCTCGACCCAGTCGCCGTGCCACCCAGCCGGCCGGGGCAGGGACGACAGACCGGTCACCGACGGGCCGCCGGTGCTCGCGAGGTGCTCGGCGAGCGCCGTGGCGCGGTGCAGGTGGCCGCGGCCGACGTGGTGGACGTAGTAGCCGACGGTCGGCCCGACACCGGCGCTCATGCCGCCACCGGTCCCCGGGCCAGGTCGGCGTAGCAGCGCTCGTAGTCGTCGACCATCCGCTCGACCGAGCAGGTCAGCTCGGCGTGGCGGCGCACGGCGGCGCGGTCGAGGCGACGGGCGGCACGCACGGCGACGGCGAGCGCGTCGATGTCGCCGGGCTCGACCAGGACGCCGGCCTCGGTGCCGACGACCTCCGGCAAGGCGCCGCGGGCGTAGCCGGCGACGGGGGTGCCGGACGCCATGGCCTCGGAGGCCACCAGGCCGTAGGGCTCGTCCCAGGCAGGCGTGACGACGGCGACCGACGCGGCGCGCAGCAGGTGGGCGAGCTCGCGGTGGTCGAGGTGGCCGCGGTACTCGATGCCGCTGCCGAGCCGGGGCTCGACCTCGCGGCGGTAGTAGTCGCGGTCGTGGGCGGGGCCGACGAGCACGAGCGGGACGCCGGCGCGGCGGCAGGCGTCGATGGCCTCGTGGGGTGCCTTCTCGGGCACCAGCCGGCCCGACCACACGGCCGGTCCGCCGCCGCCGCCGTAGCGCCAGCGGGTCAGGTCGATGCCGTTGTGGATGACTTGGCTGCCGAGGACGTGCGACCAGGCGGTGGCGGTGAACTCGCTGACCGCGACGAACGACGACGCGTCGGGCCCGAGGTGGACCGCCGACTCGACGAACGGCAGCGGCGGGGTGTGCAGCGTGGTCAGGATCGGCACCGGGACGGCCGGGGCCATGGCCACGGGCAGGTGGTGCAGGCTGTTGTTGTGCACGACGTCGAAGTCGTCGCCGCCGCTGCGGGCCAGCCGCAGCATCAGGTCGAGGTAGGCGTGGTGCTCGGCCAGCCAGCCCGGCGAAGGCGCGCTCTGGTCGCTCATCGCCGCGTCGCTCACGGCGAAGGACGCCGGGGTGATCAGGTCGACCGGCAGCGCGGGGTCCGACCCGGGCGCGGCGAACAGGGTCACCTGGTGGCCGCGGCGCACCAGGGCCGTCGCCAGCCCGTGCGTCATGGCCTCGAGGCCGCCGGCGAACGGCTCTCCGATGGGGAATCGGCTCGAGCCGACCAGGCAGATCCTCACGCGCGTGCCTCCACGGCCGCTGCGTAGACGCGATCGTGCAGGGCGGCCACCTGCGTGCGCTGACGACGACGCTCGGCCACCGTCGCACCGAACGCGGGTCGCTCCGCGTGGGCCCGGCGTACGGCGTCGGCGAGGGTGGCCGCGTCGAAGCGGTCCTCGTCGTGGGTGTAGGTCAGCACCGGGCCCTGCTCGGCGAAGTGGCCGCAGGTCGGTGCGATGACCGTGGTGTCCAGGTCGCGGCAGGCCTCGAGCCAGCCGGAGTGGGTACCGAAGCGGTAGGGCAGCACCGACACGTCGAGGCTGCCGAGGTAGTCGAAGAGACCGACGTCGCTGAGGTAGTCGTGGACCACCAGCTCGATCCGACCGGCGTGGGCCAGGTCCTGCACGAGGCGGGCCAGGTCGGCGTCGAAGCGGGGACCACCGGCCTCGAGGACGTCGCGGTGGGCGTTGACCTGCAGCACGGCGTCGGGCAGGTCGGCGACCGCGTCGACGAGGGCCGGGAGCACGTCGTGCGGGGCCATCGAGGCCCGCAGGCTCTTGAGGTGCAGGCCGACACGGAACGGGTGCTCGCCGTGCGCCCGGCTGCGCACCTCGCGCGAGGCGCGGGCACCGCGCATCACCGGGAACGGGACGACGTGCGGGTGCGGGACGACGGTGGCCTCACGGCCCCAGCGGCGCCGGATCTCCTCGGCGGCACCCGGGGTGAGGGTGACCAGCGCGTCGGCGGCCGGCACCAGCACGTCGAGCTGCGCGTCGTGCTCGGCGCGGTCGAGGTGGTGGGGGTTGCGCAGGTCGTGGACGGTCTGCACGAAGGGGGTGCCGCTGTCGCGCAGGGCGGCGACGACGCGCTCGAGGTCGGCGGGGCTCCAGGCGTCGAAGCCGAAGTGGAGGTGGAAGACGTCGACCTGGTCGCGGTGCTGCTCGATCCAGCGGGGGTCGAGCATGGCCGGCGGCCACCACTGCGCGGCCGCGGGACGGCGTACGCCGAGGGGCGGCGGGTCGGGCAGTCGGACGGGACCGCCACCTTGCTCGGGGGCCAAGTGGCGCACGTAGACGTGGCCGGCGGGCACCGACGCCACCGTCAGTGCGCGCGGTGGCGCGGTGGGGGCGAGGGTCACCGGGTCGGGTACCCAGGACTGGGGAAGCGCATCGTCACCTGATCGGGTGATCGTGCGGGCGCCTGCGGCTCAGTGCTCACGCAGTGCCTCGAGGAGCTCGCCCTTGCGCATCGTCGACCGGCCGTCGATGCCGATCTCGGCGGCGCGCCTGCGCAGGTCGTCGACCGTCCACTCGTCGTAGGACGGCGACGAGCCACCGCGCTGCCCGACGGCCTTCGCGCCGTCGCGGGCGGAGGCGTTGGCGATGCGCGCCGACTTCTCCTTGCTGTTGCCCTCGCGACGCAGGGCCTCGTACTTCTCGGGGTCCTTGACGCTGGGCCCGGGCTTGTCGGCTGCCGGCACGGTGCTCTCCTCTCGAGGGGGCTGGGGGTGTTCCTCATGCTCGTGCCGGACGACCAGGGCCACCACACGCGAGGGGGTGAGGGAGGGGGTGAAGCGAGGGGTGAGGGCGAGGGGCTGCGGGTACCGGTGCGCTCACCCGCCAGTCCCACACCAGCAGGAGGAACCCATGCCACACGAGCACGCGGCCGAGGCGTCGAGGCTCCAGGCCCCCGGCGTACCCGCGGAGGAGGGCGTCGACATGGCCGACGCCGCGAAGGAGGCGTCCGTGGCACCGGAGGAGAAGAAGAACCGCACCGACGGGGCCGACGGCACCGGCATCGCCGAGTCGGACCGCTTCCACGACACACCGGAGGACGGCTGAGCCTGGACGCACCGGAGCCCCCGTCGTGTCGACGGGGGCTCCGGTGCTCGAGCGGTGGTGCGGGGTCGAGACGTCAGCTGGTGGTCTCGGACTTCACATTCTGGGCCGAGGACTGTCCCTCGTCCTTGACGTGCGCCGCGGCCTCCTGGCCGGTCTGCTTGACCTGCTGAGCGGACTCGGTGGCGCTGTCCTTGAGGCTCTGACCGACGTCGGTCGCGGCCTGCTTGGCGTCGGCCATGAGCGGCTGCGCCTGCTCCTGGACGGTCTCCTTGACCTGGACGGCGGCCTTCTGCTCGGCGCGGGTCGAGGGGATCATCGCGGAGATGACCATGCCGAGGCCGAACGCCGCGACGCCAGCCGCGAGCGGGGCGCCCTGGTACTGCTGCTGAGCGGTGTCGGCTGCGTCGGACGCGGTGCCGCTGACCTTGTCGGTCAGCCCGGCACCGGTGCCCGAGGCCTTGTCGCCAGCGTGACGAGCGGTGCCGAGCGCCTTCTCACGCACGCCGAGCACCTTGGACCGGGTGGCCTGCTTCTTGCGGTCCACGATGGCCGCGGGGCTCACCTTGTCCTGCAGCTCGTCGAGGTGGGCCCCCAGACGGTTGCGGGACTCCTCGATGTCGTGGGTCAGCTCCTCTGTGCTTTCGCCCATTGCGCATCCTCCTTCAGGGTCTGCTGCGTCTGAGGCAGCTGCGGGTTGGCCTTCTTCAGGTTCTTGCGACCGATCGACGCGAGCACGGCGGCGGCCACGCCCCAGAGCGCCGCCACGATGAAGGCAGCGAGCTCGAGGATGATGATGTTGTCGAGCAGCCACATGAGGGCGATCGACAGGAACAGGATCAGCATGAAGGCGGAGAATCCCGCCGCGGCGAGCATGCCGGCACCCTTGCCGGCCTTGGTCGCCTCCTGCTTGAGCTCGGTCTTGGCGAGCTGCACCTCGGCGCGGAACAGGTCGCTCAGGTCCGAGGTGACCTCGCCGACGATCTCGCCGAGGCTGCGGGTCTCACCGGGACCGGCGTGGCTGCTGCCGGTCTGGGTGCCGCCGACAGCGTGCGAGCCGCCGGCCGTCCCGACGTTCGGGTCGATGCCGCTCACGAGCCGGCTCCGGAGTACGGGCCTCCGGGCTGGGCCGGCGGGGTCTCAGGAGCGAGCGGGTCGAACGCCTGCGTCGGCGTCGGGTCGTACGTCGGGGTGCCCGGGGGCGACGACGGGGGCGGCGAGCTCGGGAAGCCCGACAGCGGGTCGCCCTCGGCCGTGCCGACGTTGCGTCCGGCCGACGTGCCCGGGGTGACCGGCGTGGCGAGGCCCGGGGTGCTGTAGCTCGGCGTGTCGCCGTAGGTCTCGCCGTAGGTCGGGGTGCCGGTGCCAGCGAAGCCGGACGTGGTCGGCTGGCTGGGCTGGCTGCTGGAGCCCGGGCCGCTCGGGGCGTCCTTGACGCCGCGGGCCACTCGACCGGCGACGACGCCGGCCACGAGTGCGCCGGCCAGGAACACGCCGGGACGACGCCGAGCGAAGTCGCGCACGTCCTCGAGCAGCTCGGTGGGCTCACGGCCGTCGAGGTACGACGTCAGCGAGCGGGCGTGCTGGGCGACCTCGCGGGCGACGTCGGAGGCCAGGCCTCCACTGCTGTTCTGGGCCATCTGGTCCAGGTCGTCGCCGAGGGTGCCGAGGGTGCTCACGAGCTTGTCGCGCTGCTGGCGCGACTGGTCGGAGACCTGCTCGGTCACCTGCGTGCGGGCCTCGCCGGCCAGCGACTTGGCCTGGTCCTTCGCTTCGCTCGCGACCTTGGCGGCCTCGCCCTGCGCGACGCCGGCCACGTGCTTGCCCTCGTCGGCCGCGGTGGACGCGGCCGCTTGTGCCTTCTCCGTGGTGGGAGTGTCGGTCATGGTGCCTCCTCTAGGTGTGGTGTGCCGGTGCCCGCGTCTCCGGCGATGACACTCACCTGCGAAGGTGAGTCCGGTGGTGCAGCAGCGCGGCGCGGGCCGCGTTGTGGCCGGGGGCGCCGTGCACGCCGCCTCCGGGGTGGGCCGAGGCCGAGCCGAGGTAGAGACCGCGCACGCCCGTCTCGGGCCGGCCGAGCAGCGCCGGGACCGGCCGCAGCACGAGCTCCTGGTGGAGCTGCGCCGTACCTCCGTTGAGGGAACCGCCCACCAGGTTGGCGTTGCGCCGCTCGAGCTCGCGCGGTCCGAGGACGCGTCGCGAGATGATCCGCGAGCCGAAGCCGGGGGCCAGTCGCTCGATGCGCGCCTGGATGCGGTCGCCGAAGCGCTCGCAGTCGTCGCGGTCCCAGACGCCGCGGATGGTGCCGTCGCCGCCGTCGGTGACGGGGGCGTCGTCCTGGGGGACGTGGGTGTAGGCCCAGAACGACTCGGTGCCCGCCGGCGAGCGGCTGGGGTCGCTGGTCGTCATCTGGCCGGTGAGCAGGAACGGGTCGGCCGGGATGGTGTGGGCCGCGACCTGGGCCAGCGCCATCGCCATCTGGTCGACGGAGTCGGCGACGTGCACGGTGCCGGCGGCGTACGGCGGGGGCGAGGCCCACGGGACGGGGCCGTCGAGCGCCCAGTCGACCTTGACCGTGCCGGGGTCGAGCTCGAACGACTTCATGCCGCGGCGCACGCGGGCCGGCACGTGCTCGTCGTCGAGCAGCCCGGTCCAGGACCCGCCGCCGCCGAAGAGGTGCAGCGCGGAGACGTCGGCAACGACCGCGCGCCGGGCGTCGTGGCGCTCGCCGTGCTCGGTCTCGACCGCGACGGCGCGACCGCCCTCGACCACGACCCGCGTGGCCTTGGTGGAGGTGCGCACCTCGCCGCCGACCGACTCGAGCCGGCGGCGCAGGGCGCCGGCGAGCTGGCCGGCGCCGCCACGCGGCACCGGGAAGCCGACGGTCTGCCCGAGCATCGTCAGCAGCAGGCCGAAGACGCCGGAGCCCGGGGTGCCGATCGGGATGTCGGCGTGCCCGGCGTTGCCGCTGATGAGCAGGCCCGCGGCGTCGCCGCCGAAGCGGTGCCGCCCGATGGCCGAGGCCGGGGTGAGCAGGGTGCGCACGAGGTCGAGACCGCCGGCGGCGCGCAGCGCGGCGAGGACCCGCACGCCGGCGCGCACCGGCGGGAACGGTCCGGTGAGGCCGTCGACCAGCGGGCCGCCGATGCGGTCCCACATGGCGCACAGCTCGAGCCAGGCGGCGCCGTCGCCGGCGTGCTGGTCCTCCATCAGCCCGGCGGTGACGTGGCGGTCGCGGTGCAGGACCGCCCAGCGCCCGTCGGGCAGCGGGTGGCCGAGCACGGCCGGTGCGTGGCACCACTCGAGCCCGTGGTCCTCGAGCCGCAGCGGCGCGAGACCGGCCGAGAGGGGCGCGAGCGGGTAGAAGGCGCTGAAGGTGTCGTGGACGAAGTCCGGGTGGAGCTCGCTGTCGCTGCGCACGCCGCCGCCGACCTCGTCCTGGGCCTCGACGACCAAGACCGACCAGCCGGCGTCGGCCAGGTGGTTGGCCGCGACCAGCCCGTTGGGGCCGGCCCCGACGACGACGGCGTCGTGGGTGGTCACCGGAGCGAGTCGGCCCGGTTCTCGGCGATGAACGCGAGACGCTGCAGGGTCTCCACGTTGCGCACGCCGATCTGGAGGTCGCGCAGCGGCTTGGGCATCAGCTTGCCGGGCCCGGCGACGGCGTCCTCGGTGATCGTGACCTGGCAGCCCTCGGCGTGCGCCTCGATACGCAGGTCGACGTTGGCCTCGCCGACCGGCCAGCCGCGGGCACGCAGCAGCAGGTGGGACGGCGCGGTGGCCTCGAGGACCTCGGTGTTGTCGTCGATGAGGGCCGGCCAGACGCCGACCGAGTGGTGCAACTTGCTGCCGACCACCGGCCAGGCGTCGTCGACCTCGCGCATGCGGGAGGCGCCGACCACCCAGACCGGGTAGAGCCAGCCGTCGGACAGCACGTCCCAGACCTGCTGCGGGGTGGCTCGGACGACACGACGTCTAGTGCTCATGTCTCCCAACCCTCCAACGACCCGGCGGCGGCAGCCTCACCTCAGGAGGGGAACCGTGCCCCGCGGTCCGCTGGGTACCCAGGACGCATGAGTGTCTGGGGAACGGGTCCGTTCGACAACGACGACGCCGCCGCGTGGAGCGACGACCTCGACGACCTCGACGGGGCCACCGAGGCCGCGGCGTTCGCCGAGCGGACGCTGCGCTCCGGCGACGAGCCGGGACGCGTGGTCGCCGCGGCGGCGTGGCTGGCCTCCGGGGTGCCCGGCGTGCCCGACCCGGTCGACGGACCGACCACCCCGCCGCCGACCCCCGACGCCGACCTGGCCGACGCCGCGGCCGGTGCCCTCGGCACGGTGCTGGCCGACGACGAGTGGGCCCACCAGTGGTCCGACCCCGCGGAGCGCGAGGCCGTGCGCGCCTACGTGCGCAGCCTCATCGAGACGTGGGAGGTCACCATCGGATGACGGCTCCCGCTGCGCACCTGGTAGTCACGTCCCTGTGACCGAGCCCTCCGACCTCCCCGTGGACCCCGTGGACCCCGTCGACCCCGTGGACCCCGTCGACCCCGTCCAGCGCGAGTGGGTCGACGCCGACGACCAGCCCCACCGCGCCCCCGACGCCACCGTGCGGCAGGTGCTCGCCGTGATGGGCGAGCCGCCCGCCGACCTCGAGAGCACTGCTCCGGTCGTGACGCGGCGCGGCCGCGCGACCGGCCTGCGCGGCGACGTACGGCTGGAGGAGGGTGGGACCGCCCGGCTCGACGACGTCGTGCCCGACGACCTGCCGTTCGGCTACCACGTGCTCGTCGACGACGCCGGGTCCGAGCGGCGCCTGGTCGTCTCCCCCGGCCGGTGCTACGTGCCGCCGGTGCAGAGCTGGGGCTGGGCCGTGCAGCTCTACGCCGCCCGCTCGACGGGCAGCGCCGGCGTCGGTGACCTCGGCGACCTGCGCACCCTGCGCGAGTGGACCGAGCGGCTCGGCGGCGGGTTCCTCGTCGTCAACCCGCTGCACGCGGTCGCGCCCGTGCTGCCGCTGGAGACCAGCCCCTACCTCCCCGCGACGCGCCGCTTCCGCAACCCCGTCTACCTCCACGTCGACGAGGCACCGGCCCAGCCCGTCGAGGGCATCGACCGCGACGCGGCCTGGACCCACAAGCTCGACGTCCTGCGCCGCCGCTTCGACGCGCGCACCGACGACGCCGGGTTCGACGCCTGGCGCTCCGAGCAGGGCACCCCGCTCGAGCACTTCGCCACGTGGTCGGTGCTGGCCGCCGAGCACGGCGGCGACTGGCACGCGTGGCCCGAGGAGCTGCACGACCCCGACGGCGACGCCGTGCGCCGCCTGGTCGAGGAGCGCGGCGCCGAGGTCACCTTCCACGCCTGGCTGCAGTGGCTGCTGTCCGAGCAGCTGCGTGAGGCCACCGGCGACCTCACCGTCATCCAGGACCTGCCCATCGGCGTCTCCGGTGGCGGCGCCGACGCGTGGGCCTGGCAGGGCGTCATGGCCGACGGCATCACCGTCGGCGCACCGCCCGACGCGCTCAACACCGTCGGGCAGGACTGGGGCTCCCCGCCGTTCGTCCCGTGGCGGCTGCGCGCGGCCGACTACGAGCCGTTCATCCAGTCCGTGCGCGCCACCATCGCCGGCGCCGGCGGGCTGCGCATCGACCACGTCATGGGCCTCTTCCGCCTCTGGTGGATCCCGGACGGCTCCGGCCCGCAGGACGGCTGCTACGTCCGCTACGCCGCCGACGACCTGCTCGACATCGTCTGCCTGGAGTCGCACCGCGCCCAGGCCGTCGTCGTCGGCGAGGACCTCGGCACCGTCGAGGAGCACGTGCCCGAGGAGCTCGCCTCGCGCGGCATCCTGAGCTACCGCGTGCTCTGGTTCGAGGACGACGACCCCACCGAGTGGTCCGCGGGCTCGCTGGCCACCGTCACCACCCACGACCTGCCCACCGTCGCCGGCCTGTGGACCGGCTCCGACGTCGACGACCAGCTCGAGGCCTCCGACATGGCCGAGGACGACGTGCGGTCGGGACGCGAGGAGCTGCTCGAGCGCCTGCGCCGCGACGGGCTCGCCGACGACGCCACCCCGCAGGACGCCGTCGCCGCGGCGTACGCGCAGCTCGGCCGGGCGCCGTCGCTGCTGCTGTCGTTCTCCCTCGAGGACGCCGTCGCCGAGGAGCGCCGTCCCAACGTCCCCGGCACCACCGAGCGCGACAACTGGCGCGTCCCGCTGAGTGTCCCCGTCGACGAGCTCGACGGGCACCCGGGTCCGGAGGCGCTGCTGCGGGCGGCCGGGGTGCTGCGGGATTCACCGGCCGGCCGGTGAATCCCTCACTCGGCCGATGAAGCTTCGTCGTCCAAGTACGGGCTTCATCGGCCCAGCACCAGCGCGACTCAGAGCCCCAGCCGGTCGCGCACGACGTCCACGAGGCCCAAGTGGGTCACTGCCCAGACCGCGACGCCGGCGAGCAACAGCCCGCCGATCGTGACGACGGCCGAGCTCACGGGGTGCTGGCGGGCGTGGGCCCAGGCCTCGCGGGCCTTGCGCTTGAAGGTGTCGAAGAAGCGCTGAGCCCAGGCGAACTCGGTCGACCAGATCCACAGCCCGAGCAGGACCGGCGGGATGGTGAGCGGGCCGGGCAGCACGGCCAGCGCGACGCGGGCCGCGACGCAGAGCAGGCCGGCGACGAAGACGCCGATGCGCCACACCTGGGCCAGGCCCGGGCTCGAGCGCATCCGGTGGCGGAACCCGCCGTGCGGGACGTCGACGGAGCGTCCGAGGCCGTCGGTGCAGTCGGGGCAGGACTCGACGGTCGAGGTGGTCATCCGCACCGGTACCCGCGGCCGGCGCAGTCCTTCCCCCTTGAGGTCGGTGTCGCGATACCGGCTCCTTGTGACGCTGGGGCCATGCCCACCGACCTCACCGGCAAGAAGATCGCGTTCATCGTCAACAACTCCGGCGTCGAGCAGCCCGAGCTGACCCGGCCCTGGGACGACCTCGGCGCGGCGGGGGCCACGACGACGCTGATCGCCCCCGAGGCGGGCGAGGTCAAGGCGTTCAACAACGACGTCGAGCCCGGTGACACGTTCACCGCCGAGCTCGCCGTGTCCGACGCCGACCCGGCCGACTACGACGCCCTGGTCATCCCGGGCGGCACCACCAACGCCGACAGCCTGCGCCTCGACGCCAGTGCCGTCGCGTTCGTGAAGGCGTTCGCCGAGGCCGGCAAGCCGGTCGCGGCCATCTGCCACGGCCCCTGGATGCTCGTCGAGTCGGGCGTCGTCGAGGGCAAGACCCTGACGTCGTACGCCTCGCTGCAGACCGACGTCCGCAACGCCGGCGGCAGCTGGGTCGACGAGGAGGCCTGCACCGACGACGCGAAGGGCTGGACCCTCGTCACCAGCCGCGACCCCGACGACCTCGACGCCTTCGTCGAGGCGGCCGCTGCCGCCTTCGCCTGACGCACACGACGCACTGCACCCACGCTGGTCGAGGAGGTTGCGCCAGCAACCGTCACGAGACCAGACCCCCGCAGGGTCCGTGATCGACTCGAGCTGCAACTGCGGTCGAGTGGTCTCGTGACGGTCGCAGGGCGACCTGCTCGACCGACGTGTGCGGACGCCGTACCGGTGCGCAGGGCGACCTCCTCGACCGACGTGTGCGGACGCCGTACCGGTGCGCACGGCGACCTCCTCGACCGACGTGTGCGGACGCCGTACTGGTGCGCAAGGCGACCTCCTCGACCGACGTGGGGTGCGGAGAGTCAGCCGGCGGAGCCGGGCTCGGCCATCTTGCGGTGCATGCCGGCCTTGACGCTGTCGGGCACGACCTTGCTGGCGGCGTCCTGGACG
>JAOPXU010000376.1 GCA_025964985.1 Nocardioides sp.
CCGCTACTTCGAGATCCTCTACGGCTACGAGTGGGAGCTCACCGAGAGCCCCGCCGGCGCCAAGCAGTGGGTGGCCAAGGACTCCGAGGCGATCATCCCCGGCCCGACCGCCGACTCGCCCAAGCGCAGGCCCACCATGCTCACCAGCGACCTGGCGCTGCGCGTCGACCCCGAGTACGACAAGATCTCGCGGCGCTTCCTCGACAACCCCGACGAGTTCGCGCTGGCCTTCGCCAAGGCCTGGTACAAGCTGCTGCACCGCGACATGGGCCCCGTCAGCCGCTACCTCGGCCCCTGGGTGCCCGAGCCGCAGCTGTGGCAGGACCCGGTGCCGGCCGTCGACCACGATCTGGTCTCCGACGCCGACGTGTCGACGCTGAAGGACAAGGTCCTGCAGTCGGGCCTCACCACCTCCGAGCTCGTCCAGACCGCGTGGGCCTCCGCCGCGACGTTCCGCTCCACCGACAAGCGCGGTGGCGCCAACGGCGCCCGCATCCGACTCGAGCCGCAGCGCGGCTGGGAGGTCAACCAGCCCGAGCAGCTCGAGCGGGTCCTCGGCGTGCTCGAGGGCGTGCGCAGCGAGTTCAACGAGGCGGGCGGCGCGAAGATCTCGCTGGCCGACCTCATCGTGCTGGCCGGTTCGGCCGCCGTCGAGCAGGCCGCCCGCGCGGCCGGCGCCGACGTCACGGTCCCGTTCCGCCCCGGTCGCACCGACGCCTCGCAGGAGGAGACCGACGTCCACTCCTTCCGCGTGCTCGAGCCGCGGGCCGACGGGTTCCGCAACTACCTGCGGCCCAGCGACAAGACGCAGCCCGAGGTGCTCCTGGTCGAGCGCGCCTACATGCTCGACCTCACCGCCCCCGAGATGACCGCCCTCGTCGGCGGCCTGCGGGTGCTCGGGGCCAACGCCGGTGGCGCGCAGCACGGCGTCCTCACCGAGCGTCCCGGCGTGCTCACCAACGACTTCTTCACCCACCTCCTGGCGCCGGGCTCGCGCTGGAAGGCCTCGGAGTCGCAGGAGCACGTCTACGAGATCCGCGACCTCGTCACCGACGAGGTCCGGTGGACCGCCACCGTGGTCGACCTGATCTTCGGCTCCAACTCGCAGCTGCGGGCTCTCAGCGAGGTCTACTCCGGCCAGCGCGGCCAGGACCGGTTCGTGCGCGACTTCGTCGCCGCCTGGACCAAGGTCATGGAGCTGGACCGGTTCGACCTGGCCTGATCGGCCACGTCTGACCTGTACGACGACCGGCCCGGTCGGACGCCTCGCGCGTCCGGCCGGGCCGTTGTCGTTCCCTGGCCGGACTGCGGTGGCGTCACTCCCGTCTCGGGTTTCACCGGCCGGCCGGTGAACCCCTCACTTGGCCGATGAAGTTCCATCGGCCGAGCACGAGCTTCATCGGCCAAGCACGCACTCCGATCTCCAGCGCGCCGGAGCCGGCGGTCGGGGCCGCACAGTCGCTCCCGTCTCGGGATTCACCGGCCGGCCGGTGAATCCCTCACTTGGCCGACGAAACTTCGTCGGCCAAGCAGCGGCTTCATCGGCCCAGTACGCGCGAACCGGACCCAGACCGCACCAGTCTCAGACGGTCGCGGCCGCCCGCTGCTTGCGCCGCCCGGAGGTGATGGCGTACCCGAAGGCGGTGGCCAGCAGGTACATCAGCACCGAGTAGACGGCGGCCGGGATGGCGACCTCGGTGCTGTCCAGGACGCTCAGCGCGATGGTCAGGGCAATGGTGGTGTTGTGGATGCCGACCTCCATCGAGCAGGCGATCGCCTGGCGCTCGTCGAGGCGCAGCAGCCGGGCGGCGAGGTAGCCGAGGCTGAGGCTGAGGATGCAGAAGATGCCGGTGACGAGGCCGACCTGCTCGGCGTAGTCGGCGAGGTTCTCGCGCTCACCGAGCAGGGCACCCAGCGAGACGGCTGCCAGCACGACGATCGAGAAGATCCGGACCGGCTTGTCGGCGCGGGCCGCGAAGTCGGCGGCGCGCCGGCGTACGACCATGCCGATGGCGACCGGCACCAGGACGATCGCGATGACCTGGGCGACCTTGCCGAACTGCAGGCCGAGCTCGCCGTCGACGTCGAAGCGGTCGATGGCCAGGTTGGTGATCAGCGGGATCGTGAACGCCGCGATCACCGAGTTGATGGCGGTCAGCGACACGTTGAGGGCGACGTCGCCGCCGAAGAGGTGGCTGAACAGGTTGGCCGTGGTGCCGCCCGGTGAGGCGGCCAGCAGCATCACGCCGACCGCGAGCAGCGGGTCGAGGTCGAAGAGCTCGACGAGGCCGAAGGCGATGACCGGCAGGACCACCACCTGCAGGCCGAGGGCGGCGATCATCGCGCGCGGCGTACGGGCCACGCGGCGGAAGTCGTCGATCGTCAGCGACAGGCCGAGCCCGAACATGATGATCGCGAGCGCGATCGGGAGGCCGATGCTGATGAGGGCGGAGTCGTTCATCGCCACATCATGCTGCTTCCGCCCCCTCCGTGGGCGCTACGACGCGAGGTCGACGCCGACCCGCAGCGCGAGGTGGTCGCTGTCGGCCAGCCGGTACGTCGTCGGCGCGCCCGGCCGCACGCCGTCACCGAGCACGTGGTCGAGCTGGAGACGTGGCCCGGCGGCCGGGTACGTCGCCACCGCGGCGGTCGCCGTCCAGCCCGAGGCCGCGACCGCGACGCGGCGCGGCAGGTTGAGGTCGCCGAGCAGGACCCGCGGACCCGGGAGCGTCCGCGACCACCGCACCACCTCGCGCAGCTGGGCCGTCGCGCGCCACGGGGCGAACGAGAGGTGCGTGGTGACGACGGTGAGCGGTCCGACCGGCGCGTCGACGACGGCGGCCAGGGCCACCCGCGGCTCGTCGGGCACCCACAGCATCCGCTGCGGTGCCCCCTCCGGCAGGCGCACCGGCAGCCGGGCCCGTGACGCCGTCAGACGCAGCTCCGCCCAGCGCAGGACGGGGTGGCGCGTGAGCAGCGCGACGCCGTACGACGGCTGGGCCGGGTCGCCACCCCGGGCAGCCCGGAACGTCACGGCCGAGCCGGGCGTGCCGTGCACCGCCGCGGCAAACCGCGCCGACCACGCTCGGCCGTCGCCGGCGAGGACCTGCGCGAGGACCCCGGTCTGGTCGACGTCGCCGCTGCGCGGCAGCAGGCGGTCGACCTCCTGCACGGCCAGCACGTCGACCTCCAGCCCCGCTGCGGCGTCGGCCCACGCCGTCCAGGACGCCTCGGACAGGAGGCCGCGGCGGTCACGGCCGCTGGCGGCGTTGGCCGTGGCGATGGTCAGCACGCCGGCCGCCAGCGGACCGAGGACGCCCCCCGTCGGTGACCGACGGGGGCGTCTCGCGCTCGGTGGGCAGGGGCGGGGTCGAACCGCCGACCTATCACTTTTCAGGCGATCGCTCGTACCAACTGAGCTACCTGCCCCGAACGACGAGAACCTTACCGGAGCCCGTCGGGCTCGTTCGAATCGGTCCGGACCGGGCACCGGCTAGACGGCCTCGTCGTCGGCGATGACCCAGCCGTCGCCGGCCGGCTCGAGGTAGAGACGACGGGTCTCGTCCTCCGAGCCGTTGGCCGTCGAGTAGGTGAGCAGGACGTCGACCGTGGT
>JAOPXU010000129.1 GCA_025964985.1 Nocardioides sp.
ACGCCCGGTCGGGCTGCCCTGGCAGGAGCCCGACGGCGGGTTCGTGTCCGCCGGGCGCACCGACCTGCACGAGACCGTCGACACCACCGGGCGCACCGAGGACCGGCGCTCCGACTTCGACGGCGTCTACGGCGACTGGGAGTCCGTCAAGGACGCGGCCGCGCTGACGAGTGGTGTCGAGACAGGACTTCGTCCTTCCTCAACCACCTCCGAGGGGGTCGCCGCGCTCCGGGCGGCCGAGGCCGACCCCGGCAACCTCTCCGACGAGCACGCGCTGACGCTGATGACCGCCGAGGGCGACCTCCTCGACCAGGTCTGCCGGCTCGCCGACGACCTGCGCCGCGAGACCGTCGGCGACGACGTGACCTACGTCGTCAACCGGAACATCAACTTCACCAACGTCTGCTACGTGGGCTGCCGCTTCTGCGCCTTCGCCCAGCGCCGCACCGACGCCGACGCGTTCTCGCTGTCCCTCGAGGAGGTCGCCGACCGCGCCGCCGAGGCCTGGGACCTGGGCGCCACCGAGGTCTGCATGCAGGGCGGGATCGATCCCGAGCTCCCCGCGACGGCGTACTTCGACCTCGTCTCCGCGGTCAAGCGGCGCGTGCCCGACATGCACGTCCACGCGTTCTCGCCCATGGAGATCGTCAACGGCACGGCGCGCACCGGCCTGAGCGTCGAGGACTTCCTGATCAAGGCCCGCGAGGCCGGCCTCGGCTCGCTGCCCGGCACCGCCGCGGAGATCCTCGACGACGAGGTCCGCTGGGTCCTCACCAAGGGCAAGCTCCCGGCCCGCACCTGGGTCGAGATCGTCACCACCGCCCACCGGGTCGGGATCCCCACGACGTCCACGATGATGTACGGCCACGTCGACAACCCCCGCCACTGGGTCGGCCACCTCCGCGTCCTCAGCAGGATCCAGGACGACTCCCTTGAATTCGGGGGCGCGAGCTTCACCGAGTTCGTGCCGCTGCCCTTCGTGCACACGTCCTCACCGATCTACCTCGCCGGCGTCGCCCGCCCCGGACCCACCCTGCGTGACAACCTCGCCGTCCACGCCCTGGCGCGCATCCTGCTCCACGGCCGCATCGACAACATCCAGACCTCCTGGGTCAAGCTCGGTGTCGACGGCACCCGCGCGATGCTCAACGCCGGCTGCAACGACGTCGGCGGCACCCTGATGGAGGAGACCATCTCCCGGATGGCCGGCTCCGAGCACGGCTCGGCCAAGACCGTCGCCGAGCTCGTCGAGATCGGCGCCGGCATCGGCCGCCCCGTCCGCGAGCGCACGACCCTCTACGGCGCCCCCACCCGCTGACCCGTCGCATCGGCGGGACGGGCCCGGCCCTGCTTGGCCGACGAAGCTCCTGCTTGGCCGATGAAGTTCCATCGGCCAACTGAGGGGTTCACCGGCCGGCCGGTGAATCCCGAGCCTGGCGTGACGTGGTGCAGGTCAGGACGCGCGCAACGTCTCCGCGGCGAGGCGCAGGTCGGAGACCAGCCCGTCGTACATCGTCTGGCGCTCGTCGGGCTCGGCGCGCAGGACGGCGGAGGGGTGGATGGTGGCGAGGACCCAGCCGGGCGGGGCGGCGACGGGGTACTTCTCGGGCCACTCCCGCAGGACGCCGCGGGCCTCCCCGACGCGGAACGTCGTGCCGTAGAGCGCCTTGCCGGCGGTACCGCCGAGCAGCACGGCCCCGACGGGGCGCAGCAGGCTCAACTCGGCGTCGAGCCAGGGACGGCACGCCTCGACGTGGGCGCGACCGGGTGACTGGTGCAGGCGGCGCTTGCCGCCGCCGGACTTCCAGCGGAAGTGCTTGACGGTGTTGGTGACGTAGACGTCGGTGCGGTCGACGCCGGCCTCGTCGAGGGCGTCGACGAGGACGCGTCCGGCGGGTCCGACGAAGGGCTGGCCCTGCTTGTCCTCCTGGTCGCCCGGCTGCTCGCCGAGCAGGACGAGCCGGGCGTCAAAGGTGCCGCGACCGGGCACCGCCTGCGTCGCGTCCTGGAACAGCTCGCATCCCTCGCACTGCTGCAGCGCGTCGCGCAGGGTGTCCGGCGAGAGCTCCTCGGGGACCCAGGGACGTGCGTCAGGTCGGGCCGCCATGCCGCCAGCCTGCCGCGATCCTGCTCACGCCCGGTGCGCCCGCAAGGGTGAGGTCCTCCCGATCAGAGAGCGAGATCGTCGAGTCGGCCCGAGATCCGGGCCTGGCCCGCACCCCCGCACCAGGGCCGCCAGCAGTCAGGAGCAACACCATGGGCTTCCTCTTGTGGATCCTCGCCGTCATCCTCGTCGTGGTCGGAGTCGTACAGCTGATCCAGGGCCAGATCCTCTTCGGGATCGTCCTGATCGTCGTCGGACTCGCCATCGGCCCCGGCGGCTACAGCATCTTCAACAGCCGTAAGAGCCACGCCTGACCTGAGCTCCGGCAGCGGCGACGCTGCGACGACGACCACCCCGCTCCTGTGGAGCCGGGTGGTCGTCGTACGTCGGGGGTCGTTGCGCCCTCAGGCGTCGAGGACGACCTCGACCTCGAAGCCCTCGGAGCTCTCGAGGTAGAGCGCAGTGTGGTCGCCGCCGCCGGCGTGCGGGTAGCGGTCGGCGAACAGCTCGTGCCAGCCGTGGGCCGTCGACTCGGCCCGCACGCGGTCGAGCAGGGCCCGTGAGCCGACGGTCAGTGCCAGGTGGTTGACGCCGGGGCGCAGCCGGTCATGCGGGGCGTCGACCTGGTCGGCGGAGCGCTCGAGGAACAGGTAGGTGCCGTCGTCGTGCGCCCAGGACGCCCCGGGGAGGTCGACCTCCCAGCCCACCTCGCCGAGCAGCCAGCCCCACTCGTCGACGGCCTTGTCGACGTCAGACACCCACAGGTCGACGTGGTGGATCGCTCGCCCCATGGCCCCACCCTAGGGGCAGCCGAAGGGGCCAGGAGGGGTGAGGAACGGCAGGGACGCTGCCCCTAGCGTGGAGGTCATGAGCACCATGTCTTCAGCACCCGACGACCAGGACCCCACGACCGCCGCGGAGAGCTACGGCGACTACAGCGTCGACGACGAGGACCAGCCGGTCGGCAACGACAACCTCGTGACCCACGAGGGCGGTGACCTGCCCGACGAGATGGACCGGGGCTACAACCCGCCCGAGAAGTGGTCGGCCGGGCAGGGCTACGGCAACACGCCCTACGAGGAGGCGGTGGGCGAGGACTTCGAGCAGCGCCTGGCCCAGGAGGTCCCCGACCCCACGGCCAAGCCGATCGAGGAGCTCGTCGAGGACGCCGAGAAGTACGACGAGGACCTCACCGACCACGAGGTCGGCGACGAGCGCGCCGGCCGCCTGGTAGCGCCCGACGAGGGCGCCCACACCGACACCGAGAAGGACCTCATCGCTTCCGACGTCGGCATCGACGGGGCCGCGGCGAGCGCCGAGGAGGCCGCCGTCCACGTCATCGCCGACGACGACCCGATGGTCGACGACACCGTTCCCGACGACGCGATCATCGAGGAGCTCCTCCACGGCGGCACCGACAACGCCACCCAGACCGGACCCGGGAACGAGAACACGTTCTAGTTCCGTGCTCTAGTCTGTCGCGGTGCGCTTCTCTATCGTCACCGCCTTCCAGCCGGCCGACCACCTGATCGCGCTGGCCCGGGCCGCCGACGAGCTCGGCTACCACGCGATCTCGGTGCCCGACCACGTGGTCGACCTGGAGGAGCTGAGCACTCCGTACCCCTACACGCCCGACGGGTCGCGCCGCTGGGACATCGGGGCCGAGTGGCCCGACCCGTGGGTGCTCATCGGCGCCCTGTCGTCGGTGACCACCCGCGTCCGGTTCTTCACCTCCGTCTACGTCGCCGCCCTGCGCAACCCGTTCCAGGTCGCCAAGTCGGTCGGTACGGCGTCGGTGCTGTCGGGCGGCCGGGTGTCGCTCGGCGTCGGCATCGGCTGGTGCCGCGAGGAGTTCGAGATGCTCGGCGCCGACTTCCGCACCCGCGGCAAGCGCACCGACGAGGGACTCGCGCTGATGAAGGCGCTGTGGGAGCCGGGCTGGACCGAGTTCGCCGGCGAGTTCTACACCGCGCCGCGGATGCAGATGAACCCCTCTCCCCCGGCCCAGATCCCGATCCTGGTCGGCGGCCTGTCCGAGGTGGCGTTCAAGCGGGCGGTGCGCCACGACGGCTGGGTGGGCGACATCTACACCGTCGAGGAGGCGTGCGGGCACGCCGCGCGGCTGCTCGAGCTGCGCGCCGAGGCCGGTCGCGCCGACGAGCCGTTCGAGATCATCACTGCGCTGTCCGACGCGTTCATGCCGGGACAGTTCGCCACCGCCCGCGACGCCGGCATCACCGAGGTCTGGACGATGCCCTGGGCCTACTACAGCGGCCTCGAGGCCACCCTGGAGCAGAAGCTCGACGGCATGCGGCGCTTCGCCGAGGACGTCATGGTGCCCGCCCGGGCCTGAGCCCGGGTCAGCCAGCCCGGGTCAGACCGTGCGGCCGACCAGCTCGCGCGCCGGCGTGCGACGCGCCTCGGCCGTCGTGGGGACCGGCAGTCCGGGGTAGGCGGCCGTGAACTCCTCCGCGGTGGCGTAGACCTTGACCTGGACGGCGTTCTGCGGGCCGCAGTTGCGGATGTCGTCCTTGGGGTCGGCGCTGCCGACGTAGACGACCAAGTCCTTCGGGTCGGGGACCGTCCCACCGCTGAACGAGTCGACGCAGAAGATCCGGTCGTAGGCGTTGTCGGCGACCACCACGAAGGTGTCGGCACCCTCCTCGCCGAAGACCACGTCGACGCCGTCGCCGGGGTAGATGACGTCGTCGCCGGCGTCACCGGTCACGTTGACGCCGCCGCCGGCTGCGGGGAACGCCGTGCAGGTGTTGGTCGCGTTCTTGGTGCCCGCGAACTCGGGGCACGAGTCGTTGCCGGGGCCGGCGTCGATGAAGTCGTCGCCCTCGTCGCCGTCGAGCTGGTCGCCGCCGTCGCCGCCGATGACGCGGTCGTCGCCCTTGCCGCCCTGCACGTAGTCGTCGCCGACCCCGCCGTCGACGTCGTCGGCGCCCTCGACGCCGTTGAGCATGTCGTCGCCCTCGCCGCCGTCCATGTCGTCGTTGCCGCCGCCACCGTTGATCGTCCGGTCGTCGCCGGCCTCGCCAGTGAGCGTGTCGTTGCCGCCGAGTCCGGTGAGCTGGTCGTTGCCGGGACCGCCACGCACCTCGTCGGTGCCGCCCCCGCCGCCGAGCACGTCGTTGCCGTCGGCGCCGGACACGAGGTCGTCGCCCTCGCCGGCCTGGACCCGGTCGCTGCCGGCCTCGCCGTGGACCGTGTCGTCGTCGCCGGCCGTCTCGACGGTGTCGTTGCCGGGGCCGCCCTTGACGACGTCGTCGCCGGTGCCGGACTTGATGGAGTCGTTGCCCTCGCCGCCGTTGACGACGTCGTCCTGCAGGCCGCTGTCGAGCCGGTCGTCGCCGTCGCCGCCGTCGACGCGGTCCTTGCCCTCGCCCATCGCGATCCGGTCCTTGCCCGTGCCGCCGCTCGCCAGGTCGTTGCCGATGCCGGCGTCGATCGTGTCGTTGCCGCCGTTGCCGTAGATCTTGTCGTTGCCCAGGCCTCCGGTGATGGTGTCGGCCTGGGGGGTCCCGCGCAGCGTGTTGTTGCCGGCGTTGCCCTTGATGACCCGGGCCTCCGCGACCGCGGGCACGGTGAGCAGCACGGCCACCAGGGCGGCACCGACGAGATGGTTCTTCATGAGGCTCTCCTGGAGGTCGTGGCGCTGGCGGGCAGGGGCAGCTGGGGGAAGCGGCGCCGGAACTGGGCCTCGGTCAGCGAGACCCGCTTGCACCGGCGCAGCTCGTCGAGGCGGTCGACACCGCCGACGTAGACGACGGTGCCGCCGGCGGCCTCGAGGCCGGGCTCGGAGGCGGCGTCGCGGCACGAGAGCCGGTCGTAGGAGCCGTCGCGCACGGCGACGATGACGTCGTCGCCCTCCTCGCCGAAGACGTTGTCGATCCCGTCGCCGGGGTAGATGACGTCGTCGCCGGCGTCACCGGTGACGTTGATGGTGCCCCCGCGCGCGGGGAACCCGCGACAGGTGCTGTTGTCGACCCCGCGGGCGAAGCCGGGGCAGGAGTCGTCGCCGGGTCCGGCGTCGATGACGTCGTCGCCCTTGTCGCCGTCGACCTGGTCGCGACCGGGACCGCCGATGACGCGGTCGTTGCCGGGGCCGCCCTGCGGGTGGTCGTTGCCGGGGCCGCCGTCGACCCGGTCGTTGTTCTCGGCGCCGGCGAGCTCGTCGTTGCCGTCGCCGCCGTCGAGGCGGTCGTTGTCGGGCCCGCCGTTGAGGACGCGGTCGTTGCCCGGGCCGCCGAGCACCAGGTCGTCGCCCTTGCCGCCGGCCACGGCGTCGGCGCCCTCGCCGCCCGCGATCCGGTCGACGCCGTCGAAGCCGCTGATCCTGTCGTCGCCGTCCCCACCGTCGACGAGGTCTCGGCCGGCGCCGGCCTCGATCTTGTCGTCCCCGCCGTTGCCCGAGACGCGGTCGTTGCCGGCCAGCGAGCGGAGCGTGTCGTCGCGCTCTGTGCCGTTGAGCGTGTCGTTCTGCAGCGTGCCCTTGATGGTCGCGGCGCCGGCCAGGGCAGGTACGGCGACCAGGGCGACGAGCGCCAGCAGGACCGCCAGCACCCGACCCGTACGACGGGGGCGGACGGGGTTTCGGGTCGACCGAGGACCAGGCACCCCCGCACCGTACGTGAGTCGGCACCCCGGCGCCGCTGATTGTCGACGTCACCACCAGGAGGGCCGGGGTCACCCGCCCGGAGGGGGCGCCGGTCGGAGGCGGTGCGACACCGTGGAGGCACATGAGTGCCGAAGTCATCTTCCTGCTGGGCGGGGTCTGCCTGCTGCTGGCAGTAGCGCTGCCGACCCTCCTCCACCGGTACGCGGTGTCGCCCGCGATGGTGCTGCTGCTGACCGGCGTGGTCCTGGGGTTCACCCCCCTCACCGACCCGCTCGTCGTCGACGTCACCGACCCCGACCACCTGCTCGTCGTCGAGCACGTCACCGAGCTCACCGTCATCGTGGCGCTGATGGGCGTCGGCCTGGCGATCGACCGGCCCCTCGACCTGCTGCACCCCTCGACCTGGCGACGCTGGTCCCCCACCTGGCGGCTGCTGGCGATCGCGCTGCCGGTGACCATCGGGCTGGTCTCCCTCGTCGGCTGGGCGGCCTTCGGGCTGGCTCCCGCGACGGCGATCCTGCTGGGCGCCGTGCTCTCACCCACCGACCCGGTGCTGGCCTCCGACGTACAGGTCGGCGGGCCGGGGTCCTCGATCGACGACGACGAGCCCGACGAGGTGCCCTACTCCACCGACCCGACCTCGGTCGACGAGGCCGGCGAGGTGCGCTTCGCCCTGACCTCGGAGGCCGGGCTCAACGACGGTCTCGCGTTCCCCTTCGTCCACCTGGCCGTCCTCGTCGTGGCCGGCGGCTCGTTCTGGGCCGGCGCCGGCGAGTGGCTCGGCTGGTACCTGGTCGGCAAGGTCGTCATCGGTGTGCTCGTCGGGGTGCTGCTCGGCCGCGGCCTGGGCGCCCTGGCGTTCCGCAGCCGGTCGGAGTCCCTGCGCCTGGCCGAGCAGGGCGAGCCGTTGCTGGCACTGGCGGCCCTGCTGACGGCGTACGGCGCCGCCGAGCTGGTCAACGGTTACGGCTTCCTCGCCGTCTTCGCCTGCGCGATGGCGCTGCGCTCGGCCGAGCACCGCCACGAGTACCACCGGTCCATGCACGAGGTCGTGCAGCGCCTCGAGCGGCTCTTCACGCTGGTGGTGCTCCTGCTGCTCGGCGTCGCCTTCTCCTCGGGCCTGCTGTCCGGGCTCGACTGGCGGGGCGTGACGATCGGTGTCCTGCTGGTGTTCGTCTTCCGCCCGGCCGTCGCCTGGGCGTCGCTGGCCGTGCTGCCCCGCCGCGACCCGCTCGCCGGCGGTCTCGACACGGGCGGCCGGTTCGCCGTGGCGTTCTTCGGCATCCGCGGCGTCGGCAGCCTCTACTACATGGCCTGGGCGACCCACGAGGCCGAGTTCAGCGACGCCGGCTGGGTCTGGTCGACGGTGGGCTTCACCGTCGCGTTGTCGGTGATCGTCCACGGCATCGCCGCCACTCCCGTGATGCGGCGCCTCGAGGCCGAGCCCACCGGCGACCGCCAGGACGGCTGACCACACCGCCGACCCGCCCGCGGCGTCGTCGGCGCGACAGGGGCGCGGCACCCCAGTATTGTTCGGCCATCATGACCGCCCCCCAGGACGTGCGAGCGCACGGCCTGCGTGGCGACGTGCAGGGCCTGCGGGCCGTCGCGGTGCTGGTCGTGGTGGCCGGTCACGCCGGGCTGCCGTTCCTGCCCGGCGGCTTCGTCGGGGTCGACGTCTTCTTCGTCATCTCCGGCTTCCTCATCTCCCAGCTGCTGTTCCGCCAGGTGCAGCGCTCGGGCACCGTCGGCCTCGGCGACTTCTACGCCCGTCGCGCGCGCCGCATCCTGCCCGCCGCCACCGTCGTCACCGTCGTCACCGTGGTGGCCGCAGCCGCCTGGCTCGCGGTGGTGGACGCGCTCGAGGTCGTCACGGACGCCTGGTGGTCGACGTTCTTCGCGGCCAACGTCCGCTTCGCCTCGCTCGGCACCGACTACTTCGCGCAGGACCGCTCGGAGTCGCCGTTGCAGCACTACTGGTCGCTCTCGGTCGAGGAGCAGTTCTACCTCGTCTGGCCGCTGCTCCTTCTGCTGTGCGTGCTGGGCCGCCGGTGGCGGCGCGGGCTGGTGGCCGGCGTGCTCGTGGCCGTCACCGCCGCGTCGTTCGCGTACGGCGTGTGGCTGACCTCTCACGACCCTACGAGCGCCTACTTCTCGACGCCGGCCCGCGCCTGGGAGCTCGCGGTCGGCGCGCTCGCCGCCCTCGTCGCGCCACGGCTCACCGCCCGGTGGACTCCGCGCCTGCAGTCGGTCGTCGGCCTCGCCGGCCTCGGCGCCATCACGGTCGCCTGTGTCACCTTCAGCGGCGCGACCGCGTTCCCGGGCACTGCCGCGCTGCTGCCGGTGCTGGGGTCCGCGGCGGTCCTGCTGGCCGGCGTCCCCGGGGTCGAGGGGGTGTGGCCCTCGCGGCTGCTCGGCGTCGGGCCGCTGCGGCTGGTCGGCGACTGGTCCTACTCCCTCTACCTGTGGCACTGGCCGCTCCTCGTGCTGCCCGCCACGGCGGCCGGTCGCGACCTCGCACCGTGGGAGGCCGGGCTCGCGGTGGCTGCCGCGTTCGTGCTGGCCGGCCTCACCTACCGCTACGTCGAGACGCCGTGGCGCCGTCCCCGCCCCACCGGCGCCCGGCGCCGGGGCCCGCGCCCGTCGCGCGGCCTCGTCCTCTACCCCGGCTCGGTGGCCGTCGTCGCCGTCACGTGCCTGCTCGCGGCGTCGTACGGCGAGGCGCAGGTGGGCGGCGACGGCCCGGTGGTCGCGGTGGACCGGTCGCGGCTCGAGGCGGCCGGCGTCACCGTCGACGACGACCCCACGGTCGCGCTGGTGCAGGCCTCGGTCGTCGCCGCGCGTGACGGCCAGGACGTCCCGGGCGTGCTGACGCCGTCGCTGCTCGACCTGCGCGACGACACCCCCGACGTGGGCGACTGCGACTACGAGCAGACCGGCGAGCGCGGCCTGTGCGCCGAGGGCGACCCCGCCGGCACCCGCACGCTGGTCGTGCTCGGCAACTCCCACGCTCGCATGTGGATCCCGGCGTTCGAGCGGATCGCCGAGCACGACGGCTGGCGGACCTACTACCTGGTCAAGCCGAACTGCTCGGTCGCCGACGTGACGAGCGGCCTGCAGACCGGCGAGCGCAGCAAGGAGCCCGACCTGGAGTGCGTCGAGTTCCGCGAGTGGGCCATCGGCGCCATCGCCGACCTCTCACCCGACCTGGTCGTCGTCTCCAGCACCGGCCCGGGCCCCTTCGTCGTCGAGGCCGACGGCCGCGCCACCCGGGTCAAGCCCGAGGACCCGTTCCAGGCGTTCGAGGGCTTCCGCCGCCTCTTCGACCGGCTCGCGCTGACCACCGACCGCGTGGTGCTGCTGCGCGACATCCCCCGCATCGCCCAGGCCCCCGACCAGTGCCTCACCGGTCGCGACGCCGACCTCGGCAGCTGCCTGTGGCCGCCGCTGCTCGACCGCGAGGCCATCACCGAGGCGTCCGTGGCGGCCGCGGACGCGGCGGATGTCGACGTCGTCGACCCGCGACCCTGGCTGTGCTGGGACGGCGAGTGCCCTGCCGTCATCGGCGACCTTGTCTCCTACCGCGACCAGGACCACCTCACCACGGCGTACGCCGCCGAGCTGGGTGACGACCTCGGGCGCGAGCTCGGCACCTGGCGCGACTGAGCGGCGCCCGGCCTACTCCCACTCGATGGTGCCGGGCGGCTTCGAGGTGATGTCGACGGTGACCCGGTTGACCTCGGCCACCTCGTTGGTGATGCGTGTGGAGATGCGCTCCATCAGCTCGTAGGGCAGCCGCGCCCAGTCGGCCGTCATCGCGTCCTCGCTGGTGACCGGGCGCAGCACGACGGGATGGCCGTAGGTGCGGCCGTCGCCCTGCACGCCGACCGAGCGGACGTCGGCCAGCAGCACCACGGGCATCTGCCAGATGTCGCGGTCGAGGCCGGCGCGGGTCAGCTCCTCGCGGGCGATGGCGTCGGCCTGGCGCAGCAGGTCGAGACGGTCGCGGGTGACCTCGCCGATGATGCGGATGCCCAGGCCGGGCCCGGGGAACGGCTGGCGCCACACCATCGTCGACGGCAGGCCGAGCTGCTCGCCCACGGCGCGGACCTCGTCCTTGAACAGGGTGCGCAGCGGCTCGATGAGCTCGAAGTCGAGGTCGTCGGGCAGCCCGCCGACGTTGTGGTGGCTCTTGATGTTGGAGGCGCCCGCTCCCCCGCCGGACTCGACGACGTCGGGGTAGAGCGTGCCCTGCACGAGGTAGGCGGTCTCGGCGCCGGCGTCGAGGTCGCCGAAGACGCGCGCCTCCGCGGCCTCGAAGGTGCGGATGAACTCGCGGCCGATGATCTTGCGCTTCTCCTCGGGGTCGCGGACCCCCGCGAGCGCGTCGAGGAACTGGTCGGCGGCGTCGACGACGTCGAGGACGTCGAAGACCTCCTCGAAGTCGTGGCGGACCTGCTCGGTCTCGCCCTGACGCATCATCCCGTGGTCGACGTAGACGCAGGTCAGTCGGTCGCCGATGGCGCGCTGCACGATCGCGGCGGCCACGGCCGAGTCGACGCCGCCGGACAGCGCGCAGATCGCGCGACCCTCGCCGACCTGGGCACGGATGGACTCGACCTGCTCCTCGACGATGTTGAGCATCGTCCAGGTCTGGCGGCAACCGGCGATGTCGTGGAGGAAGTGCTCGAGGACCTGCTGACCGTGCTCGGTGTGGAGCACCTCGGGGTGCCACTGCACGCCGGCCATCCGGCGCTCGAGCGACTCGAACGCCGCCACGGGGGTGCCCTCGGTCGCCGCCAGCACGTCGAAGCCGTCGGGCGCCGCGGTCACCGAGTCGCCGTGCGACATCCACACGGTGTGGGCCGCGGGCAGGCCGTCGAGCAGGGTGCCGGGGGCGCCGACGGTGACGCCGGTGCGGCCGTACTCGCGGGCACCGGTCGCCGACACCTCGCCGCCGAGGTTCTGCGCCATCAGCTGGAAGCCGTAGCACATGCCGAAGACCGGGACGTCGGCCTCGAAGATGCCGCTGTCGATGGCGGGCGCGCCCTCGGCGTAGACCGACGACGGGCCGCCGGACAGGATGATCGCCTTGGGGTTGCGCGCGAGCATCTCGGCCACCGGCACGTGGTGCGGCACGATCTCGGAGTAGACCCGCGCCTCGCGGACGCGGCGGGCGATCAGCTGGGCGTACTGGGCGCCGAAGTCGACCACCAGGACCAGGTCGTGCTCGGCAGGGGTCTCGGGCGCCGTCATGCGCGCAGCCTATCGAGGGCGGCCGGGTCCTAGACTCGCGGCCGTGCCCGTCCCGACGTTCCTGTGCATCGGCGTGCAGAAGGGCGGCACCACGTGGCTGGCCCGCGCGGTCGACCAGCACCCCCAGGTGGCGACCGGACGGCGCAAGGAGCTGCAGTTCTTCAACCACCGCGACGCCTACGAGCAGGGCCTGGACTGGTACGAGGCGCAGTTCCGCGTGCGCCGCCGCACCCGGGCGATCGGCGAGTTCACGCCCAACTACTGGTGGACCGAGGGCACGACGACCACCAACCACTACCTCGGCTCGGCCGACCGCATCGCCGACGCCTACCCCGACCTGCAGCTCGTCGTCTGCCTGCGCCACCCCGTCGACCGCGCCGTCAGCGCCTGGTTCCACCACATGAAGGCCGGCCGCTACCCGCCGTCGGTCGGGCTGCTCGAGGCCGTGGAGCGCTACCCCGACATCCGCGAGTTCGGAGACCACGGCACCCAGCTCGCCGCCTGGCTGCGCCGCTACCCGATCGAGCGGTTCCTGTTCCTCGTCTACGAGGACGACATCCGCCCCGACGCCGCCAAGCTCCCCACGCTGCGCCGGGTCTTCCGCCACCTCGGCGTACGGCCCGGGTTCGAGCCGCAGGACCTCGACCTGGCCCGCAACGAGCGCGGCACCCACTTCGACATCCGCCTCAAGCACGCCGCGCCCGCCCGGCAGCGCCTCATGCGTACTGTCCCGAGCGCCGCCCGCGGCTGGTCCCGCTGGTCCATCGAGGCCTCCCCCGCCGACCGCGCCGCCCTCGCCGAGCACTACCGCCCGGAGGTGGCCCACCTCGAGGACCTCCTGGGCCGCCCGATGCCCTGGGACCTCGACGCCTGACCCGTACGCCGCGGCGGGAGTGGTCTCGTGACGGTCGCCAGGGCGACCTCCTCGACCAACGTGTGGTGGCGTCGGGGCGCACGGAGACCGCAGTCGACCAGAGCAAAAAGCACCAGGCCCCGCCGGGGAGGGAGGGTGGCGGGGCCTGTGCGTCCACGCTGATGTCGGACATCGCACGGACTGTGAACTCGGCCCTTCGGGAGGGAGCATGTATCACCGAGTTCGGTGGGACAACGAGGGCCGTCGGAGCGGGTTACGGCACAGCCGGAAAGTTCTCCCGACTGGTACAGACCGGGGTCAGGAGACCCGGACGATCGGCAGGCGCAGGGCGCCGGAGGCCTGGGGCGGGACGGCCGGGTGGCGGGGCTCGATCGGGTCGATCCGGCGGTAGTCGTCGCCCAGGGCGGGGCGCTGGTCGGGCTCGCCCTTGTTGGGCCACAGGGCCATGGCGCGCTCGGCCTGGGCGGTGATCGTCAGCGACGGGTTGACGCCGAGGTTGGCCGAGATGGCCGAGCCGTCGGCGACGTGGAGGCCGGGGTGGCCGTAGACGCGCTGGTAGGCGTCGACGACGCCGCTCTCGATCGAGGTGCCGATGGCGCAGCCGCCGATGAAGTGGGCGGTGAGCGGCATGTTGAACGGCTCGCCGATGTTACCGCCCGGGGTGCCGCCGAGGACGTCGGCGATGCGGCGCACGGCCTCGTTGGCCACGGGGATCCAGGTCGGGTTGGGGGCGCCGTGGCCCTGCTTGGACGTCATCCGCCAGCCGAGCTTGGTCTTCTTGCCGTAGGTGGTGATCGAGTTGTCGAGGCTCTGCATGACCAGGGCGATGACGGTGCGCTCGGACCAGTGCTTGAGGTCGTAGAGCTCGAGGAGCTGCTTCTTCTCGCCCCACATCTGCTTGAGCCAGGTCTGCCAGCGCGGCTCGTCGCCGTCACCGTCGGTGAGCACCGTCTGCATCAGGGCCATCGTGTTGAAGCCCTTGCCGTAGCGGCAGGGCTCGATGTGGGTGTGCTCGTCGGGGTGGAAGCTCGAGGTGATCGCGACGCCGTAGGAGTAGTCGGTCTTGTCCTTGGACGGGGCGATCGCGCCGAGGATCGACTCGGAGTTGGTGCGCGAGAGGTAGCCGAGGCGCTCGGAGAGGCGGGGCAGGTGGCCCTCGTCCTTCATCCGGTGCAGGAGCTTCTGGGTGCCGAGCGATGCGGCCGCCATGACGACGTGCTCGGCGGTGATGGTGCGGGTGTTCTTGGCGGTGGCGCGCTTGGCCTTGGTGTACTTGACCTTGACGTCGTAGCCGCCGCCCTGGCGCGGGTCGATCTGGGTGACCGTGGTCAGCGGCAGCACCGTGGTGCCGCGCTTCTCGGCGAGATAGAGGTAGTTCTTGACCAGGGTGTTCTTGGCGTTGTGGCGGCAGCCCGACATGCACTCGCCACAGTTGAGGCAGGCGTTGCGGGCCGGGCCCTCGCCGCCGAAGAACGGGTCCTCGACCTGCTCCCCCGGCTTGGCCGAGGGGCCTCCGAAGAACACGCCGACCGGCGTGGGGTGGAAGGTGTCGGCCACGCCCATGTCGGTCGCGACCTTCTCCATGACGTCGTCGGCCGGGGTGCGCACGGGGTTCTCGACGACACCGAGCATCCGCTTGGCCTGGTCGTAGTAGGGCGCGAGCTCGTCGCGCCAGTCGGTGATGCCGGACCACTGCGGGTCCTTGTAGAACTGGTCGAGCGGCTCGTAGAGCGTGTTGGCGTAGACGAGCGAGCCGCCGCCCACGCCGGCACCCGCGACGATCAGGGTGTCGCGGACGGCGTCGATGCGCTGGATGCCGTAGCAGCCGATCGCGGGCGCCCACAGGTAGCGCTTGAGGTCAAAGGTGCCGGAGGCGAAGTCCTCGTCCTCGAAGCGCGGGCCGGCCTCGACGACGCCGACCTTGTAGCCCTTCTCGGTCAGCCGCAGCGCCGCGACGGAGCCGCCGAAGCCGGAGCCGATGACCAGGACGTCGAAGTCGTAGTCGCTCGTGTTGTCACTCATCAGGCACGTCCCAGCTTCTTCATCAGGCGGAGGTTGGCGGTCATGACCTTGGCGTAGGTCTCATCGGACATGCCGAGCATCGGGCCGAACCGGATCAGCCGCTGCGTGGCGACCGACTGCGACTCGGTGTAGCGGTGGATGCCCTCGCTGCCCTGGCGGCGGCCCATGCCGGACTCGCGCATGCCGCCCATCGGGGAGTCGATGCTGGCGAACGTCGCGCCGAAGGCCTCGTTGACGTTGACCGTGCCGCACTTCACGTGGCGGGCGATCTCGCGGGCGCGGGCGCCGTCCTGGCTGTAGATGGAGGCGTTGAGGCCGTAGTCACCGTCGTTGGCGCGGGCGACGGCGTCGGCCTCGTCGTGGAAGCGGTAGAGCGACACGACCGGCCCGAAGGTCTCGGTGCCGAAGCAGGTCATGTCAGGGGTGACGCCCTCGAGGATCGTCGGCTCGAAGAAGAACGGGCCGAGGTCGGGGCGCGCCTTGCCGCCGACGAGCACGCGGGCGCCCTTGGCGACGGCGTCCTCGACGTGGGCGACGACGGTGTCGAGCTGGTCCTGGCTGATCAGCGAGCCCATGTCGTTGTCCCAGTCGAGCGTGGCGCCCAGCGTCATGGCCTGGGTGCGGGCGACGAAGCGCTCGACGAACCGGTCGTAGACCTGGTCGGCGACGAACATCCGCTCCATCGAGACGCAGAGCTGACCGGCGTTGGAGAACGACGCGCGCACGGCGCCCTCGGCGGCGCGCTCGAGGTCGGCGTCGCGCAGGACGAGCAGCGGGTTCTTGCCGCCGAGCTCGAGCGAGCAGCCGATGAGCCGCTCGGCGCACTGGGCGGCGATGAGCTTGCCGGTGGCGGTCGAGCCGGTGAAGCAGATGTAGTCGGCGCGCTCGATGATCGGCGTGCCGAGCTCGCGGCCGGGGCCGGCGACGACCTGCCACAGGTCCTGCGGGAATCCGGCCTCGGCCAGGAGCCGGGCGCCGAGCAGGGCGGTCAGCATGGTCTGGGCGTCGGGCTTGGTGACCACGGCGTTGCCGGCCAGCAGCGCGGGGATGCCGTCGCACAGCGCCATCGTGAACGGGTAGTTCCACGGCGAGATGATGCCGACGACGCCCTTGGGCACGTGGTTGACCTCGACCCGCGTCAGGCCGGGCACGACGCCCATCTTGCGCTCGGTGTCGAGGTGGCGGTGGGCGGTGCGGGCGTAGTAGCGCGCGGTGAGCGCGATGTGGAGGACCTCGTCGTAGGCGTGCTTGCGGGCCTTGCCCGACTCGAGCACGATCAGGTCGCAGATCTCGTCCTGCCGGTCGAGCACGAGGTCGTGCAGGCGCAGCAGCATCGCGGAGCGCTCGTCGAGCGGGGTGCGCGACCACACGGCCTGCGCGCGCCGGGCGCGGGTGAACGCCTCGGCGACGTCGTCGGCCGACGACTGCGGCACGTGGGCCAGCGGCGCGCCGTCGAGCGGGCTCATCAGCGCGACCGTGCGGCCGGTCGTGGCGACCAGCCGGGCGGTCAGGCCGTCGACGTAGTCGGGCTCGAGGGCGTAGGCGGCGGTGGGGTCGTGCTCGGGATCGGCCGGCCCCTCCACCAGAGGTCCACCAGCGGGCGTCGGGTTCTGAGGAGCGACCATAAGTACCGAGAGTATGTGACCGGGGTCATCGCCGCTAGCGATCGGTCACCCGTGTGGTGCTTTACACACCCCGCGAAGATGTCAAGAGGCCCAGCCGGGTTCGAGAATCTCCGCTGAAGCGGAGAATCTCTTGCTTCTGGTACGAAGTTTCGTGACAGAAGTCGGAGAATCACCACTTAAGCGGTGGTTCTCGGGCCCAGCGAGTGCCTGCTACCGGTCAGCTCTCGAGGTAGATCGACTTGAGCTCGGTGTACTGGCCCAGCCCCTCGGGACCGAACTCGCGGCCCAGCCCGGAGGCCTTGTAGCCGCCGAACGGGGCGGCGAAGTCCATCGTGTAGGTGTTGACGCCGTAGGTGCCGGTGCGGACGCGGCGGGCGACGTCGAGGCCGGCCTCCTGGTCGCCGGTCCACACGGTGCCGGCGAGTCCGTAGTCGGAGTCGTTGGCGATCCGGACGGCGTCGTCGACGTCGTCGAACGGGATGACGGAGAGCACGGGGCCGAAGATCTCCTCCTGGGCGATGCGCATCCGGTTGTCGACGTCGGCGAAGACGGTCGGGCGGACGTACCAGCCGCGGTCGAGGCCCTCGGGCATGCCGACGCCGCCGACGACGACGCGGGCGCCCTCCTCCTGGCCGAGCGCGATGTACTTCTCGACGCGCTCCTGCTGGCGCTGGGCGACCATCGGGCCGATCTCGGTCGCGGGGTCCATCGGGTCGCCGACCTGCATGCCGCCGACGGCCTCGGCGAGGGCGTCGACGACGCTGGCGTAGTTGGCGCGCGAGGCGAGGATGCGGGTCTGCGCGACGCAGGCCTGCCCGGAGTTCATGAGCCCGGTGAACTTCAGGCCCTCGACCGCCTTGGCGAGGTCGGCGTCGTCGAGCACGATCGCGGCCGACTTGCCGCCCAGCTCGAGCGAGACGCGCTTGAGCTGCTCGCCGCACACCGCGGCGATCTTGCGGCCGGCGGCGGTGGAGCCGGTGAAGGCGACCTTGTCGACGCCGGGGTGGGCGACGAGGTGCTCGCCGGTCTCGCGCCCGCCGGCGACGATGTTGACGACGCCCGCCGGTACGCCGGCCTCCTGGAGCAGCTCGGCCATCAGGTAGGCGTCGAGCGGGGTCTCGGGCGCCGGCTTGACGACGACGGTGCAGCCGGCCAGCAGCGCCGGGACGACCTTGGACATGATCGTGAACTGCGGGACGTTCCACGGCGGGATGGCAGCCACGACGCCGACGGGCTCGCGACGCACCATGACGGGCGTGCCGAGGACGCCGGTGCGGACCTCCTCCCACGGGTAGTCGCGGGCGATGCCGAGGAACGCCTCGATCTGCATCCACGGCGCCGGCGACTGCGCGAGGTTGGAGAACGACGTCGGGGAGCCCATCTCGGCGGTGATGACGTCGGCCATCTCGCCGAGCTTGGCGGCGTAGAGCCCGGAGAAGACCTGGACGACGTCGATCCGCTCGGCGGGGGTCATCCGCGGCCACGGTCCCTCGTCGAACGCCCGGCGCGCGGCGGCGACCGCGGCGTCGATGTCGCCGGGGGTGCCCTCGGGCACCGTGGCGACGACCTGCTCGCTGTGCGGCGAGACGACCTGGATCGTCTGCGTCGAGGTAGGAGCGGCCCAGCCGCCGTTGATGTAGAACGCGTCGCGGTCCAGGGTCATCTGTGTCTCCGGTGTCTGAGCGGTGTCGGGGTCGGGTCGGTCAGGGAGCGAGCGTGAACCAGTCGGCGAAGCCGGAGGGGTCGTGGCGCCCGATGGAGCCGTGCTCGAACAGCCCCCAGCCCTCCTGGCCGTCGATGACGGCCCGGCCGACGTGGTCGATGACGCCGAACATCACGCGGCCGTCGACCTCGGGGGCGGACATGTCGTACGTCAGCCGCTCGGCGAACCCGGCGCCCTTCCAGACGCCGTGGGTCCAGTCGGGGTCGCCGCCGTAGCCGCCGCCGACGTGGAGCGGGACGGGCAGCAGCGACTCGACCTCGACGACGACCGGTTTGCCGTCGGGGGCGGTGCAGGTGATCGTCGCGCCGGTCGGCACGCGGGTGCCGGAGGCGTAGCGCACCTCGACGTGCGGCCACCCGAGCTGCTCGATGCGGCCGTCCTTCCACACGCGGTGGCAGTCGTTCATCGAGCGGTAGCCGTCGGGCTCCTCCTGGACGATGAGGCAGATCATGAAGTCGTCGAAGCGCATCGGCACGTAGAGCCACCACATGCCCTCGAACTCCGGCGTGGCCGGCGCGCCCGCGGGCGGCGCCTCGCCGACGGGGCGGATGCCCCAGGAGCGGTCGCGGCTGCCGAGCCAGCGGTCGGGCGTCACCGGGATCTCGGTGCCGTCGATGGTGATGTGGCCCTCCCAGGTGCCGACCTGGGCGAAGCGCTGGGCGTCGAGGGTGACCCGCGAGCCCTGGCGCATCACGTGCGGCATCTCCTGCAGGGCGGGGAACGAGCCGTCCCAGGTCAGGTCGGCCGAGATGCCCTCGGTCTCCTCGAGGACGACGCGCACGCGCTTGAGCGGCTCGGTGACCTCGACGCGGTAGGCGCCGACGTGCTGGTTCATCCGGTCGTCGTCGATGTGGTCGCCGAGGTGGACCGCGGTCTGCTCGTCGCCACGACGCACCATGAAGAAGGCGTCCTTGGTGCCGAGGTTGGGGTAGTAGCCGTGCCCGAAGATCGCGAAGACGTCGCCGGTGCGGTCGTGGGCGTTGAAGTAGGCCCGGTCGTAGAAGTTGCGGTCGCTGGACGCCGCGAAGGCGATCGGCAGCGGCGCCTGGTGGATCGGGAACTCGTCGAGGCCGCTCAGGCCGTGGTTGGACACCATGTCGTCAGGCCCCTGCCCGCTCGAGGATGGACTCCATCAACATCTTGTGGTGCATCAGCGTCTCGATGTCGTCGGGCCGCTCGATCTCACCGAAGTGGATGGACCGGGCGCCGGTGCGCATGAAGACGATGCACCACTGGACCGCGTTGTAGAGGTGGAACCAGGTGAGGTCGGCCAGCGGGACGCCGGTGATCTCCTCGTAGGTCGCGGCGATGTCGTCCTCGTGCATGAAGTCGGGCATGCCCGGCATGCCCATCACGCCGGTGATCGACTCGAACACCATGTGGGCGAAGGCGATCCACGACAGGTCGAGCTCGCGCGGGCCGATGGCCGCCATCTCCCAGTCGAGGACGGCGACCGGCTCGAAGTCGCGGTAGATCATGTTGCCGATCCGGCTGTCGCCCCAGCACAGGACCACGTCGCCGCTGCCGCCGGCCTCGGCCTCGTGCAGGTGCGCCTCGAGCCAGGCCAGGCCGCGCTCGGCGAGCGGGGACGGGCCGATGTCGGCGACCGCGAAGTCGTACCAGGCGCGGGTGCGGGCCAGGTTGCGGGCCAGCGGGGTCTCCCCCGGCTGGTGCGGGTCGAGGAAGCCGAAGCGGGACTGCGCGTCGGGGATCGCGTGCAGGTCGGCGATGACCTTGACCGAGGCGTCCTGCAGACGGCGCTGCTGCTCGGGGGTGGCGTCGTGGAGCCAGTTGTCGCCGAAGTTGTAGGGCAGCACGTCCTGCGGGATGACGCCGTCGACGCGGTCCATGAGGAAGAACGGCGTGCCGAGCACGGCACCGGTCGACTCCATGTGGCTCACCCGCGGCACCGGTACGCCGGACAGCTCGGCGACCAGCCGCATCGCGTCGTACTGGTCCTGCAGCGCGTAGGTCGGGAAGACCGGGAAGTCCTCGGCCGCCGGGGCCACGCGGGCGACGTACTCGTGCGTGGAGCGGGTGCCGTCCTCGGTCCAGGTGGCGTCGAAGATCAGCGTCTCCGAGCTCATGCCGTTGGCGTCGATCCCGGAGTGCAGGACCACCTCCGGCTCGGCCCCCGCCGGCAGCAGGGTCGCGAGCCAGTCGGCCAGCAGACCGGGCACGGTCGAGGCGTCGCGGCTGGACCGCTGCAGCTTCATGTCGGGGGCGGGAGGTGTGGCTTGGGTCACGTCCGGAGTCTCAGTGGAACGTGTTCTAGTTGTCAACGTCCTGACCCGCCGCGGCGCGGCGGTCCGGACCGCTCCGGACCGGTCTGCCGAGGTCCGCCTGCGGTTTCGTCAGGGGCCACCGCGATGGGGTAGACACGCCGCCGTGGGGGGAACACGACGACTGGCTGCTGCCCTGACGCTGATCCTGGCGGGGACCCTCGTCGGCACCGAGCCCCTGGCCGCCCCCTCCCGCGCGGCGTACGACGTCGCGGTCACCAGCACGGACCCCGCCGAGCGCGCGGCGGGTCCCCGCGTGCGCAACGCGGTCGTCTTCCTGGTCGACGACATGAGCGACTTCCGGTGCTCGCAGGCGCGCGACTTCCTGCCGCAGAGCTCGGCGTGGCTGCGCGACCGCGGCACCTGCTACGAGAACGCGACCACCGCCACACCGGTGTGCTGTCCGGCGCGGGCGCAGGTGCAGACCGGCCAGCTGGCCCACAACAACGGCGTCCGCACCCAGTTCGAGGCCCGGCGCCTCGACCCGCGCGACACCGTCCAGCACGACCTGAGCCGGGCCGGGCTGCAGACCTACGGCGTCGGCAAGAACCTCAACGGCGTCACCGCCGACGCCTACTACGGCCGGCGCGCGGTCGACACCGGCTTCGACGACTTCGACTTCTGGAACTCCTACCGCGGGCGCCCCGGCTCGTTCCTGCTCTACGACGAGGACGGCGACCCCTACAAGCCGCGCGACGGGCTCTACAGCACCGAGACCAACGGCGCCTTCGTCGACCGGGCGCTCGACGAGCACCTGGCGAGCGGCGAGCGGTTCTTCGTCCACGACTCCTTCTTCGCCCCGCACAAGCAGTTCGTCGGCACCGGCCGCGACGTCTTCCCGGTGGCGACCCCGCAGCACCGCAACGCCCGCGTGCCGCGGTTCCGCTACGCGCGGGAGGCGCAGGTCCGCGACAAGCTGCCCCTCTTCCGCCAGCCGCGGCGCAGCCGCGACTACTACCAGCGCCTGTGGACGGCGCGCATCCGTGCGCTCTACGACGTCGACCACCAGATGGCGCGCGTGTTCCGGCGCCTGGAGGCGGCCGGCGTCCTCGACGAGACCGCCGTCATCTTCACCAGCGACAACGGCTACACCGACCGCGGCCAGGTCAACTGGGACGGCAAGGCGCTGCCCTACCCGGCCTCGACCGACATCCCGATGCTCGCCTTCTACCCCGGCGCGCGGCGCGCGGTGGTCACCAAGGGCGTGCAGCTCATCGACGTCGCCCCCACGCTCTACGACGTCCTCGGCGTCGAGCCCGGCCACCGCCTCGACGGCCACTCCCTCGTCGGTCCCCACCAGCGCCGCCACGTCTACGGCGAGTTCTACGCCGAGCGCAACCGCGCCGCGCTGGCCGAGTCGGGTCGCGAGTCGGGCCAGGTGCCGTCGTGGCGGCTGCTCAAGCGCGGCCGCTGGTCCTACGTCGAGTGGTACGGCGGCCGCGGTCGCTCGGTCCGCGCCCGCGAGCTGTACGGCGACCCCGGGATGCTCGACAACGTGCTGTGGAAGGGCCACCGCGGCAAGCGGCCCCCGGTCTCGCTGGTGCGCTCGCTGCACCGCGACCTCAAGCGCTTCTCGCGCTGCGCGGGCACCGCGGCGCAGGGCTCCAACCGCCCCTGCCCCTGACCACCCGTCGTACGCCGGCCGGGCGGCCCGCGAATGGGGCTCCTAGGGCAGCGGGTGACAGACTTCCGCGCGTGTCCCCCGGTCCCGGTCCCGCCGCCCGAGAGCGGCCCCGGACCCAGCCCCAGGCCCGGCCCGAGGCGGCCGCGAAGCAGCGCTCGCCGTGGCCGACGGTGGTGGTCGTGACCGTCCTGCTGGTCGCCGGCCTCGTCGCCAACATGATCAGCCAGGGCTCGCGCTCGGCGGGGTCGGTGCCCGCCGCCGACGAGGTCCGCGTCCAGAACGCGATCGTCTTCCTCGTCGACGACATGCCCGACTTCAGCTGCGAGGAGGCCCACCTCTACCTCCCCCGCAGCAGCCGCTGGCTGCGCGACCAGGGCACGTGCTTCGAGTCGGCGACCACCTCGACGCCCGTCTGCTGCCCGGCCCGCGCGCAGGTCCAGACGGGCCAGCTCTCGCACAACAACCGCGTCGTGAGCCAGACCGCGGCCCGCAACCTCGACGTGCGCGACACCGTCCAGCACGACCTGGGGCTCCTCGGCATCGACACCTACGGCATCGGCAAGAACCTCAACGGCATCGACGCCACCGAGTACCACGGTACCGACGGCCGCCCGACCGGCTTCGCGTCGTTCGACTTCTGGAACTCCTACCGCGGCGCGCCCGGCGCGTTCCGCCTCTACGACGACCTGGGACGCCGCTACACACCGACCGACGGCCTCGGCACCACCGCGACCAACGGCGCCTTCCTCGACTCCTACCTCGACGACAAGCTCGGCTCCGGCGAGTCGTTCCTCGTCTACGACGCGTTCTTCGCCCCGCACAAGCAGGGCGTCGGCGGCAGCGTCGCCGACCTGCCGCCGGTCTCGCCCGCGCACGCCGACTCCCCCGTGCCGCCGTTCCGCTTCGCCCCCGAGGGCTCCGGCACCGACAAGCTGCCGATCTTCCAGGGCGCCCGCTTCTCACGGGCCTACTACGAGCGGCTCTTCACCGCCCGGGTGCGCGCCCTCCACGACGTCGACGACGAGATGGCCGCGGTCTTCCAGCGCCTCGAGGACGCCGGCGAGCTCGACCGGACGGCCGTCATCTTCGCCAGCGACAACGGCTACACCGACCGCGGCCAGGCCAACTGGGAGGGCAAGTCGATCCCCTACCCGGCCGCCACCAACATCCCGATGCTCGCCCACTTCCCGGGCCGTGCGCCGGCGGTCGACGGCCGCCCGGTCGCCCTGGTCGACATCGCCCCCACGCTCTACGACGTCTTCGGCGTCGCGCCCGGCCACGTCGTCGACGGGCACTCGCTGCTCGGCGACCACCGCCGCGACCACGTCTACGCCGAGTTCTACAACGAGAACAGCGGTCTCTCCCGGCGCGAGTCGGGGCCGCTGGCCTCCAACCTGCGCTCGTGGCGGGTCGTCAAGGAGGGCCGCAAGGCCTACGTCGAGTGGTACGGCAACGTCGGCGACGTCGTCTTCCGCGAGTACTACGAGGACCCGGGCATGACCAAGAACCTGCTCTCGCCGGTGCACGCCGACGAGCGTCCGGCGCGCGAGACCGTGCAGCGCTTCCAGCGACTCCTGCAGCAGTACGGCACCTGCCAGGGCACCGAGGCGCAGGGCAGCCCCTCCCCCTGCCCCTGAGGGTCAGGCCCGGGTCAGGCCTGGGTCAGCACCGCGTGGCTGGTGAGGGCCCGCGCGATGAGCCGGCCGCCCTGGTGGATCTCGGCCTCGCCGGCGCCGATCCGGCGGCCCGCGGCGACGCACCGCGCGGTGCAGACGAGGGTGGTGCCGGGGACCGCGGCGCGCACGTACTGCACGGTCAGCTGGACGTGCGGGGCCGGCGTACCGGCGGGAAGGCTGGCGTGGACCGCCCAGCCGGTGGCGCTGTCGAGCAGGGCGCTGAGGTAGCCGCCGTGCAGGATGCCGCCGCCGTTGCAGTGCTCGGCCGCGGGCTCGGCCTCCATCACGGCGCCGTCGGCGTCCGCGCTCACCAGGCGGAAGCCGAGGAGCTGCGAGAAGGGGCCGGGTCCGGTGGTCGCCCCGTCGGCGTCGATCTTCACGCGCTGACCGTAGCGGCCTTGCGCCAAGGAGTGAACCGGGGTTCACTTGTTGAGTGCCCTACCGCCGGACGCCCGCCGTGCAGGAGCGTCTCGACGCCACCCGCGCCGCGATCGTGGCCGCGGCACAGACCCTCGTCGCCGAGCGCGGGTACGCCGGCTGCTCGGTCGCGCTGGTCGCCACCTCGGCCGGGGTCGCCACCGGTACCGTCTACCGCCACTTCCCCGACAAGGGCGCGCTGTTCGCCGAGGTGTTCCGCACCGCGACGCAGCGCGAGGTCGACGCGGTGGCCGCCGCGGCCGCCAAGCCCGGCACGGTGGCCGAGCGGGTCGAGGCCAGCGTCGAGACGTTCGCCCGCCGCGCGCTCAAGGCGCCACGCCTGGCCTACGCACTCATCGCCGAGCCCGTCGACCCCCGCGTCGAGGCGGAGCGCCTGACCTACCGGCGCGCCTACCGCGACATCTTCGCGGCGCTCATCGACGACGCCGTCGCCGCCGGCGACCTCCCGCCGCAGGACGCCCAGGTCTCGGCCGCGGCCGTGGTCGGCGCGATGGCCGAGGCGCTCGTCGTACCCCTGCACGCCGGCGTGGCCTCGCGCCGCGTCGTCCCCGACCTCGTCACCTTCATCACCCGATCGATCGGAGCACGCTGATGCCCACGACCCACGACGTCACCAACCAGGTCCCGCCGCTGGAGGGCCACGACACCGCCCAGGACCCGGCGCTGCTCGCGGCGGTCGAGCGCGAGGGGGCCGGGTGGGCGCTCGACGAGCTGCACGAGCTGGGCCGGCTCGCCGGCTCCGAGGAGGCGCAGGAGTGGGGCCGGCTGGCCGAGCGGGTGCCGCCGGTGCTGCGCACCCACGACCGCTTCGGGCACCGCGTCGACGAGGTTGACTACGTCCCCGCCTACCACCAGCTCATGACCACCGCCGTCACCCACGGGCTGCACGGCGCCCCCTGGGCCGACGACCGGCCCGGAGCCCACGTGGCCCGCGCCGCCAAGTTCGTCGCCTGGAACGTCGACGCCGGCCACGGCTGCCCGATCTCGATGACCTACGCCGTCGTCCCCGCCCTGCGCGCTGCGCCCGAGCTGTCGGCGGCGTACGAGCCGCTGCTGACGTCGAGGACCTACGAGGCCGGCCTGCGGGTGCCGACCGAGAAGGCCGGATTGATCGCCGGCATGTCGATGACCGAGAAGCAGGGCGGCTCCGACGTCCGCGCCAACACCAGCCAGGCCGTCGCGCAGCCCGACGGGTCGTGGCGGATGACCGGCCACAAGTGGTTCACCTCCGCACCGATGTCGGACCTGTTCCTCGCGCTCGCCCAGACCGAGAGCGGGCTGTCGTGCTTCCTCGTGCCGCGGGTGCTGCCCGACGGCGCGCTCAACCCGATGCACCTGATGCGGCTCAAGGACAAGCTCGGCAACAAGTCCAACGCCTCCTCCGAGATCGAGTACGACGGCGCCTCGGCCTGGCTGGTCGGCGAGGAGGGGCGCGGCGTGCGCACGATCGTCGAGATGGTCAACATGACCCGCCTCGACTGCACCCTGGGCACCGCCGCGGGCATGCGCACCGCCACCGTGACCGCCGTCCACCACGCCCGGCACCGCTCGGCGTTCGGGCGCCACCTGGTCGACCAGCCGCTGATGCGCAACGTCCTGGCCGACCTCGTCGTCGAGTCCGAGGCCGCCACCACCGTGGCGATGCGGCTCGCCGGCGCGACCGACCGCGCGGTGCGCGGCGACCTCGAGGAGGCGTCGTTCCGACGCCTGGCCCTGGCGGTCTCGAAGTACTGGGTCTGCAAGCGCGGCCCCGCCCTCGCCGGCGAGGCGATGGAGTGCCTCGGCGGCAACGGCTACGTCGAGGAGTCCGGCATGCCGCGCATCTACCGCGAGCTGCCGCTCCTCTCGATCTGGGAGGGCTCCGGCAACGTCGCCGCCCTCGACGCCCTGCGGGCCATGGGCCGCGAGCCCGAGTCGGTCGAGCGGTTCTTCACCGAGGTCGAGCTCGCCGCCGGCGCCGACCACCGCCTCGACGACGCCGTCGCCATGGTCAAGAAGGAGCTGGCCGACGGCACCGAGCTCGAGCTGCGTGCCCGTCGCATCGTCGAGCAGCTGGCCCTGGTCCTGCAGGGCTCGCTGCTGGTGCAGCACTCCACTCCCGCCGTCGCCGACGCCTTCTGCGCCTCGCGCCTCGGCCGCGACTGGGGCGGCGCCCTCGGCACCCTCCCGCCCGGGCTCGACCTCGAGTCGATCGTCGAGCGGGCCTTCGTCGACGTCGGCTGACCGGCACCACACGCTGGTCGAGGAGCCCTCGACCGACGTGGGGAGGGGCCGAGCCACCGGCACCACACGCTGGTCGAGGAGCTCCCTCTGGGGAGCGTCACGAGACCACTCTCCGCAGGTACGGCTCGAGCCGAGCCGTCAATGCGGCCCCAACGGCCTCGTGACGGTCGTGGCCGACCTCCTCGACCGAGGTGGGGAGAGGCGGCGCGGAACCCTAGGATCGTGCGGTGACTGCCACCCTCGTCGCCAAGGACCTCTCCGGCGGCCACGGCCACCGGGTCCTCTTCGAGGGCCTCGACCTCACGGTCGCCCCGGGCGACGTCGTCGGGGTGGTGGGCGCCAACGGGGCCGGCAAGTCGACGCTCCTGGCGCTCCTGGCCGGCGAGGCCGCGCCGATGGACGGCACCGTGAGCACTGCTCCGAGCGACGCCTTCGTCGGCTGGCTGCCCCAGGAGCACGAGCGGGTGCTGGGCGAGACGGTCGCGGCCTACCTGGCGCGGCGTACCGGCGCTGCCGAGGCGACCCGCGCGATGGAGGACACCGCGGCGGCGCTCGGCTCGGGCGAGCCCGGCGCCGACGACGCGTACGCCGTGGCCTTTGACCGCTGGATGGCCAGCGGCGCCGCCGACCTGGAGGACCGGGTCGGCTCCGTGCTCGCCGACCTGGGGCTCGACGTCGGCGCCGAGGCGCTGATGACGTCGCTGTCCGGCGGGCAGGCCGCCCGGGTCGCGCTGGCCGCACTGCTGCTGAGCCGCTTCGACGTCGTCCTGCTCGACGAGCCCACCAACGACCTCGACCTCGACGGGCTGGCGCGCCTGGAGTCGTTCGTCCAGGGGCTGCGCGGCGGGGTGGTGCTGGTCTCGCACGACCGCGAGTTCCTCTCGCGCTGCGTGACGCGCATTGTCGAGCTCGACCTCGCCCAGCACCAGGTGAGCGTCTACGACGGCGGCTACGACGCCTTCCTCGAGGAGCGCGCCGTCGCGCGGCGCCACGCCCGCGAGGCCTACGAGGAGTACGCCGACACCCGCGCCGACCTCGTCGCACGGGCACGGACCCAGCGCGAGTGGAGCTCGCAGGGCGTGCGGAACGCGATGAAGAAGAGCCCGGACAACGACAAGATCCGTCGCAAGGCGGCCACCGAGTCCTCGGAGAAGCAGGCGCAGAAGGTCCGTCAGATGGAGTCGCGGATCGCCCGGCTCGAGGAGGTCGACGCGCCGCGCAAGGAGTGGGTGCTCCGGTTCGACATCGCGGCCGCGCCACGCTCGAGCTCGGTCGTGGCGACGCTCAACGAGGCCACGCGACGCCTGGGGCGCTTCGAGCTCGGCCCGGTCTCGCTGCAGGTCTCCGCCGGCGACCGCATCGCCATCACCGGGCCCAACGGCGACGGCAATACCACGCTGCTCTCCCTGCTGCTCGTCACGGCTGCGCCCGACTCCGGCTCGGCCTCGCTCGGCGCGTCGGTCGCCGTCGGCGTCATCGACCAGGCGCGCACCGGGCTCGCCGACGACATCGCGCTGGGCACGGCGTTCGAGG
>JAOPXU010000414.1 GCA_025964985.1 Nocardioides sp.
CGGGAGTGGCCCCCGCGCTCGTCGACAGCCTCTTCGAGCCCGGCACGACCGACCGGGTCGGTACCGGGAGCGGGCTGGGGCTCTCCCTGGCCCGCCGGGTCGCGAGGAGCGCGGGCGGCGACCTCACGCTCCTGAACGGCGCGAGCGCGGGTGAGACGTTCGTCGTGACGCTGCCGGGACGCGGCGCCCACGACAGTCAGGTTGTGGTCAGCAAGGACCGCTGACACTCGGGTCATGACCGACTCGACAGGCACCGCCCAGCGAGGCGCTGACGTGCGTACCCTCCTCAACAAGGTCCCCGAGGTCACCGTCTGGTTCTGGCTGATCAAGATCCTGTGCACCACCGTCGGGGAGTCGCTCGCCGACTGGATCAACGAGCAGCTCGGCGTGGGCCTGGTCAACACCGCGCTGTTGTTCACCGCGATCTTCGCCGGCGTGCTGATCGTCCAGATGCGGCTGACCCGCTACGTGCCGGCCGCCTACTGGCTCACGGTCGTGGTCGTCAGCGTCACCGGCACCCTCTACACCGACATCCTCACCGACCAGCTCGGCGTACCCCTCTGGATCAGCACCCTCGTCTTCTCGGCCCTGCTGGCCGGGGTCTTCGCCGTCTGGTTCGTCCGCGAGCGCACGCTGTCGATCCACAGCATCAACACCACGCCGCGCGAGGGCTTCTACTGGCTCGCGGTGCTGGTGACCTTCGCCCTCGGCACCGCCACGGGCGACTGGACCCTCGAGCTCACCGGCTGGGGTCCGGGGACCTCGATTCTCCTGCCGCTCAGCCTCATCGCGGTCGTCACCGCCCTGTGGAAGTACGGCGCCAACCCGGTCCTGGCCTTCTGGCTCGCCTACATCCTGACTCGACCGCTGGGCGCGAACATCGGCGACTTCCTCGCCCTGCCGACCAGCGACAAGGGCCTGGGCCTGGGCACCTTCGGGACCAGCTTGATCTTCCTCGGCGCCATCCTGATTACCGTCGTCTACCTGACGATCTCGCGGGCCGATGTCATCGACGACGCCGACAGCAGGCTCGACACGGGGACCGGTGGGACGACCGCCGGGGTAGACCGGGCCCGCGAACGCACAGCACTCGTCGCCTTCGTCGCGGTCGGCCTTGCCACCTGCGGCCTGCTCGCCTACGCCAACAGCAAGCCGCACGAGAGCTCCCTCTCGGAGGGGCCGGCGCCGTCGTGCTCGGGCAACACCTCGCTCAGCGCTGGCGACGCCAAGCAGCGCACCGCCAACAGCTTCCCCGCCAAGGACGTCTCGAGCTTCCGCACCATCGCGACTGACACGCTCGCGCTCGTGCAATCCGGCGACCAGTCGGGCGCAGCGTCACGGATCACCGACCTTGAGACCGCATGGGACGACGCCGAGTCGAGGCTCTCCTCGTCCGACTGCGTCGTGTGGACCTACGTCGACGGCGAGATCGACGACGTTCTCACCGCGGTCCGCGCCGGCACCCCTGACCCACAGGCCGAGACCGACGCACTCGACACGCTCATCTCGACGCTGGGCTGATCGGAGCATCGCGATGCTGACCCATCGAACCCTGTCATTCACGACCGTCGGCTGTGCAACCGGCTTCATCCTCCTTGCCGTGGTCATCTCGCTGGGATGGACGCACGGACTCGACTCGACGGGACGGCCAGCCACCTCGTGGGCCCTGGGCCACCACCTCGTGCCGGCGCTGCGCGTCGTCGAGGTCGCCTTCGCCCGCGCGGCGGTGTCGCTGTACGTCGTCACCCTGACCACAGCCCTCCTGCTCCAGCGCCACGTGCGCGTCGCGGCCTTCGCCGTACTGGCGGCGCTGAGCACCACCCTCGTGACCGCCGTCCTCAAGATCCTCATCGGACGACACCGGCCGCCCTGGCAGATCTCGGACCACCTGCTCGCCAGCGACTCCCTGCCCTCCGGTCATGCCACCGCCACCGCAGCATTAGCCACGACGCTCGTACTGGTGGCCGCCCAGCTGTGGCGGCCAAGCACCACGGTCGTCGCGACGCTGCTCGGACTCGTCGCCGTGCTGGTCGTCGCCGCAGACAGGGTCCTGCTCGGCCGCCACTACCCCACCGACGTGATCGGCGGGATCCTCATAGGCACTGCGATGACCACCGCCTCAGCACTCGCGTGCGGACTGGGAGGCGCCATGTCCTCGAGCCTCAGCCACCGAGCTCTACACCCGTCGATGTCACCCCGGTGAGCGCCCGACCGAAGCGACGCGGGCATCACACGGCCGCCGGCCCGCATGCCGTGCTTCCCTCGGCGTCGTCCCAGTCCCGAGGTGCGACGATACGACCCATGGTGTCGTTCGGCACCGAGTTGCGTTGGCCTGGAGTGGACCAGAGGATGAGAATCGGTAGAAAGACGCGGACCCGGCCAGCACATCGTCTCGCGCTGGTGGCGTGCCTGTTGCTGGCGCTGGCCGGCTGTGACGCCGCATCCCGGTCGGACGGCGACACCGGCGCCGAGAACCGCCCCGAGATACGGAGTCCTTCTGGCGAGCCGCCGACCACCGCTGCCAGCAAGGTGCTGGTCGTCATCGAGGAGAACCACACGCTCGAGCAGATGCGCGAGGGGATGCCGTTCCTCGCGCAGGTATCGGACAAATACGGCTACGCCACCCGCTGGACGGCAATCACGCACCCCAGCGAGCCCAACTACCTTGCGATCGCCGGCGGTTCCACCTTCGGCATCTCCGATGACAAGGCGCCCCAGGCCCATGCGCAAGACGTGGGCTCAGCGACCTCCGTGTTCGACCAAGCAGTTGCGGTCGGCAAGACCGCCGCGACCTACGCCGAGTCGATGCCGCAGCCGTGCCATGTCTACGACGATCCCGACCAGGCCGTCGGTGTCCCGTTGTACGCCGTCCGCCACAACGCGTGGGTCTACTTCACCGCGGGACGCCAGGCATGCCTGGCAGGCGACGTGGGGCTGGAGGAGTTTGCTCGAGACGTCGGGGACGACGCACTCCCCAACGTCGGCTTCCTCATCCCCAACCTCGAACATGACGCCCACGACGGCACGCTGGCTGAAGCTGACACCTGGCTCGAGCAGCAGCTCAGCCCCGTGCTGCAGAGCCACGACTTCACCAGCGGCCACCTCGTGGTGGTGGTGACCGCGGACGAAGACGACCGCTCGGCTGACAACACGGTCCTGACATCCGTCCTGACACCAGCGCTGTCGGGCGAGGTCGTGGACACACCGCTTACGCACTACTCGCTCACCCGCTACATCTGCCAGGTGCTGGGTGTGGAGCCCCTCGGCCAGGGCGCGGAGGCTCCCGATCTGGCAGCGGCGTTCGGCCTCTGAGAGGACCATCGGTGCTTGGGCTTTCTCAAAGCTCTTGAGGACCAATACGCGACCAGCGAGCGGTCGCGACGCTCGGGCCTGTACTTTCTGCGGACAAATTTAGACCCGCCAGCAACGGCGTATGGGGGATGAGCCGGCAGGTCGCCAGCGACCGTCGCGCGCCACCCGGCGGTCATGGGGCGGCACGCCCACGTATGGCCACCATCCGACTACGGAGTCGCGAGACATCTCGCGCTACCCAGGCCACCCAAAGACCATGACCAAAACAGCGTGTCCTACCCGACCAACGCGCCGGGCTACCGACGCACCGCATCGCAGCAACCAGATCGTCGACCATCAGACCCCAGGAACCGGAGACCAACTCCCACACACCTCATGCACTGGCGGAGAAAGTTCGCGGAGCGTGATCGCCAGGAGGGGTGTTCCTGCCTTACCTAAGCGAGATGGTGATGACGGTTCACAAGCTGACGGCCGGGTCGGGCTATGAGTACCTGACCCGACAGGTCGCTGCCCTCGACGCAACCGACAAGGGTCATTCGGGGCTCGCGGACTACTACGGGGCCAGGGGCGAATCACCCGGGACATGGGTCGGTACGGGGATGGCCGGCATCGTTGGCCTCGAGGTCGGCGATGCGGTGACGGCGGAGCAGATGTTCAACCTGTTCGGTCTCGGGATGCACCCTCTGGTCGATGACCTCGAGGCCCAGTACGGCGCCCGCACGGACGTCCAGGTGGCTGCGGGAGGTCTGCGCGGGGACGCCCGGGACCGCGTCCGCGCGGGGTGGTTGGGCAAGCCGTACGCCGTACACACCAACGACGTCACCCCCCTGCAGATCGAGGTCGCCCACCGCGTCGCTGAGGCCGCAAAGTCCAACGGCGACGCCCCTGTTACGCCGCAGGTGCGGGCCCGGATCCGGACCGAGGTCGCCCTCAAGTTCTTCGCCGCCGACCACCACCGCGAGCCCACCTCCGAGCGCGAGCTCGCCGGGTACCTGGCCCAGCAGACCCGACCCCGGACGACCGCCGTCGCGGGCTATGACCTGACGTTCTCGCCGGTGAAGTCTGTCTCTGCGTTGTGGGCTGTGGCGGATCCGCACACCGCGGCGATGATCGAGCACGCCCATCAGTTCGCGGTCGCTGATGCGTTGAGGTTCATCGAGGACCACGCCCTGTACACCCGCACCGGGGCCGGCGGGGTCCGCCAGGTGCAGACCACCGGCCTGGTCGCTGCGGCGTTCACCCATCGGGACTCTCGCGCCGGTGACCCCGACCTCCACACCCACGTCGCCGTCGCGAACAAGGTCCAGACCCTCGAGACCGACGAGCACGGCAACCCCACACCCGGCCGCTGGTTGGCAATCGACGGCAGGGTCCTGTTCAAGGCCAACGTCGCCGCCTCCGAGACCTACAACACCCGCCTGGAGCACCACCTCACCAAGGCCCTCGGGGTCCGGTTCGCCGACCGCCCCACGACCGGCGGGCACCTACGCGGAGCCAAACGGGCAGTCCGCGAGATCATCGGGGTCGAGCCCGATCTGCTGGCTCGGTGGTCGACCAGGCGTCAGCAGGTCGTGATCGCACAGACCGACCTCGCCGCTCAGTTTCGGGTCGACCACGGGCGCCCGCCGACCCCGGTCGAGGCCCTGCACCTGGCTCAGCAGGCCAACCTGCAGACCCGCCAACCCAAGCACTCCGCACACGCCGAGTCCAACCAACGCGACACCTGGCGCACCCAAGCCGTCGAGGTCCTGGGCGACCCGGACCGAGTCCAGGCCATGGTCGACCGGGCGCTCACTCCCCCACCGGCCAAGCACACACGAAGCCTCGACGCGGCGTGGATCGAGGCCACCGCAGCAAAAGTCGTCGGCGAGCTCGAGCAACGTCGCGCGACGTGGCAGACCTGGCATGTCCGCGCCGAAGCCGAACGACAGATCCGGACCGCCGGGGTCATAGTGACCGACCCCGTCGCCCTCGCCCAGCAGCTCGTGGACGCCGCTGTGTCGGTGCACTCGGTGTCGCTGGCGGGACCGGCAGAAGCCGACTTCGACATCACCCCGCACCCAGCTCTGCGCCGTGTCGATGGCAGCTCGGTGTACACCGTGCACGGATCGGAACGGTTCACCTCGACCCGGATCCTTGCCGCCGAGCAACGGCTCCTGACCCACGCCGCCAAAGGCGGGGCGCCGGTCGTTCCTGATCGCCATGGACGCCTTGCGATCCTCGAAGCCGCCGCTAACGGGACCCCCCTCAACCGCGGCCAAGCCACCCTGGTCCAGGACATGGCCACCTCCGGCAAGCGGGTCCAACTCGCGATTGCTGCCGCCGGGACCGGGAAGACCACCGCCCTGCGCGCGCTGGCCACGGCGTGGGTCGAGGCCGGCGGGAACGTCGTGGCTCTGGCACCCTCCGCCGCTGCCGCCGGCGCGCTCACCGAGGCTCTCGGCACCGTCAACGGTGGCCGCAGTTTCATTGTCGAGACCCTGGCCAAACTCACCCACACCCTGGACACCACCACCCCCGGACACCCCGAACAACTGCCGCCGTGGGTCGCATCGATCGGGGCCAGCACCCTGGTCATCGTCGATGAAGCTGGGATGGCCGACACCCTGACCCTGGACCAGGTCGTCCACCACGCCACCACCCAAGGTGCGACTACCCGTCTGGTCGGTGATGACCAGCAGCTCGCCGCGATCGGCTCCGGCGGACTCCTACGCGACATCACCAAGCGCCACGGCGCCGTCCGCCTCGACGAGCTCATGCGGTTCACCAACCCCGCCGAAGCCGAGGCCACCCTCCTGCTCCGCAACGGAGACTTCGACGCGCTGAACTTCTACCTCGATCACAACCGGGTCCACGTCGGCGACGATCTGTCAGTCCCCGACGACGTCCTCAACGCCTGGCACCACGACCGCCAAAACGGCCTAGATACCCTGATGTTGGCCCCGACCCGCGACCAGGTCCACGACCTTAACCAACGGGCCCAGATCCTCCTGCACCCCGACGCTGACAGACCGACGACCGCACTGGCCGACGGCCTCACTGCCGGTGTCGGTGACCTCGTGATCAGCCGGACCAACGACCGGCACCTCCGTATCTCCGCCACCGACTGGGTCACCAACGGCGACCGCTGGTACATCACCGGCAGCCGCGATGACGGCGCCCTCGATGTCACCCACGCCACCAACGGACTACACGCCCACCTCCCCCGCCACTACGTCGAAGCATCCGTCGAGCTCGGCTACGCCACCACCATCCACACCGCCCAAGGCATCACCGTCGACACCGTCCACGGACTCGTCCCCAGCAGCACCGGCAGCTCAGGCATCTCCATGAGCCGCCAGGACCTCTACACGATGCTCACCCGCGGCCGGCATGCCAACCACGCCTACCTGCCCGCCGGTGCTACCACCGGTGATGCCCACGAGCTCATCCACCCCGACGCCATCCACCCCACCACCGCACGCGAGACCCTCGAGCAGATCCTCGACAACGACGGCGCCGCGACCTCAGCCACCACCGAACTTCAGACCGCCCACGACCCCACCACCCTGCTCGCTCACGCCCGCGACCGCTACGACGACGCCCTGAACCTGGCCTGCACGCAAGTCGTCGGACCAGACGCTATCGAAGCCGTCGCGGCACACGCCGAGCAGCTCGCTCCTGGCATCACCGACCAGCCCGCCTGGCCGACCCTGCAGCAACGACTCGTCCACGCTGCCGCTGATGACGAGGACCCCATCGGCCTTCTTGACCACGCGGCCAAGCGCGGCCGGCTCCACGACGCCCGCGACTCCGCCGCCACCCTCACCTGGCGGCTCGAGATCCTCACCGCCCCTGACCAACTAGGCACCCAGCTACCGGCGCGAATCCGGCAAGACCCGGCCTGGCGCCGGTACCTCGAACACCGGCAAGGAGCAGTCACCGAGGCCAGTCACAACACGCAAACGTCAACCTCCGAGGGCCCCTCATACGCCGTCGACGAA
>JAOPXU010000039.1 GCA_025964985.1 Nocardioides sp.
AGCCCGGGCCGGTCGCCGCCGCCGTGCTCGACCTGGCCGCGCGCGGTGCCGCGGGCGACGTCGTACGGCCCGCTGGCTAACGTGGACGACGTGTCCGCCCGCCTCCGCCCCGCCGACCCGCTCGCAGTCGAGGCCGCCTCCGAGCGCCTGTCCGCCGGCGCTCCCGAGCGCGGCGACGTGCGGCTCCTGGTCAAGCACTACCTCGCCCTGCTCGAGGACAAGGCGCCCGGCCACTCCGTCGAGGTCCGCGTGCCGCCGTACGCCGCGGTGCAGGTGGTCCCCGGCGTCCGGCACACCCGCGGCACCCCGCCCGCCGTGGTCGAGACCGACGGCGAGACGTGGATCGCGCTGGCCACCGGATCGCTGGCCTGGGTCGACGCCCTGACCGACGCGCGCGTGATCGCGTCGGGGGAGCGGACCGACCTCTCGCTCTACCTCCCGCTGGGCTGATCCGGCCCGGTCGGCCCGCCCGGGGAGCCATTTCCCCGGGGACTACCGTGACGGGCATGAGCGAGCAGATCCGCGCCCGGGTGACCGAGCTGATGCCCCAGATCCGCCAGGACCTCGAGGACCTCGTCCGCATCGAGTCCGTCAGCGCCGACCCCGCGCGCTCCGCCGAGGTGCAGCGCAGCGCCGAGGCCGTGGCCGAGCTGTTCCGGGCCGAGGGATTCGCCAGCGTCGACATCGTCAGCGCCGAGGGCGGCGCTCCTGCGGTCATCGCCCACAAGCCGGGCCCCGAGGGCGCTCCGACGGTGCTGCTCTACGCCCACCACGACGTCCAGCCCGAGAACGACCACGCCGACTGGGACAGCCCGCCGTTCGAGCCGACCGAGCGCGGCGACCGCCTCTACGCCCGCGGCGCGGCCGACGACAAGGCCGGCATCGCCGCCCACCTCGGCGCGCTGCGCGTCTTCGGCGACGACCTGCCGGTCAGCGTCACCATGTTCATCGAGGGCGAGGAGGAGATCGGCTCCGAGACCCTCCCCGCGCTCCTCGCCGAGTACCAGGAGGCGCTGCGCGCCGACGTCATCGTCATCGCCGACTCCGCCAACTGGGACATCGGCGAGCCGGCGCTCACCACCAGCCTGCGCGGCCTGGTCCGCGCCGACCTCGAGGTCCGCACCCTCACCCACGCCGTCCACTCCGGCATGTGGGGCGGCCTCGTGCCCGACTCGATCATCGCGCTGAGCCGCGTCATCGCGAGCCTCCACGACGACGCCGGCGACGTCGCGATCGCCGGGCTGCACGCCGGCCCCGCCGCCGACGTGGTCTACCCCGAGGAGCGGCTGCGCGCCGAGTCCGGCGCCGTGCCCGGCGTCGAGTGGATCGGCACCGGCTCGGCCGTCGAGCGGCTGTGGACCAAGCCGGCGCTCAGCATCACCGGCCTCGACGCGCCCAAGGTCGAGGGTGCCAGCAACACCCTGGTCCCCGCGGCCCGCGCCAAGATCAGCCTGCGCATCGCCCCCGGCGACACCACGGAGAACGCCGTCGAGTGCCTGCGCGCCCACGTCGAGAAGCACGTCCCGTGGGGCGCCGAGCACACCCTGACCGTCGTCGACACCGGCGCAGCCACCCGGATCGACGCCACCGGCCCGGCCTACGAGGCGGCCCGCGCGGCGTTCGCCGAGGCCTGGGACGGCACCGCGCCGGTCGACATGGGCGTCGGCGGGTCGATCCCGTTCATCGCCGAGTTCCTGGAGGCCTTCCCCGAGGCCAGCGTGCTCGTGACCGGCGTCGAGGACCCCGACACCCGCGCCCACGGCCCCAACGAGGGCCTGCACCTCGCCGAGTTCGAGAAGGTCGTGCTCGCCGAGTCGTTCCTGCTCCGCAACCTCGGCGCCCTCTAGCCGGACCGGCCAGGAAGAACAGGGGGCCGGGAAAGTGCGCGCAGCGACGCATGACTTCCTGGCCCGGCACCAGCGCGAGCGCCTCGACCCGATCAGCGACCGCCTGGTCGAGACGATCCAGCGCGAGAACCCCGTCTACCGCCTCGACCGGGTGTCCCGCGCCGACCTGCGGCACTCCTGCGTCACCAACGTCAGCCGCATCCTCGAGCTGCTCGCCGACGCCGTCAGCTCGGGGGTCCGGCCGCACCAGAACGACCAGGACCCGTCCTACGACGCCGCCCGCGCCACCGGCCGGCGCCGCTCCGAGCAGGGCGTGCCGCTCGACGACGTGCTCCGGTCGTTCCGGATGGGCGGCCGGCTCATCTGGGAGGACCTGATCGAGCGCGGCGAGGACGTGCTCGACGCCGCCGCGCTGCGCGACATCGGCACCCAGCTGTGGGAGGTCGTCGACGCGACGTCGGCTCAGGTCGCGACGGCCTACCACGCCCACGAGCGTGCGGTCGTGCGCGCCGACGAGCAGCAGCGCGCCGAGCTGTGGGAGGGCCTGCTGACCGGACGCGGCCACGACCAGACCTTCGCCCGTGACGCCGCCCTGCGCCTCGACCTGCCGCTGGCCGCCGAGCTGCTCGTGGTCGTCGCGTCCCGGCTCGACCGGCGCGTGGCCGACGAGCGGCTGTCGCCCCACGCCACTGCCTGGGTACGCCGCACCGAGGGTGTCGTGGGCCTGGTGGCCCTGCGCGACGACAGCACCGTCGAGGCGTGCGCCGCGCTCGACGCCGTGGCTCGGGAGGCCAAGGTGCCTGTCGGGGTGTCGGCCGTCGTGGTCGGGCTGGGCTCGGTCGACGAGGGCTACCGGCAGGCGGCGCTCGCCCTGCGCGCCCAGGGCACGACCCCGGGGTTGGCCGCCCTCGACGAGCGATTGCCCGAGGCGCTGCTGCTCGACTCACCCGAGACCGCCGCCCGGCTCATCGCCCGCTGGGTCGAGCCGCTGGACCGACTGCCGGCCGCCGAGCGGCAGGCACTGCTGGCCACGCTGACCGCCTGGGTGGCCCACGCGGGCTCCGCCACGCGGACCGCCGCGGCGGTGCACTGCCACCGCAACACCGTCGTCAACCGGCTGCGCCGGGTGACGGAGGTGACCGGCGTACGGCTGGCCGACGACGCGCCCCCGGTCGAGCTCGATCTCGCCCTCAGGGCGGCCCGGATGGGCCTCGGGCCCACCACCAGCCCCTGAAAGGCACCCTTCGGGGTGAAATCCGGTGCACTGTGCACAATCACATCGGGGCAACGGTGGGCACCGGGGTCATGGTGCGCCCTAGTGGCGGCTGTCACAGTAGAGGTACGAGCGCCGCTCTCTCGGACGGCAAGTGTCCGAGTCGCTCACACACCATGGGGATCAACGATGACTCAGACGTCCCGTCGCGCCGCCGGCAGCCCGTCCAGCGACGTGCACAACGGCACTGACCCGGACGACAGGTTCGCCGGGCTCGACCGCCGCAAGTTCATCGGCTACGTGATGGCCGGCTCCACGCTCGTCGTCGCCGCCGACATGGCCAGCGCCCGGCCGGCTCGCGCCGCCGTCCCGTCCGGCCCGCAGATCCCGGAGTTCTACGACCTCGAGGACCTCCAGACCGACTCCGCCGCCCCCACGGCCAACCTGATCACGGTCACCATCACCAAGCAGGGCCGCGCCAAGTTCGCGATCCCCCGCATGGAGGTCGGCCAGGGCATCATCACCTCGACGGCGATGATCCTCGCCGAGGAGCTCGACCTGCCGATGGACAAGGTCGACGTGACGCTGGCGCCGGCTCGTCCCGAGCTGCTGCTCAACCAGCTCACCGGTGGCTCCAACACCACCTTCTCCACCTACACGCCCATCCGCGTCGCCGCGGCCGTCGCGCGCCAGAGGCTGCTCGAGGCCGCCGCGATCATGTTCGGCACGACCGCCGACCGGCTGTTCACCACCGGCGGCGTGGTCAGCGACGGGCTCGGCAACCAGGCGACCTACGGCGACCTCGCCTCCGACGCGGCCAGCCAGGTCGTCGAGGCGATCGAGGTCGTGCTGCGGCCCAAGGAGAAGTTCAAGGTCATCGGCCGCCCCCGCAACCGCACCGACGCCCGCGCCGCGGTCACCGGCCAGAAGGACTTCACCACCGACCTCCAGGTCCCTGGCGCCGAGCCGACGATGGTCTGTCGCGCCCCTGACCACCAGGGCACGCCCAAGCGCCTCAACAACAAGGCCGCGATCCTGCGGATGCCGGGTGTCACCCACGTGGCCCAGGTCCCCTCGGGCATCGCGGTGCGCGCCAACACGTTCGGCCAGTGCATCGACGCCATCCGCACCATGGACGTCGACTGGAACCCCGGCCCGGTGGCCGGCATGTCGGACGCGACGGTGCTCAACAAGCTGCGCGCCGGCGAGCTGCCGATGGCCGTGCCCAACGTGCCGGTCCTCGCCAAGACGATCGAGACCGACTTCGCGTTCGCCTTCCGCAGCAGCGCCGCGCTCGAGCCCTACGCCGCCATCGCCGACGTCCGCTCCGACCGCGCGACGATCTGGGCCGGTCTCAAGGTCCCGATCCTCGCCCAGCAGCGCGTGGCCGAGGCCGTGGGCCTGCCGCAGAACGCCGTCAAGGTCAACGTCATCACCGGTGGTGGCTCGTTCGGCCACAAGCTCTTCGGCGACCACGCCATCGAGGCGGCCCGCATCTCCAAGGCGATGGGCGTGCCGGTCAAGCTCATGTGGCACCGCGCCGACGAGCCCCGCCAGGGACGCCTGCACCCGATGGCCACCTCACGGGTCCGGGCCACCGTGCTCAACGGCCAGGTCCTCAGCTTCGAGCAGCGCCACACGAGCGTCACGACCGACTTCAGCCACGGCCTCGGCGAGATGATCACCTCGCAGGCCGACGAGCTCGACCCGATCGGTCTCGGTGGGCTGAGCTTCGCGCAGAGCATCTTCACGCTCACCCAGGAGTTGCCCTACAACTTCGGCCTCGTCACCCAGCTGCTCAACGAGCCGCTGGAGTTCGAGGACAAGTTCGTCACCGGCAGCATGCGCAACATCTACTCGCCCGACACCTGCGTCGCCGCCGAGCTGACGATCGACCAGATCGCCAAGGAGCTCGGCAAGGACCCGCTGGAGTTCCGCATGGAGATGCTGAAGAACGACCGGGTCAAGGCGGCGCTGGCCAAGGTCGCCGAGGAGGGCAACTGGGGCCGTGCCATGCCGGCCGGCACCGCCCAGGGCATCGCGATCCACAAGGAGTACAAGGGCTGCACGGCGATCCTGGCCGAGATCGACTGCCGCCCCCGCACGGTCAACCGCGACCTCGGTCCCGAGACCGTCACCGGCCCCCGGGTCACCAAGCTCGTCATCGCCGTCGACGCCGGGCTGGTCATCAACCCGCGCGGCCTCGAGGCACAGATGCAGGGCGGCGCCATGGACGGAATCGCCATGACGCTCACCGCGAGCAACCACCTCAGGAACGGCCAGTTCCTCGAGGCGAGCTGGGACAACTACTTCTACACGCGCCAGTGGAACGTCCCGCCCAAGGTCGAGGTCCACATCATCAAGTCCGACAGCCAGACGCCGGGTGGCGCGGGAGAGGCCGCCGTCGGCTCGACCGCAGCCGCCGTGGCCTGCGCCTACGCCCGGGCGACCAAGACGCTGCCGAAGTTCTTCCCGATCAACCACGGGGAGATCTCCTTCAAGCCGAAGTCGTTCGTGCCCCCCGTGCCCGCCTCGCCCACCAACGGCCTCAAGCTCGCCCGCTGACGGCGCTGGAACCAAAGGACTCGACGACATGCCCAAGCAGACCTTCATCCTCAACGGCAAGCCCGTGACCGTGGACGTCAACGACGACGTCCGCGTGCTCTGGGTCCTCCGCGACCTCCTCGGGGTCACCGGCCCCAAGTACGGCTGCGGCATCAACGTGTGCAAGGCGTGCACCTCGCACATCAACGGCAAGGCCTTCAACCCCTGTGCGGTGAAGGTGGGCGACCTGAAGCCCAAGGACCGCGTCACCACGATCGAGGGGCTCGCCAAGACCACGCCCGGCGACCTGCACCCGATGCAGCAGGCCTGGATCGACCGCGACGTCGCCCAGTGCGGCTATTGCCAGCCCGGCCAGATCATGGCCGCGGTCGCCCTGGTCAAGCGGGTGCGCCGCGAGGGCCGCGACATCCGCGACTCCGACCTCGACACCATCCGCAACATCTGCCGGTGCGGCACCTACGTCCGCATCCGCGAGGCCATCGAGGCCGGCGCCCGCAACATGAGGTAGCGCCGGCGGACGCTCGGCACGAAGCTCGACGACAGACCCCGGTGGGCGTGCCCACCGGGGTCCGTCGCGTCCGCGACGCGCCCAGGACGTGCGGTTCGCCCGGAGTCAACTTTCTCAGTAGACTTACCCCATGGTCGTCACGCATCTGCCCACCCCTGCCGCGACGGCGTACGCCCCAGCCCCGCACCACCGGGTCGCCGTCATCGGCGGTGGCGCCAGCGGGGTGCTGACCGCGATCAACCTGCTCGGCCGCAGCACCGACCCCGGCCTGCGCGTCGAGATCCACGAGGCCAGCGGCATCGTCGGACGTGGCGTCGCCTACGGCACCAACGACCCCCGCCACCTGCTCAACGTCCGCTCACGCCACATGAGCGCGTTCCCCGACATCCCCTCCGACCTCATCGAGTGGGCCCGCCGCACCGGGCGCAGCGAGGACCCGCAGGCGTTCCTGCCGCGGCTCGACTTCGCGACCTACCTGCAGGACCGGCTCTCCCAGGTCGCCGACCACCGCCTGACGATCTGCGCCGGCCGCGTCGACGACGTGGTGCCGGTCGGTGGCCGCTTCGAGATCCGCACCAACGACGTGAGCAGCCCCGCCGACAGCGTGGTCCTCGCCTACGGCAACCAGCCGCCGCGACCGCTGGTCCTCGACGGCGACGAGCTGCCCGCCGCGCCCTGGCACCTGGGCAACCCGTGGGACCTCGGCGCCCTGCGCGTGCTCCCCGCCGACGCCACGATCGTCGTCGTCGGCACCGGCCTGACCGCCGTCGACACCGTGATCACCCTGCTCGAGGAGGGCCCGCAGCGCCGCGTCGTCATGGTCAGCCGCCAGGGCCGGTTGCCGAAGGCCCACGTCGCGCAGCTCTCGACGGCGTGGGTGCAGCCGGTGCCCGAGGGGCTGCTGACCGCTGACCTGCTCGCCGAGCACGTCCGCGAGCAGATCGGCGCCGCCGCTGCCCAGGACGTCGGCTGGCGTGCCGTCGTCGACGGCCTGCGCGCTGCCACCCCGTCGCTGTGGAAGCGGCTCCCGCTCGCCGAGCGCCGCCGGTTCCTCGACGTCCACGCGCGCGAGTGGGAGGTGCGCCGGCACCGGATGGCCCCCGAGGTCGCCGCCCGCATCCGCGCGTTCGAGGACGACGGCCGCCTCAGCGTCCTGCCCGGCGGCATCGCCTCGATCGCCGACCGCGGCCTGCACTGCCAGGTGCTCGTGGGCGACGTACCGACCCCGATCACCGCCCAGGCCGTCGTCAACTGCACCGGCCCGGCCACCGACATCACCCGCAGCGCGGACCCGCTGCTGCTCGCCCTGCGCGAGCGCGGCCTGGTCACCCCCGACCCGCTGCGCCTCGGCATCGACACCCTCGACGGCGGCGAGCTCGTCGGCGAGGACGGCCGCGCCGTCCCCGGGCTCTTCGCCGTGGGCCCGCCCCGCAAGGGCACGCTGTGGGAGTCGACCGCCATCCCCGAGATCCGCGCCCAGGCCGCTGCCGTCGCCGACGGCGTCATCGCCCGCGCCTCGATCGGCGCCGCCGCTCCCGCCTGACGCCCACCCGGCGCACAAACGCGCCGGGTCGACGTCGACCCGGCGCACGAACGCGCCGGGTCGGCGTGGGCTAGACGGAGGGGGCCGGGAGGAAGACCCGGAAGGTGCTGCCCTCGCCCAGGGCCGACTCGACGACGATGCGACCGCCGTGGCGCTCGACGATGCGCCGGCAGATCGTCAGGCCGAGGCCGGTGCCGGGCTGCGCGACGGCCTGGGGGTTGGTGGAGCGGAAGAACTCGGTGAACAGGCGGGCCTGGTCGTCGTGGGAGATGCCGATGCCCTGGTCGCGGACGACGAGCTCGACCTCGGCGTCGTGCTGCACCAGCGACAGCGAGATCACCCGGTCCTGGGGGGTGTACTTGACGGCGTTGCTCAGCAGGTTGGTCAGCACCCGGTCGAGGTCGCCGGGCTCGCAGCAGACGGGCACGGCGCGGCCGGGTACGTCGACCTCGAGGGTCAGGTGGCGGCGCTCGGCGGCGACCCGGGTGAGCTCGAGCGCCTCGAGCACCACGGGCACGGCGTCCATCGGCTCGACCTGGCCGAGGCTCTCGGGGTCCTCGACCACGGCGAGGACCAGCAGGTCGTCGACCAGGCGCTCCATGCGGCGCGAGGCGCGGTGCAGCGACTCGATCGAGCGACGCGCGGAGCCGGTGATCGACGGGTCGGCCTCGAGGATCTCGACGTAGCCGGAGACGGCGGAGAGCGGGTTCTTGAGCTCGTGGGAGACGGTGCTCAGCACCTGCGACTTGTACGTCGCCAACCGGCGCAGCTCGCTCACCATCTGCTGCTCCTGCAGGAGCGTGCGCGAGTTGAGCACGGCCTGCCCGATGTCGCGGGCGATGTCGAGCGCGCCGCTCTGCTCGTCGGGGCTCCACAGCAGCCCGGGGTCCTTGCGGCCGAGGATGACGTGGCCGAGGCTCTCGTGGCCGGCGCCGAGCGGGACGAGCATCATCGTGCCCATCCCGACGATGGCCATCGCCTCGAGGGCGGCGTAGAACTCCTCGGGGCTGGCCACCGAGTCGTCGGGCTGGCCGCGCTCGTCGACGACCAGGACGCGCTGCTGGGTCCAGGCGCGGCGGGCGGCGCCGCGGATGGTCTCGACGAGGTGCTCGGGCAGGTTGGACGACGGGCTGCCGGCCGAGGGCAGGCTGCCGGTGGAGTAGGTGCGGATGGCCAGGAAGTCGGCGCGGAAGCCGTCGAGCAGCGGGTGCCGGCAGTCGTCGAGGACGCTCTCGAGGTCGTCCTGCGACGTGGCGAACCGGACGACGCGCCGTGCGGCCTCGGCCAGCCGGATGCGGGCGGCCAGCTCGTCGCGCTCGACGGCCATCCGCAGGGCGCGCTCGGCCTGGACGACGAACCGCTCGAGCATCTGGCGCTGGGTCGGCCCGGGCCGCAAGCCGCCCATCGGGACGTCGATCGACAGCAGCCCGATCATGGTGCCGACGTCGTCGAAGAGGGGGGCGATGAGCAGGTCGAGCGGGTGCCACGCGTCCGGGGAGTCGACCGGGTCGAGGTCGGGCACCCAGCCGATCGTGCGCACGTCGGCCTGCACGCGCTCGTGGGGGACGAAGCGGAAGCGGCCCCAGTCGTCGGCGCGCTCGAGCTCGGCGAGCACCATCGAGACCGGGGTGGCCACGCCGAGCATCGCGGCAGTGGCCTCGTTGCTGCCCTCGACCGAGACGGCGTACATCTGCTCACCGCGGACCACGCTGACGATCGCGATCTCGAAGCCGATCATCTCCGCCACCGAGGACGCCACCAGGTCGAGGGCGTCGCGGGAACCGACGTCGGACCACGTGGTGACGTCGATCTGGGGGCGCGGGAGTGACGAGCCGTCGGTCAAACGATGGACCTCGCGTTGTCGGAGTGTGACGGTCCAGGGTACGGGGGGAACGCGTTCTGGTCAGGGGTATGGCGAGCGCGGGGGCGCTCGGCGATCCGGCCAGAACCGCGGGTGGCTACTACGATAGGCACGTGCCCTTCCAGAGCAGCCGCTCCCGGCCCGGTGGTGACGGTCGGTTGACCGCGGCACTCGACCCGCACGACCAGGGACCCCAGGACGCCTGTGGCGTCTTCGGTGTCTGGGCGCCGGGCGAGGACGTCGCCAAGCTGACCTACTTCGGTCTCTACGCCCTGCAGCACCGCGGCCAGGAGTCGGCCGGCATCGCGGTGAGCAACGGCCGCCAGATCTTGGTCTACAAGGACATGGGTCTGGTCTCGCAGGTCTTCGACGAGACCACGCTGGCCTCGCTCAAGGGCCACCTGGCCATCGGCCACAGCCGCTACTCGACGACCGGTGCCAGCACCTGGCAGAACGCGCAGCCGACCTTCCGGCCGACGTTCGACGGCTCGATCGCGCTGGGCCACAACGGCAACCTGATCAACACCGCCGAGCTGGCCGAGATGGTCCGCGAGCTGCCCGACGACGACGGCGAGCTCGACCTGCACATCAAGGGTCACGACCCGTCGACCAACGACACGAGCCTGGTGACGGCGCTGCTGGCCCACCACCCCGACACCACGCTCGAGGCGCGCGCCCTCGAGGTGCTACCGCTGCTGCGCGGCGCCTTCTGCTTCGTGTGGATGAACGAGAACACCCTCTACGCCGCCCGCGACCCCCAGGGCATCCGTCCGCTGGTTCTCGGCCGCCTCGACCGCGGCTGGGTCGTCGCCAGCGAGGACGCCGCCCTGGCGACCATCGGCGCCAGCGTCGTCCGTGAGGTCGAGCCCGGCGAGATGATCGTCATCGACGAGAACGGGCTGCGCTCGCACACCTTCGCCGAGCCCGACCGCAAGGGCTGCGTCTTCGAGTACGTCTACCTCGCCCGCCCCGACGCCACCATCAGCGGCCGCAGCGTGCACCAGGCGCGCGTCGAGATGGGTCGCCAGCTGGCGCGCGAGTTCCCCGTCGAGGCCGACCTGGTGATCCCGGTGCCCGAGTCGGGCACGCCGGCCGCCGCCGGCTACGCCGAGGAGAGCGGGATCCCCTTCGGCCAGGGCTTCGTCAAGAACGCCTACGTCGGCCGCACGTTCATCCAGCCCAGCCAGACCCTGCGCCAGCTCGGCATCCGGCTCAAGCTCAACGCGCTCGACCACATGATCCGCGGGCGCCGCATCGTCGTGGTCGACGACTCGATCGTGCGCGGCAACACCCAGCGCGCGCAGGTGCGGATGCTCCGCGAGGCCGGCGCGGCCGAGGTGCACGTGCGGATCTCGAGCCCGCCGGTGAAGTGGCCGTGCTTCTACGGCATCGACTTCGCGACCCGCGCCGAGCTCATCGCCAACGGCCTGAGCCCCGCCGAGATCGCGGCCAGCATCGGCGCCGACAGCCTGGGCTACATCTCGCTGCAGGGCATGGTCGACGCGACCGGGCAGGCCACCGAGCGGCTGTGCCAGGCCTGCTTCACCGGCCAGTACCCCGTCGAGCTCCCCGACGAGAGCCTGCTCGGCAAGCACCTGCTCGAGACGTCGCTGCAGGCCCCCACGCACGGCAAGGCGCTCCCCGTGCTCAACAACCCGTGAGGAACCGTGACCCAGCCCGCTAGCACGCCCCAGAACGCCTACGCCCGAGCCGGCGTCGACATCGAGGCGGCCGACACCGCGATCGAGCTGATGAAGGTCTGGGTCGCCAAGGCGAGCCGGCCCGAGGTCATCGGCGGCCTCGGCGGCTTCGCCGGCCTCTTCGACGCCAGTGCGCTGACCCGCTACGAGCGGCCGCTGCTGGCGACGTCGACCGATGGGGTCGGCACCAAGGTCGCGATCGCCCAGGCCATGGACAAGCACGACACGATCGGCTTCGACCTCGTCGGCATGGTCGTCGACGACCTGGTCGTCTGCGGCGCCGAGCCGCTGTTCATGACCGACTACATCGCCACCGGCCGGGTCGTGCCCGAGCGGATCGCCGCGATCGTCAAGGGCATCGCCGAGGCCTGCATCGAGGCCGGCTGCGCGCTGGTCGGCGGCGAGACCGCCGAGCACCCCGGGCTGCTGGGGCCCGACGACTACGACGTCGCAGGCGCCGCCACGGGCGTCGTCGAGGCCGACCGGCTGCTCGGACCCGGCCGGGTCCGCCCCGGTGACGCCGTGATCGCGCTGGGCTCCTCCGGCCTGCACTCCAACGGCTACTCGCTGGTGCGCCACGTGCTGCTCGAGCAGGCCGGCTGGGCGCTCGACCGCGAGGTCCCCGAGCTGGGCCGCACCCTCGGCGAGGAGCTCCTCGAGCCGACCCGCATCTACGCCAAGGCCTGCCTGGCGCTGGCCGACCACACCGAGCTCCACGCGATGTCCCACGTGACCGGGGGCGGCCTGGCGGCCAACCTGGCCCGCTCGCTGCCCGTCGAGCTGCGCGCGACCCTCGAGCGCGGCACCTGGAACCCCCAGCCGGTCTTCGACCTGGTCCGCAGCGTCGGCGACCTGAGCCAGGACGACCTCGAGTCGACGCTCAACTGCGGCGTCGGCATGGTCGTGCTCTGCCCGCCCGACTCGGTCGACCCGACGCTCCACCTCGCTGAGGGCCTGGGCCTCAAGGCGTGGGTCGCCGGGCAGGTCGACGTCGACCCCGACCAGGCCGCCACCGTGCGGTTGGTGGGCCAGCACCCCGGCTGGTGAGCCTGGGACCGGGCCGTCCTGAGTTTTCTCAGGACAATCCCTGGCCCGACGTCCCGGAACAGACGGGCAACAGGTAGCGTTGCCCCCACGAGATCCTGTTGAGAGAGCCCGGGACGCGCATGCCGCGCCCGGCCCAAGTGTGCGAGGGGGCTGGACCCTATGGGCCGCGGCCGAGCGAAAGCCAAGCAGACGAAGGT
>JAOPXU010000051.1 GCA_025964985.1 Nocardioides sp.
ACGGGTAGGTGCCGTGGTCGACGTCGAGCAGCGTCGCCTGCCCGGCCTCGAGCAGCACGGTCTCGCCCGCGTCGAGGCGCTGGTTGAGGAACAGCCCGGTGTCGCACACCATCGGCGCGAGGCGATCGGCGTAGGCGAGGAGCTCCTCGACGATCTCGTCGATCTCGGGCGCGCGCCGGTTGTAGATCTTGGTCAGCACCTGGCCCTTGAGGTCGAGCGCTCCCTCGACCTTCTTGCGCAGGATGCTCTCGTCGAAGAGGTCCTGGACGCGGATGCCGATGCGGTTCATCTTGTCGGCGTACGTCGGGCCGATGCCGCGCCCGGTCGTGCCGAGGCGGCGCGAGCCGAGGAACCGCTCGGTCACCTTGTCGACGGCCTTGTTGTAGCTCGGGATGACGTGGGCGTTGGCGCTGACCCGGAGCTTGCTGACGTCGACGCCGCGGGCGGTGAGCGCGTCGAGCTCCTCGAACAGCACCTCCACGTCGATGACGACGCCGTTGCCGATGACCGGCGTGCAGTTGGGGCTGAGGATGCCCGAGGGCAGCAGGTGCAGGGCGTACTTCTCGTCGCCGATGACCACCGTGTGGCCGGCGTTGTTGCCGCCGTTGAACTTCACGACGTGGTCGACGCGGCTGCCGAGCAGGTCGGTGGCCTTGCCCTTGCCCTCGTCGCCCCACTGGGCGCCGATGATCGCGATGGCGGGCATGTGCACACACTCCAGACTCGGCCGAGCTCGGCCGGACACGAAAGGAACCCCGGGCAACAGCGTCCGGGGCTCTTGCGTCCGTACGTTACCAAGAACGCGCCGGGCACCGTCCGTTACGTTGCGCAGGTGGACCCCTTGCTCGTCATCACCAACTCCGGCGCCGGCACGTCCGACGAGGAGAACCTCGAGCGGGCCCTCGCCGTCCTGCGCCCGCACACCTCGGTCGAGGTCGAGGCGACCTCGGAGCCGGGCGAGCTCGACGGCGTCCTGCACCGCGCCGGCTCCCGCACCATCGTCGTCGCCGGCGGCGACGGGTCGCTGCACGCCGTCATCGCGGCGCTGCACAAGCGCAACGAGCTCGGCAAGAACGTCATCGGCCTGCTGCCGCTCGGCACCGGCAACGACTTCGCCCGCGGCCTCGGCATCCCCCTCGACGTCGAGGACGCCGCCCACGTCATCCTCGACGGCCGCGCCCGCCCGATGGACCTCATCGTCGACGAGGTCGGCGAGGTCGTCGTCAACAACGTCCACGTCGGCGCCGGCGCCATGGCCAGCCGCCGCGCCCACCGCTGGAAGCACCGCCTCGGCGCGATCGGCGTCGGCAAGGTCAACCTCGGCCGGCTCGGCTACCCGATCGGCGCCGCCATCACCGCCTTCAAGCCGCCCGTGCTGCGGCTGCGCGTCGAGGTCGACGGCGAGGTCATCACCGACCTCGACACCAAGGTGCTCCAGGTCGCCGTCGGCAACGGCTCCTCGGTCGGCGGCGGCACCGACCTGGTCCCCGGCGCCGAGGCCGACGACGGCCACCTCGACGTGATGGTCTCGCGCGCCACCGGCCCGATCTCGCGCCTCGTCTACGCCGGCCGCCTCTCCCGCGGCAGCCACCCCGACCACGACGACGTCGACCACCTGCAGGGCACCACCGTCACGGTGTCGGGCGAGGCGTTCTGGGTGAGCGCCGACGGCGAGATCTACGGCCCCGAGCGGCACCGGTCCTGGCGACTGCAGCGGGCGGCGTACTCGATGGTGCTGCCGTAGGCCCGATCCCCGCTCGATAGCGTGGCGCCATGAGCGAGACCCCCGACTCCCCGGCCGACGACGACCTCTCCCAGGAGGCCGTGCGGCGCGAGAAGCGGGAGCGGTTGCTCGCCGAGGGCCACGAGGCCTACCCGGTGGCGGTCGCGCGGACCCACACGCTGGCGCAGGTGCGCGAGCAGTGGGGGCGGCTCGAGACCGGCGAGGAGACCCAGGACGTCGTCGGCATCGCCGGGCGCGTCATGTTCGTGCGCAACACCGGCAAGCTCTGCTTCGCCACGCTCCAGGAGGGCATCGGGACCCGCCTGCAGGTGATGCTCTCGCTGGCCGAGGTGGGCGAGGATGCCCTGGAGGCCTGGAAGCGCACCGTCGACCTCGGTGACCACGTCTTCGTCTCCGGTCGCGTGATCTCCTCGCGCCGCGGCGAGCTGTCGGTGATGGCCTCGGAGTGGCAGATGGCCTCCAAGGCGCTGCGCCCGCTGCCCGTGCTCCACAAGGACCTCTCCGAGGAGGCGCGGGTCCGCCAGCGCTACGCCGACCTGATCGTGCGCCAGGAGGCGCGCGACATGGTGCGCACCCGCTCGGCCATCACGTCCGCCGTACGCCGCACGCTCGAGGAGCAGGGCTTCCTCGAGATCGAGACGCCCGTCCTGCAGCTCGTGCACGGCGGCGCCAACGCGCGGCCCTTCCACACCCACCACAACGCGTTCGACCAGGACATGACGCTCCGGATCGCGCTCGAGCTCAACCTCAAGAAGGCCGTCGTCGGCGGCGTCGACAAGGTCTTCGAGCTCGGCCGGATCTTCCGCAACGAGGGCGCCGACTCCACGCACTCCCCCGAGTTCACGATGCTCGAGGTCTACGAGGCCTACGGCGACCAGTTCACGATGGCGCGCCTCATGCAGGACATGTTCCTAGCCGCCGCCGACGCCGTGGGGTCGCGCGTCGTGTCGACGCCGGCCGGCGAGGTCGACCTCGACGGCGAGTGGGCCTGGCTGCCGGTCTACGACGGGGTCTCTTCCGCGGTCGGCGAGGCGGTCACCCCGTCGACGTCTGCTGAGCGGCTGCGGGAGCTGCTGGAGCGCCACGAGCTGGAGTTCGACCCGGGTTGGGGGGCGGAGAAGCTCGTGCTCGAGCTGCTCTCCGAGCTCGTCGAGCCGACCCTGCTCCAGCCGACGTTCCTTTGCGACTACCCGCCCTCGGCCCAGCCCCTCGCCCGCCCGCACCGGTCGGAGCCCGGCCTGATCGAGGCCTGGGACCTCATCATCGGCGGCGTCGAGCGCGGCACGGCGTTCTCCGAGCTCGTCGACCCCGTCATCCAGCGCTCCGTCCTCGAGGCCCAGTCGCTCCTCGCCGCCGGCGGCGACCCCGAGGCCATGCAGGTCGACGAGGACTTCCTGCGCGCCCTCGAGTACGGCGCCCCGCCCATGGGCGGCCTCGGCCTCGGCCTGGACCGGATGATCATGCTCTTCACCGGCGTCGGCATCCGCGAGACCATCCTCTTCCCGCACCTGCGGCGCGAGTCGCGCTAGCCCGGCCCCGCCGTACCGGCCCGGCGCGAACCGCTTGTAACTCACCGTTCGCGGCGCTTCCCCACCGGTCTACGGGCGGGTGAGCGACGCGAACGGTGAGTTACAAGCCACCGTCCGCACGGTCCGCGTCGCGGCTGTCCACAGGCTTGCCGCCAGCAGGTGCGCCGGGGCAGCCAGCAGCGGGAGGGTGCCCGCATGACGCCGCGCACGCAGCCCCTGGTGGCAGCACACCTCGCCAAGCACCACGGGCTGATCACCGCACACCAGGCTCGGGACCTGGGTGTGTCGACGCCCTACATCCGTGCGGCGCTCCGCGACCGGGAGTGGGTGGTCCTCACCCGCGGTGTGTACGCCGCCGCGGAGGTCTGGGACGCGCTCGACCCGTGGCGCGGGCGCCCGCTGCTGAGGGCACGGGCCGTCACGTTGACCATGAAGCGGGACTGGGTGCTCAGCCACGACTCGGCTGCGCACGCGCTCGGTCTCGAAGTCCTGGCCCCGGCCGATCCCGCCGCTGCCCACGTCCACGTGACGCGGCCCGGCGACACCAATGCCTGGACCAAGAACCGGGTCAAGCACCACCTGGCGCGCTACCCGGAAGAGCACGTCGTGAGAGTCGACGGGCTGGCCGTGCTTGACCACGCCCGCACCGTCGTCGACATGGCGCGCGAGCACGGCATCCGCGGCGGCCTGGTCACCGCCGACTCGGCTCTCCGCCGCCGCCTCACCACCAAGGACGCGATGCGCGCCGTCGCGGAGGCGATGGCGAACTGGCCGTACATCAAGAGCGTCCGCACGGTCATCGACCTGGCGGACGGGCGGGCACAGTCGGCTGCGGAGTCACTCGCCCGTGAGTTCGTCCTCGAGCTCGGCCTCGGCGAGCTCGACCTCCAGTGGCCCGTGCAGCGCAACGACGGCCGTGTTGCGTGGTGCGACCTCCGGGTCGGCCGCCACGTGTTCGAGGTGCACGGCAAGGTCAAGGTGCTGCCACCGGAGCGCGGCGGGGTGGCCGACCGGCCGGCGGCCGACGTCCTGTGGGAGGCCCGCAAGCGGGAACGGCAGGTCATCGCCGAGGGACTGGGCGTCAGCAACCTGTACTGGGAGGACTTCTTCGGCGCCACGCGCCGGGTCGCGCTCGCTCGCGTCCGGGCGGAGGTCGCCCAGACGGTCGACCGGTTCGGCGACAACGTGCTGCCCGACCACCTCGACCGCGCCGCCCGGGAGATCCGGGACCGGCAGCAGTACCCGACGGCGTCCTGATCCGGGACGATCGCGGCCCGAGCACGGGGCAGCCATTGCTTGTAACTCACCGTTCGCGTCACTCACCCGCCCGTAGACCGGTGGGGAAGCAGCGCGAACGGTGAGTTACAAGCGATCGTTGCGGCGGCCGAACCCAGACCGGGCGTGAGTCAGCTCAGCAGCTCGTCGTACGCCGTGGGGCTGGAGTCGCGCAGGAACTCCGAGCACCGCTCCCACTCGTCGGTCTCGCCGATGGCGCGGGCGGCCTTGGCGAGCAGGGAGAGGCAGACGAGGAAGCCGCGGTTGGGCTCGTGCTCCCACGGGACGGGGCCGTGGCCCTTCCAGCCGTTGCGGCGCAGCATGTCGAGGGAG
>JAOPXU010000148.1 GCA_025964985.1 Nocardioides sp.
AGGATCGTCTCGACGTCCTCGGCGAAGCCCATGTTGAGCATCTCGTCGGCCTCGTCGAGCACGAGGAACTTCAGCTCGGTGAGGTCGAGGGTGCCCTTCTCGAGGTGGTCCATGATGCGGCCGGGGGTGCCGACGACGATGTGGACGCCGCGGCGCAGCGCGCTGAGCTGGACGCCGTAGGCCTGGCCGCCGTAGACGGGCAGGACGTGCACGCCCTTGGAGTGGGCGGCGTACTTCTGGAAGGCCTCGCAGACCTGGAGCGCGAGCTCGCGGGTGGGGGCCAGCACCAGGGCCTGCGGCGACTTCTGGCGCAGGTCGAGGCGGTCGAGGATCGGCAGCGCGAACGCCGCCGTCTTGCCGGTCCCGGTCTGGGCGAGGCCCACCAGGTCGCGGCCGGCGAGGAGGGTCGGGATGGTCTCGGCCTGGATCGTGGAGGGCGTCTCGTAGCCCACGTCCTTGAGCGCCTTCAGCACGGCGTCGCCGAGTCCGAGGTCGGCGAAGGTGGGCATCGCCGTGTGGGGCTCGGTCTCTACGTGTTGGTCGTTCACCCGACAACGGTAGTACGTGTGGCTTGTACCACCCGATTCCTCGTCGCGGTGGGGTGGGTCACCACGCCGGACCACTGGCAGGCTGGCGTGGTGCGAACCCTCCTCAACGTCCTGTGGCTCGTGCTCTGCGGCTTCTGGATGGCCATCGGCTACGCCCTCGCCGGCATCCTCTGCTTCGTCCTGATCATCACCATCCCGTTCGGGATCGCGTCGTTCCGCATCGCCGGCTACGCCCTGTGGCCCTTCGGTCGTGAGGTCGTCCAGCGCCGCGACGCCGGCGCCGCCTCGGCCGTCGGCAACGTCATCTGGTTCGTGCTCGCCGGGATCTGGCTGGCGATCGGCCACGCCCTCACCGGCGTCGCCCTGTGCCTGACCGTCATCGGCATCCCGCTCGGCATCGCCAGCTTCAAGATGATCCCGGTCTCGCTGCTCCCCCTGGGCCGCGAGATCGTCCCCGTGCGGTGAGCCGCGAGCTCCTCGTGGTCACCCACCCCGAGGCCACCCACGTCGTCGACGGCCTCGTCGGCGGCTGGTACGACGCCGACCTCACCCCGCGCGGCGTCGAGCAGGCCGGCCGCATCGCGTCCGCGCTCGCCGGCTCGGGCGTCGACGCCGTCGTCTCCTCGACCCTGCTCCGGTGCCGTCGTACGGCGGAGGCGGTCGGGGCAGCGGTCGGCGTCGAGCCGGTGCTCGACCCCGACCTGCGCGAGCAGTCCTACGGCGTCGCCGAGGGCCACCCACCCGGCACCTTCCCGTGGAACCCGCCCGGCGCGGGCGACGACCCGCTGCGCCACCACGACGGCGTCGAGGGCTCGGAGACGAGGCTCGAGGCCGCCACCCGGGTCTACGCAGCGGTCGACCGCCTCTTCGCCGCCGAGCACCGCACGACGGTGGTCGTCACGCACGGCGGCGTGGCGACGTACGTCGTGGCAGCGTTCGTCGGGATGCCGCTGGGGTCCGTCGGCGCGGTCAGCTTCGCCCTGACGCCGGGCAGCATCACCCGGCTCGTCGCCGACGCCCACCCGGGCCAGCGGCGGGTGGCCTCGCTCGGCGAGACCGGCCACCTGGGCCGATGAAACTGGTGCTTGGCCGACGGAACTTCATCGGCCAAGCGAGGGATTCACCGGCCGGCCGGTGAATCCCGAGGCCGGCGGGGCCTCACTCCACCGTGACCGACTTGGCCAGGTTGCGCGGCTTGTCGACGTCGAGGCCGAGGTGGGTGGCGGCGTGGAAGGCCAGCAGCTGCAGGGGCAGCGTGAGCAGGATCGGGTCGAGCTCGCGCTCCGAGCGGGGTACGTCGATCCGGCGGCACGGCACGTCGCCGAGGTCGACGTCGGCGTGGGTGACCACGACGAGCGGGCCGCCGCGGGCGGCGATCTCGTGCAGGGCGCCGACGTTGCGGTCGGTGAGCTCGTCGTGGGGCACGACCGCGACGGTCGGGACGGCCGGCGAGATGAGGGCCAGCGGGCCGTGCTTGAGCTCGGAGGTCTGGTAGGCCTCGGCGTGGCGGTAGGTGATCTCCTTGAACTTCTGCGCGCCCTCGCGGGCGACGGGGAAGCCGCGCACCCGGCCGACGAAGAACAGGCTGTCGGCCGCCGCGAGCTGCTCGGCCACCTCGACGAGCTCGTCGGACAGCGCGAGCACCTCCTCGACGTGCTCGGGCAGCGCCTGCAGGGCGGTGACGATCCGCTTGCCGTCGGCGACCGACAGGTCACGCACCCGGCCGAGCTGCAGCGCGAGCAGCGAGAAGCCCAGGAACATCGTGGTCAGCGCCTTGGTCGAGGCGACCGCCACCTCGGGCCCGGCGTGCAGGTAGATGCCGCCGTCGACCTCGCGGGCGATGGCCGAGCCGACGACGTTGACCAGGCCGACGACCCGGCCGCCCTTGCGGCGGATCTCCTGGACGGCGAGCAGGGTGTCGATGGTCTCGCCGGACTGGCTGACCGCGACGTACAGGGTGTCGGGCTCGATGACCGGGTCGCGGTAGCGGAACTCGCTGGCCGCCTCGGCGTCGGCGGGGATGCGGGCGAGCTCCTCGATCAGCGAGGCGCCCATCTGCCCGACGTAGTAGGCGGACCCGCAGCCGAGCACCTTGACCCGGCGGATGGCCCGGGTCTCGCGGGCGTCCATGTTGAGCCCACCGAGGTGGGCGGTGCCGAACCGCTCGTCGAGCCGTCCGCGCAGCACGCGCTCGGCGGCGGCCGGCTGCTCGAACATCTCGCGCCACATGTGGCCGCCCTCGCCGCCCGCGTCCGCGACGTCGTACGCCGCCGGGTCGACGTCGAGCTCGGTCGCGGTGCGCGGTGCGTGGGTGAGGTCGGCCCGGTAGGTCGTGAAGCCGGACGCCGTCACCGTGGCGATCTCGCCGTCCTCGAGGTGGGCGACGGTGGTGGTGTAGCGGACCAGGGCGGCGAGGTCGGAGGCGACGTGCATCTCCTTGTCGCCGACGCCGATGATCAGCGGGCTGCCGTTGCGGGCCACGACGATGCGGTCGGGGAAGTCGGCGTGGAGCACGGCGAGGCCGTAGGTGCCGTCGACGCGGGTCAGCGCCTCGGCGACCTTGGCCTCGAGGGTCGCGCCCTCCGAGCGGCCGACCAGGTGGGCGAGCACCTCGGTGTCGGTGTCGGAGAGCAGGTCGACGCCGGCGTCGGTGAGCTCGGCGCGCAGCGCGGCGGCGTTGTCGATGATCCCGTTGTGCACGACCGCCACGTCACCCTTGGCGTCGGTGTGGGGGTGGGCGTTGGCGTCGGTGGCCGGCCCGTGCGTGGCCCACCGGGTGTGGCCGATGCCGACCTTGCCGGCGAACCGCTTGGGCAGCGCCTCCTGCAGGTCGCGCACCCGGCCGGCGCGCTTGGCGACGCGCACGCCGGAGGGGGCGAGCACGGCGACGCCCGCCGAGTCGTATCCGCGGTGCTCGAGACGGGTGAGTCCCTCCAGGAGCAGCGGAGCCGCCTCCTGCTTGGTGCCGATGTAGCCGACGATGCCGCACATGGTGGGGGTTCCTATCCGTAGACGAGGCGGCGCAGCTGCCGCTCGGTGAGGGGTGGTGCCGCGACGACGCGCGAGGCGAGCTCGTCGGCGATCCGGGCGAAGATCTCGGGGTTCTTGGCGCCGTAGGTCTTGAGCTCGCCGTGGCGGCGTCGCACGTAGACCTCGACCGGCTCGGCGTGGAACGCCACGACGTCCTCGACCACCCGGGCGGCCTCGGTCGGCGTGAGCCCCGTCGTCGCGACCAGGTGGTCGACGAGGGCGGGATCGGCGGGCACGGCCCGATCGTGACCCGCCACGACCCCGGGGGCAACTTCTTGCCCGGGATCGGGCAAGAACCGCCTCGGCCCGGCGGGGCAGGTAGTGAGGTGGGCTCACTACATGACGGACGACCTCGCCGCCACCGCTCTCGACCGGCTGCTCGAGGTGACGGTGGTCCTCGGCAGCGACATGTCGGGCCACCTCGCCGCCCAGGGCCTGACCGAGTCCCGCGCCCACGTCCTCTTCGTGCTGCACGAGACCGGGCCGACCACCCAGCGCACGCTGGCCGACGCGCTGCAGGTCGTGCCCCGCACGATGACCGGGCTCGTCGACGGGCTCGTCGCCAGCGGCCACGTCACCCGCGAGCCGCACCCCGGCGACGGTCGGGCGTTCCTGGTGACCCCGACGCCGATGGGCGCCGAGACCGCCCGTGCGCTCTCCGACGGCCGCCTCGAGCTGGCCCGCGGCCTGTTCGCCGACTGGGACCCCGACCGGATCGGCGGGCTGGTCGACGACCTCGACGACGTCCTCGCCGAGATCCACGCGATGATCGAGGAGCAGTCGTGAGGCGTGCCTGGCGGTTCTTCGTGTTCCTGCTCGTCACCGAGTGGCGCATGTACGTCGGGCTCGTGCGCCTGCTCGCCCGGCGCCCCGACGTCCCCACCGGCGCCGAGCCGGTGCCCTACGTCGGCGGGGTCGCCCTGCTCCTGTGGGGCTTCACCTTCGTCTCCGTCGTCGAGCTGGTCGCGCTGCACCTGGTGCTGCCGTGGGAGGGCGTGCGCCTGGCCGCCGACGTCCTCGGCATCTGGGGCGTGGTGTGGTGCCTCGGCCTGACCGGCTGCCACTACGTCTACCCGCACCTGGCCACCGCCGACGGGCTGGAGCTGCGGCTGCAGCGGCACCGGCCGGCGGTGACGGCCCCCTGGGACGCGGTCGACGACGTCCGGGTCCGCGAGCGGAGCGTCGAGTCGGGTCGTGCGCTGCAGGTCGACGACGGCGTCCTGGCCGTGCCCGTCGACAAGCGGACGACGATCGAGCTGGTGCTCGCCCGCCCGCTCGCGGTGACCGTGCGCGGCGTGACCACTGAGGTCCGTGAGGTGCGTGTCTACGTCGACGAGCCGCGCGAGGTCGCACGGCTGGCCCGGCGGCTGACAGCCAGTGGAGCGCTCGACCCCGGCTGAGCGACGCTCGGGGGTCGCGGTGGGGGCGCAGACCCGATCTGCCCAACTACTGGCCCTCCTGGTGGAGATCGGTTATGGTTCATGAACAGAAGGTGAACAGGAGGTGTCCCATGACCGACGACCGTCGCTCCCAGCTCGAGATGCGCTGGATCCCCGTGACCGACGAGGCCGGACGCACGCACATGGAGGCGGTCTGGTTCGTCCCGACCGAGTCCGCGGGCATCAGCCACGCTGCCTGACCCACGTCGCGCCACGACGGCCGCGCCCCCACGGGGTCGCGGCCGTTGCGCGTTGTCCGACCGGTCCAGACCAGTCCGGCGAGGTGGGGAACAGAAGCGGACCGCGGTCCGTTACGGGTGATTGACTCTTCAACAACCCGTCACGACACCCCAGGAGCACCCCATGACCGAGTTCGACGCCGCCACCACCGCCATCGCCGACATCACCGGCGACTACACCATCGACCCGGCGCACACCCGCCTCGGCTTCGTGGCCCGCCACGCGATGGTCACCAAGGTCCGCGGCCAGTTCCACGAGTTCTCCGGCACCGCCCGCGTCGACACCGCCAACCCGGCCGCCTCCAAGGTCGACCTCGCGATCACCGCCGCCAGCGTCAGCACCGGCAACGCCGACCGCGACGGCCACCTGCAGAGCAACGACTTCTTCGGCGCCCAGGACAACCCGCAGATCACCTTCTCCTCCACCGACGTCTCCCGCGACGGCGCGACCTGGACGATCACCGGCGACCTGACCATCAAGGGCACGACCAAGCCCGTCACGATCGACTTCGACGAGGTCGGCTCGGCCCAGGACCCGTTCGGCAACACCCGCGTCGGCTTCGAGGGCTCGACCACCGTCAAGCGCAGCGACTGGGGCCTGACCTTCAACGCCGCCCTCGAGACCGGCGGCGTGCTGGTGTCCGAGAAGATCACGCTCGAGTTCGACATCTCGGCGATCAAGAACGCCTGACCCGCACCGCACGACAGCAGACAGCGCCCACGGGGCCGCGACCGGGAATCCGGTCGCGGCCCCGCTGGCGTCCTGCCACGATCCGGACCGTGGACGCACCGCTGCCCCCCGGACTGACCTCCCGGCCGCTGACCCCGGCCGACGCCACCGCCGTCTTCGAGACGATCCGCGCCCAGGAGGTCGCCGACCTCGGCCGCGCCGAGATCGAGGAGGCCGACATCGTCGGCGACTGGCAGCGGCCCAGCTTCGACGTCGCTGCCTCGACCGTCGGGGTCTTCCACGGCGACCGGATGGTCGGCTACGCCGGGTTCTCCGAGCCCGACCGGGCCGAGGCCGCCGTACGACCCGACCACCGCGGCCGCGGCGTCGGCACCTGGCTCGCGGGGTGGGTGCGCGAGCTCGCCCGCTCGCGCGGCGCCTCGGTCGTCGGCATCCCGGTCCCCCAGGGCTCCCCGGGCGACCGGCTGATGGCGGCGCTCGGCCACCACGTCCGCTGGACCAGCTGGGTCCTCCAGCTGCCGGCCGGCGCGAGCATCGCCGAGCGCCCCCTGCCCGAGGGGTACGCCGTCCGCGCGCGGCCGACCCGGCCGAGCACCCCGCCGTCCACACCGTCGTCGAGGACGCCTTCCTCGAGTGGTCGGTGCGCGAGCGGGAGAGCTACGCCGACTTCACGGCCACGGTCGTCGAGCGGCCCGGCTTCGAGCCGTGGCACCTGCGGGTCGTCGTCGACGCTGCCGGGGAGGTCGTCGGGGTCGCCACCGTGCAGATGTACGCCGACCCGGACGCCGCCGGCCCGGAGGCCTACATCGCCCGCCTCGCGACCCGCCGCGACCAGCGCGGCCGCGGCCTGGCCCAGGCGCTCATGGTCGACGCGTTCGCCGTGGCCCGCGAGCACGGCGCGGTCGCGTGCTCCCTGTCCACCGACAGCCGCACCGGCGCCCTCGGCCTCTACGAGAAGGTCGGGATGCGGGTCACCAGCACGTGGGTCAACCGGGCCGTCCACCTGCTCCCGGCCGGGCTGACCGTCCGCCCGCTGGGGCTCGCCGACGCGCCCGCCGTCCAGGCCGTCATCGCCGCGGAGGAGACCGCCGACCTCGGCCGCGTCACCGTCGAGCTCGACGACGTCGTCGGGGAGTGGCAGCGCGAGGACCGCGACCTCGCCGCCACCACGATCGGCGTCGAGGCCGACGGGCGGCTCATCGGCTACGGCGAGGTCGACGACGGCCATGCGTTCGCCGGCGTGCTCCCCGAGCACCGCGGCCGCGGCACCGGCCGCTGGATCGCCCAGTGGACCGAGCAGTGCGCCCGCACCGCCGGCCTCGACGAGCTGGCGGGCCAGGTGCTCGCCGACGCTCCGGGTGACCGGCTGCTGCGGGCCCGGGGCTACGCCGAGCGCTTCACCGCCTGGGACCTCGAGCTGCCGCCCGGCGCCGAGATCGCCGCCCGACCGCTGCCCGCCGGGCACGTCGTACGACAGGCGTCGGAGGCCGACCGCGAAGCCTGCTGGACGGTGCTCGAGGACGCCTTCCTCGAGTGGTCGGACCGCGAGCGGCGTCCGCTGGCCGACTTCGCCTCCACCACCTGGGGCCGCCCGGGCTCCGAACCGTGGAACCTGCGCGTCGCCACCGGCCCCGACGGGACAGTCGTCGGGGCGGCGTTCGTGACGATCTCCGACGGCGACGCCTACGTGCACAAGGTCGCCGTACGCCGCGACCAGCGCGGCCTGGGCCTGGCGACCGCCCTGCTCGCCGACGCGTTCGCGGTCGCCCGCGAGCACGGCGCGCAGGTCTCGCGGCTCTCGACCGACACCCGGGCCGGGGCGCGGACGCTCTACGAGAAGGTCGGGATGGTCGTGGAGTCGACGTGGGTCAACCGGGTGCTCCGCCTGACGTGAGCCGCCGACCCACGCACTAGCCTCCAGCCATGGGCGAGGTGTTCGCGGGCCGCTACGAGCTGCTCGACCAGGTCGCCTCGGGTGGGATGGGCACCATCTGGCGGGTCCTCGACCGCGCCGACGGCGGGCTCAAGGCCGCCAAGATCCTCAGCCAGTCCGACGCCGGCTCGCTGCTGCGCTTCGTGCGCGAGCAGTCGGTGCGCATCGACCACACCCACGTCGTGACGCCGCTGTCGTGGGCCGGCGTCGACGACCGGGTCCTGTTCACGATGCCGCTGGTGCGCGGTGGCTCGGTCGCGGACCTGCTGAAGGAGCACGGACCGCTGCCCCCGCGCTGGGTCGCGCTGCTCACCGACCAGCTGCTCCAGGCGCTCGAGGCGGTGCACGCCGCCGGCATCGTCCACCGCGACGTGAAGCCCGGCAACCTCCTGCTCGAACCCACCGGCACCGGCGCCCCGCACCTGCGGCTGACCGACTTCGGCATCGCCGCGCCCGTCGACCAGCCGCGGATGACCCGCGGCACCCAGGCCATCGGCACCCCCGGCTACATGCCGCCCGAGCAGTGGCGCGGAGCCGACCCCGACCCCAGCGCCGACCTGTACGCCGTGGGCCGGGTCGCGCTCGAGATGCTGCTCGGCCGTCGTCCGGTCGACGACGAGCCGGTGCCGGAGCCTCTCGGCGCCAGCACGACCGACCGGCTGCTCGGCCTGGTCCGCGACGCCACTCGGCCCGACCCGGCCGACCGTCCCGCGAGCGCGACCGCGATGCGCGCACGCCTGGCCGACCTGGTGGTGCTGCCACCCACGCCCGACGAGCGGGTGGTCACGGTGCCGGACCGGTTCCCGACCGCCGCCCCGCCGCCACCGCCGTACCGGCCGCTCGCGCCGACGGCCCCGCACCCCGCGTCGGCCACCCTGGCCTTCCGGCCTCCGCCGCCGGTGCCCGCCGCGCTGCCCTCGGCGGTGCCGGGACTCGTGCTCGTGCTGGTCGGGCTGCTCGGCCTCGCGCTGGCTACCTGGCTGCTGCTCGGCTGACCCGGCCCCGCCGGCGCAGCAGCACCGCGCCGGCCGCCAGCGACAGCAGGCTCGCGGCCCCGACGACCAGGCCGGCCGTGCGGCGTACGTCGTCGCCGGAGGCCTCGGTCGCACGGGGGGTGCCGGACACCTCGGCGGCGAACACGCCGTCCGCGACGAGGAAGGGTGTGGTCGGGTCGTAGCCGTCCGGGCCGGCACCGGTGCTGGGCGACAGGACGACGCCCTGGAACTCCGGTGCACCCCCGACCTCGCCGACCACGTCGACGGTCAGCTCGAAGGGCACCTCGATCGTCGGGCGACCCTGCTCGACCGAGGTCTGCGTGGGCGGCGCGGCAGACACCGAGACCCAGTAGTCGCCGGGCACGGACATCGACAGGTCGTCGAACCGGTTGAGCCAGGTGACGGGTCGGGTGGTGTCGGCGAGACCGGACGGCTCCTCGCCGTACTCCCCGTCGGGGGTCCCCTCGTCGTCCTCGGTGTCAAAGGCGTTGCGCAGCGGGTCGTGCACCGTGAGCCGCAGGTCGGGCGTGCCGCCCGCCAGGACCTCGGCGTCCTCGGGGCTCTGGGCCGGGACGTCGATCCTGACCGCGAGCGCCTGTCCCCAGTCGAGCCGCACCCGGTAGAGGTGCTCGGCGCCCTCGGGGACGGCGTCGGAGACGGTCCGGCCGGGCTCGAGCTCGGGCGCGTCGTCAAAGGACCGGCCGCCGTCGAGCGGGGTCGGCTCCCCGGGGTCGGGCAGCGGGACCGACGGCGTCTCGACCACCGCCGGGAGCTCGGCCTCCTCGGAGACGACCGGGGCCTCCTCGACCACGCGGATCGCGAGCGGCAGGTCGCCCTCGAGCGTCGACGTACCGCGGGTGACCCGGATGTCGAGCGACTCGGCTCGCAGGCAGGGGTCCTCGCGGTCGGGCAGGTCGTTGGGCACCTCGAGGCGCACGCCGAACGCAGCGACGGGGTTGGGGTTGCCCGAGGACGACGACTGGGTGGCGCAGCTCGAGCCGTCGGGCGCGAGGACCGTGACGTCGAGGTTGTCGCTCACCGGCGTGTCGGACGGCGAGGTGGCGACCACGCCGACCAGCACCGAGCTGTACTGCATCGTGCGCTCGTAGCGGAACCAGTGAGCGTTGGCCGGCGGCGCTCCCGGACCGGTGAGGGTGTCGGCCCACAGCCCGGCGGTGAGCAGCGTCGGGTCGTCGGGGTTGCTGCTGGCCTCGACCCGCGTGCCGCCGAGGTCGACCGGTGCGGGCAGCCCGGGCGGCGACGACGCCGCGGCTGGGACCGCGCCCAGCGCGACCAGCACCACGCCGTACGCCGCCCACCTCGTCACGGCCGGACCCTAACCTGCGGCCCCGCTAGCGTGACCACGTGCTCTCGGTGCCGCTCCGTCCCGTCCTGCCCACCCTCGTCGCCGTGGTCGCGGTCGTCGCGCTCGCGG
>JAOPXU010000115.1 GCA_025964985.1 Nocardioides sp.
CGAGGACCCGCTCGACCCCGACCGGCGCCGCTGGCGCGACGTCGCCCGCGCCGAGGCCGGTGACGACTACGCCGCCGAGTACGCCGAGCGCTTCCGCCGGCTCGCCGCCGACGGGGCCGACGTGCACGGTGAGGCGACGTTCGTGTCGACGCTCGTCCCGCCGCCGGCGCGGGTGCTCGACGCGGGCTGCGGGACCGGCCGGGTCGCCGTACGGCTGGCCGGGCAGGGCTACGACGTCACCGGCTGCGACGTCGACGACGCCATGGTCGCGGTGGCGCGGGCCGAGGCGCCCGACCTCGACTGGCGCGTCGCCGACCTGGCGACCCTCGACCTCGGCGAGCGCTACGACGTCGTGCTGCTCGCCGGCAACGTCGTACCGCTGCTCGAGGACGGCACCCTCGGCGCGACCTGCGAGCGGGTCGCGGCCCACCTGCGGCCCGGCGGGCTGGTCGTCTGCGGGTTCGGCACCGACGAGGAGCACCTGCCCGAGGGCTGCCCGGTGACGGGGCTCGACGCGTTCAGCGCCGCGGCCGCCGAGGCCGGGCTCGAGGAGCGCGACCGCTGGGGCACGTGGACCGGTGGTCCCTGGCAGGAAGCGGACGGCTACGTGGTGGTCAACCTCGGTCTGAGAGGCTGAGCAGGTGCGTGTCGTCGTCCTCACCGGTGCCGGGATCTCTGCCGAGAGCGGGGTGCCGACGTTCCGCGACGCCGACGGCCTGTGGGAGGGCCACCGCGTCGAGGACGTCGCGACGCCTGAGGCCTACGAGGCCCAGCCGCGGATGGTCCACGAGTTCTACGACGCCCGCCGCGCGGCGCTCGACCACGTCGAGCCCAACCCCGCCCACGTCGCGCTCAGCCGCCTCGAGCAGGCGCTGGGCGACGACTTCTACCTCGTCACCCAGAACATCGACGACCTCCACGAACGCGGCGGCTCGAGCCGCGTGCACCACATGCACGGCGAGCTGTTCTCCGCGCTGTGCCGCGCGTGCGGCGGCCGGACGGCGTGGACCGGCCCGATGGCCGACCTCCCGCCGTGCCCGGGCTGCGGCGTGACCGAGCTGCGTCCCGACGTGGTGTGGTTCGGCGAGATCCCCTACGAGATGGACACGATCATCGGCCAGCTGCGCCAGGCCGACCTGTTCGTCTCCATCGGCACCTCGGGCGCCGTCTACCCCGCCGCCGGCTTCGTGCAGTACGCCGCCCGCCACGGCGCCCGCACCCTCGAGCTCAACCTGCAGCCCAGCGAGGGCACCTCGTTCTTCCACGAGTCCCGGCAGGGTCCCGCGGGCGTGCTCGTGCCCGCGTGGGTCGACGAGCTGCTGACCTCGATCAGCCGCTGACCGCCGGCGCGTGGCTCTGCCCACTTGTGCCAGAACGCTGTCCCCGACGCCCTCGGCGTTGCAGGATGTGCGCGTGATGAAGTTCCAGCTGCTCCTCGGGTTCCTGACCTTCGCCCTCTGGGTCTACTGCCTGGTGCAGGTCATCCAGACCCCTGAGGGCGCCATCCGCCACCTGCCCAAGACCGTGTGGCTGCTGCTGGTGCTGTTCTTCCCCTTCATCGGCTCGCTGGCCTGGCTGGTCGCCGGCCGCCCCGCCAGCGGACCGCGCCGCGCCTCGGCGTACGAGAGGCTGGCCCCGGAGTACCCCGAGTACGACCGCCCCGGCCGCGCCGCCGCCGTAGACCCCGAGCGCGACGAGGAGTTCCTGCGCCAGGTGCGCGCCCGCGCCGAGGAGCAGCGGGCCCGCCACGAGCGCAACCGTCGCGAGCGCGAGAAGGGCGAGCAGCCGCCCGCCGCGGCCGGCGAGGCCTGACCGCACCACACGTTGGTCGAGGAGGTCGGTCACGACCGTCACGAGACCACTCCACCGCTGGGTCCGTGGTCGAGCCGACCCGCGCCTGCGGTCGGGTGGTCTCGTGACGGTCGCCAGGGCGACCTCCTCGACCGACGTCGGGTCCAGTCAGCACGACCGGTCCACACGTTGGTCGAGGAGGTCGCGCAGCGACCGTCACGAGGCCACACATCCCTGCAAGGCCTGGGGCGAGATCGACCCGCACCCTGCGGTCGGTGGTCTCGTGACGGTCGCCAGGGCGACCTCCTCGACCGACGTCGGGTCCAGTCAGCACGACCGGGCCTCACGCTGGCCGAGGAGGCCACACCCCTGCAAGGCCCGGGGCCAGATCGACCCGCACCCTGCGGTCGGGGGTCTCGTGACGGTCGCCAGGGCGACCTCCTCGGCCGACGTGGAGTGCGGCCGGTCGGCCCAGGTCAGGGGCAGGGGTTGCGGGAGCCCTGGCTGGCGGTGCCGGCGCAGGTGCGGCCCTTGCGGAGCTTGACGCGGAAGTGCTGCAGGACGCGGGGGGAGGGGCGGCGGGTGCTGCCCTTCCAGAGCAGGTTGACCTTGTTCTGCGGGTCGACGTAGTACTCCGAGCGCAGCAGGCGCTCGCGCTTGTCGTAGAACTCGACGTAGGAGCGGCGGCCCTCGCGGTACATCGCCCAGGTCGGCACGAGCCCGGGGGCGTAGCCGGCCTCGCGGTAGAGCACGCGCGACTTCTCGTTCTGCAGCTCGAAGAAGGAGCCCTTGCGGCGCTTGGCCGACAGCAGCGAGTGGCCGTCGAGGCGGTGCTGGGCCCTCAGGTCGAGCAGGTCGTAGACGGTCGGGGCGAGGTCGATGAGGCCGACCGGGCGGGTGTCGACCTGGCCGGCGTCGAAGACGGAGGGCAGGTAGGCGAGCAGCGGGACGTCCATCGAGGCCTGGTAGGGGTCGCCCTTGGTCTCCCAGCCGTTCTCGCCGAGGTGGTAGCCGTTGTCGCTGGTGAAGAAGATCGCGGTGGTGTCGAGCACGCCCTGCTGGCGCAGCAGGTCGAAGGTCTTGCCCATCTCGTCGTCGACGTCGTACTGCGAGCGCGTGCGGGCGGCGTAGAGGCGGGCGAAGTAGCGGCGCGAGGCGATGCGCTGCTGGAAGATCGGCAGCTTGTCGCGGCGGTCGGCCTCGGGGTTCCAGCGGAACGGCGGCACGGCCCGGTCGGCGTTGGCCGGGGTCGGCTTGGGCAGGCGCAGCGCCTCGTTGGGCGCCGAGTTGTCGGTGTGCGGCGCCTTGAAGGCGGCGTAGGCGTAGAACGGCCGCTCCTGGTCGGTGCGCTCGGCGATGAACGAGCGCAGGAACATGCCGGTGCGGGTCGTGGCGTGGATGCGCTCGGCCGGCTTGCGCGGCTCCTGGGCCTCCTCGTCCCACAGCTCGTAGTCGTAGTACTTCGACGACGCCCAGAAGTCGGAGCTGACGAACCCGCTCGAGCGCTCGCCGGACTCGAAGAGCCACGGGCTGATGCCGTTGAAGTACTTGCCGGTGCCGTAGGTGTCGTAGCCGGCCTCGCTGAGCTGGTCCTGCAGCGTGTCCTGCACGCGCAGCCTGCCGGCGTCGATCTGGCGCTGGACGGTGTTGTTGTGGCCGAACTGGCCGGTCTGCAGGACCGCCCGCGACGGGCAGCACGCCGGGCTGGTGACGGTGGCGTTCTCGAAGCAGGTGCCACGGTCGCGCAGCAGCCGGCTGATCTTCGGGTAGAAGCGGTTCATCCGCGCGCAGCTCACGTCGGAGGCGTCGTCGAGGACGACCACCATGACGTTGCGCGCCACGACCGGCAGCGGCAGGACCTCGCTCGGCGAGGCGCCCCGCTCGTCGGGGCCGCTGCCCCCGGACTGGCAGCCGGTCGCGGCGAGGATCGCCACGAGCACGGCGAGGACCAGCAGCTTGGCGCGCACGGCGTACCCGATTCCGTTGGACGTGGGAGGAGAAGTCAGGATACGCAGCGGTGCGCAGGAGCGCTCATCAGCGAGCAGGCAGCCGGCGCACCAGGGCGCCGGCGTGCGCGGGCACGCGGAGATCGGTGCCGGAGAGCTGTACGCCGGCGCCGGTCTCGAAGAGCAGCTCGGCAGTCCCGACGGGGGTCGTGACCTCCTGGTCGCCGAAGTTGACGACCACGTCGACGTCGCCGCGGTGCAGGACGAAGAAGCGGGTGGCCTCGTCGACCTCCACCGAGTTGCGGGCGAACGCCGGGTCGGTCAGCTCGGGCAGGTCGCGGCGCAGCCGGGCGAGCCGGCGGTAGACCTCGAGCATCCGGGCGCCCCGGTCGCCGGTGGTCTCGGACCAGTCGAGCTTGGAGCGCTCGAAGGTCGCGGGGTCCTGCGGGTCGGGCACCACCGCGGGGTCCCACCCCATCTGGGCGAACTCGGCGATGCGGCCCTCCGCGGTGGCGGTGCCGAGCTCGGGCTCGGGGTGGGAGGTGAAGAACTGGAACGGCGTCGCGGCGGCCCACTCCTCGCCCTGGAAGAGCATGGGCGTGAACGGCCCGGCCAGGGTCAGCAGCGCGGCGCAGGCGAGCTGGTCGTCGTCGAGCACCTCGGTGATCCGGTCGCCGACCGCGCGGTTGCCGATCTGGTCGTGGTTCTGGTTGCAGACCACCAGGCGCCAGGTGGGCATGGCGTCGGTGTCGACCGGGGCGCCGTGGTCGCGCTCGCGGAACGAGCTGAAGGTGCCGTCGTGGAAGAACCCGCGCTCGACGACCTTGGCCAGGGCCGACAGCGGCTCGAAGTCGGCGTAGTAGCCGGTCGTCTCACGGGTCAGCGCGACGTGGACGGCGTGGTGGAAGTCGTCGCTCCACTGGGCGTCGAGGCCGTAGCCGCCGGCCTCGCGGGGCTTGACCAGCCGGGTGTCGTTGAGGTCGGACTCGGCGATGAGCGTGAGCGGCCGGCCCAGGTGGGCCGAGAGCGCCGCGACCTCGATCGCCATCTCCTCGAGCAGGTGGGTCGGTGACTCGTCGTGCAGGGCGTGCACGGCGTCGAGCCGCAGCCCGTCGACGTGGTAGTCGTCGAGCCACATCAGCACGTTGTCGAGGATGAGGCGGCGCACCTCGGCCGAGCCCTCGCCGTCGAGGTTGACCAGGTCACCCCAGGTGTTGCGGCCCTGCTTCAGGTAGGGCCCGAACTCCGGCAGGTAGTTGCCCGAGGGTCCGAGGTGGTTGTAGACCACGTCCTGGATCACGCCGAGCCCGGCGGCGTGGCAGCCGTCGACGAAGCGCTGGTAGGCCTCCGGACCGCCGTAGGTCTCGTCGACGGCGAACCAGGCCACCCCGTCGTAGCCCCAGTTGTGGGTGCCGTTGAACGAGTTGACCGGCATCAGCTCGACGAGGTCGACGCCGATCGAGCGCAGGTGGTCGAGCCGGCCGAGGGCGGCGTCGAGGGTGCCCTCGGGGGTGAAGGTGCCGAGGTGCAGCTCGTAGACGACCGCGCCGGCCAGCTGGCGGCCGGTCCAGGCCTGGTCGCTCCAGGCGAAGCTCTCGGGGCGGAAGGTCCGCGACCGTCCGTGGACGCCGTCGGGCTGGCGTCGCGAGCGCGGGTCGGGCCGGGGCGTCCCGGTGGCGTCGAGGACGTAGCCGTAGTCGACGTCGCCCGCGGCCGGGTCGGGGACGGCGCCGGACGGGGTCCACCACCCGTCGTCGCTCCGTCTCATGGGCACCGTGTCGTCGCCCACCGACAGCTGCAGGCGCTGCACGCGGGGGGCCCAGACGTCGAACGGTCCGCGGGTCATGTCAGTCCTCCTTGACGAGCAGGGCGACCGGGTAGGTCGAGAGCAGGGCCGACAAGGCACCGTCGGTCGGCCAGTCGGTGAGCACGTCGCGCCACGACCCGGGTGGGAGGCGCAGCGTCGTGTCGCCCCATCCGCCGCGCGCGGCGAGCCCTAGCGGCAGGCGGGTGGCGACCGTGATGACGCCGCCGCGGTCGAACGCGACGACGTGGGCCGCGGAGTCGCCGTCGGCGGCCACCGCGTCGTAGGTCGTGAACAGCTCGGGACGGTCGCGGCGCAGGCGCAGCGCCGAGGAGGTCACGAGCAGCTTGGCGCGCGCGGGGTGGTCGAGCGAGGCGTCGGCCAGCAGGGCGGCACGCAGGTCGAAGTCGACCGGACGGCGGTTGTCGGGGTCGACGAGGGACTGCTCCCACAGCTCGGAGCCCTGGTAGACGTCGGGAACGCCGGGCACCGTGAGGGCGACCAGCTTGGCGGTCAGGGCGTTGGTCCATCCCGGGTCGACGACGACCTGGAGGAGGTCGTCGAGCACGGCTCGCACCGTCTCGTCGTCGAACGCCGCGTCGACGGCGGCGTGGACGGTGGCCTCGAACGCCTCGTCGGGCGCGGTCCAGGTGGTGTGGTCGCCCGCCTCGCGCATCGCCTTCTCGGCGTAGGCGTGCAGCCGCGCCCGCAGGTCGGGGTCGGTGGCGTCCCAGGCCCCCAGGACGGCCTGCCAGAGCAGCGAGGCGAAGGCCTCCGAGGCGACCGGGGCGGCGGCCTGGAGACGGCTGAGGGCCTCGGTCCACCGCTCGGGCACCTCGGACAGCACGGTGATCCGCGCCCGCACGTCCTCGCCACGCTTGGTGTCGTGGGTCGACAG
>JAOPXU010000154.1 GCA_025964985.1 Nocardioides sp.
TAGGGGTACCACCCGGTGAGCGCGCCGACCACCAGCGTCTCGACCAGCCAGGCGACCGGCCAGGCCAGCGTGAGCAGGACCGTGCGCCGGTCGACCAGGTCCCGCGGACCGAACGCGACCCAGCCGGCGACGGCCAGCACCGGCACCACCATGTGCAGCAGCTTGTCGGCCGCCCAGTCCGCGCCGTCGAGGTCGAGCAGGGGGCGCAGCAGCAGGAAGTGCACGACCCCGGTGACCGTGATGCCGACGACGCTGGCCAGCCGCAGCGCCCGCCACACCGCGGTGTCCCGGGTGAGGCCCAGGGCCAGCGCCCACGTCGTGACCGCGACCAGCACGTTGCTCTGGATCGTGAAGTAGGCGACGAAGCGGCCCAGCCGCAGCGGCAGCGGCGGCGGCTCGACCTCGTCGAGCACCCGCCCGCCCTGCACGACCAGCACGAGCTGCAGCACGACGGCCGCGGTGGTCACCAGGGCAGTGAGCAGGTGCCAGCGCCGGTCCACCCGCCGACAGTAGGGTCTCGGCGTGCCCGAGCGGAACGACCACGGCCAGCCCGTCGGCGACGTCGTACCCGGGTGGACGGCGCGGCCGTGGCCCACCCCGGTCCGCCTCGAGGGCCGGTACGTCGTCCTCGAGCCCCTGCAGGTCGCCCACGCCGCAGCGCTGCACCGGTCGCTCTGCGGCCCGACGACCACGCGCTGTGGACCTACCGGCCGACGGAGCCGCCGGCCGACGTGCCCGCGACCGAGGAGCTCGTCGCCGCGGTCCTCGCCGCGCCGGTGACCGAGACGTGGGCCGTCGTACCGGTCGGGGGAGAGGCGGCCGGCGTCACGTCGTTATGCGGATCGACCCGGCTCAGGGGCAGGTCGAGGTCGCCGGCGTCCTCTACGCCCGCTCCCTCCAGCGCACGCCCGCGACCACCGAGGCCACGCACCTGCTGATGCGCTGGGCGTTCGACGTCCTGGGCTACCGCCGCTTCGAGTGGAAGTGCGACACCCTGAACGAGCCGTCGCGGCGGGCCGCGGCCCGGCTCGGGTTCACCCACGAGGGCCGCTTCCGCCACCACAGGGTGACCAAGGGTCGCAACCGCGACACCGACTGGTTCTCGGTCACCGACGCCGAGTGGCCCGCCGTGCGGGCCGAGCACGAGCGGTGGCTCGACCCGGCCAACTTCGACGCCGCCGGGCGCCAGCTCACCGGCCTGCGAGGGGTGACCTGAGGCCCTGCCTCTGGCAGGGTCGGCGAGATGACGATCCCCGACAGCGACAAGGTGACGCTCAGCCCGGCCGACGTGGCCGGCGAGCTGCTCGACGACTGGCGCTACCTGACCGGCTCGCTGCAGGCGCAGTTCGCCACCGGCGACTTCGCCACCGGCCTCCGGCTGGTCGAGGCCGTCGGCGCCTCCGCCGAGGAGGCCGACCACCACCCCGACGTCGACCTGCGCTACCCGGCGGTGACGATCCGGCTGAGCAGCCACGACATCGGCGGCGTCACCCAGCGCGACGTCCGCCTGGCCCGCGAGATCAGCGACCACGCCGGACGGCTGGGCGCGACCCCGCGCCCCGACGAGCTGCGCGTCGTCGAGCTCGCCCTCGACACCCGCGCCCACGCCGAGGTCGCCCCCTTCTGGGCCGCCGTCCTCGGCCGCCCGGCCCCGCCCGAGGGTGACGACATGCTCGACGACCCCGCCGGCACCGGCCTCGGCGTGTGGTTCCAGGAGGCGCCCGACGCCACCTCGCCCGTGCCGCAGCGCTGGCACCTCGACGTCCACGTCGCCCCCGAGGTGGCCGAGGCCCGGGTCCGCGAGGCGGTCGCCGCCGGCGGCACCCTGGTCAGCGACGGGCGGGCCCCGGGCTTCTGGGTCGTGGCCGACGCCCACGGCAACCAGGCCTGCATCTGCACCTCGGCCGGCTCCACCGAGGAGGTCCCCGTCGGTGACTGACCTCGACCAGCCCGACCAGCCCGACCAGCACGTCCTCGACGGCCACGCCGTCGAGGCCGAGCAGCTCGCCGACTGGCGCCTGCTCTTCCGCACGCTGCACGCGCGGTTCGAGACGGGCGACTTCGCGACCGGCGTACGGCTGGTGGTGCAGGTCGGCGAGCTCGCCGAGGCGGCCGGCCACCACCCCGAGCTCGACCTGTCCTACGGCCACGTCGTCGTGCGGCTGCGCAGCCACGACGCCGGCGGCACGACGCAGCGCGACGTCCGGTTGGCCCGCGAGATCAGCGCGGCGGCCGCCGGGCTCGGCGCGCCCGCGCGCCCCGACCTGCTCAGCGTGCTCGAGCTCGGCCTCGACACCGCCGACTGGGACGAGATCGCGCCGTTCTGGGCGGCGCTGCTCGACTACGAGGTGCGGCCCGGCCTGGCCGGTGAGGTCCACGACCCGCACGGCACCCGGCCGGCCGTCTGGGCGCAGCGCACCGAGCCGCACGAGACGCCGCGCCAGCGCTGGCACCTCGACCTGCGGGTGCCGCCGGAGGTCGTCGAGCCGCGGATCGCCGCGGCGCTCGCCGCCGGCGGCACGCTGGTCAGCGACGAGCGGGCGCCGGCGTTCTGGGTGCTGGCCGACGTGCAGGGCAACCAGGCCTGCCTCACCACCTGGCAGGGCCGCGACTGACGGTCACGGCCGCCACTCGCGGCGGAGCAGGCCGTAGACCCAGGAGTCCGAGACGACACCGTCGACGACGCAGTCCTCGCGCAGCGTCCCTTCTCTCACGAAGCCGAGCTTCTCCAGCACCCGGGCGGACGCGACGTTGCGGGTGTCGGCCTCGGCCTGCACGCGGTTGAGGTCGAGGGTGTCGAACGCCCAGCCCAGCAGGGCGCGTGCCGCCTCGGTCGCGTGGCCGTGGCCCCAGGACCTCTCACCGAAGCAGTAGCCGAGCGAGGCGCTGCGGAAGGTCGGGTCCCACTCGACCAGTCCGCACCAGCCCAGGAACGCGCCGTCCGCGGCCCGATCCACCGCCAGCCGGGCCCCGGTGCCGTTGTCGGCCAGGGTGCGGCAGCCGGCCAGGAAGCGCTGGGCGCGCTCGGGCTCGTGCCACGGCGGTGAGTCCCAGTAGCGCAGCACGTGCGCGTCGCTGTGCAGCGCGAAGAGGTCGTCGGCGTCGGAGTCGGCGAACGGGCGCAGCTGCAGGCGCGGGGTGGTCAGCGTGGGGGTGGGCAGCGACGGGGACACGGTCACCCCGCAACCGCAGCCGCAGCCGCGTCGGCAGTGAGGCGTCGGGCGCCGGCGTGGCCGGACGGACCGGGCAGGCCGCCGGCGTGCACCCATGCGGAGCCCAGGACGAGCGGGACGGTCACCGGGGCAGCGTAGTGCGGTCGCCGCGACCGGATCGTGGGATGGTCGTCCCAGCATGTGGGACCGTGGCAGACTCGGGTGCGGCTCCCAGGGGGTGCGGGCTACGGTGTGGTCATGCTCCACGACCTTCTCGTACGCATGCGACGTGCCGACTGATCCGTTCAGCCCGCACGTCACCCCTCGCCGCCCGCCGTGGCCGAGGGGTTTTTTGTTGCCACGAGCCAGCACCACCCGAGCACCACGGAAGAGGGAAGTAGCGCAATGAGCACCGAGACGACGGGGTCGATCACCGGCGCACAGAGCCTGATCAGGGCGCTGGAGGCCGCGGGGACCGAGACGATCTTCGGCATCCCCGGCGGAGCCATCCTGCCGGCGTACGACCCGCTCATGGACTCCTCGATCCGCCACATCCTCGTGCGCCACGAGCAGGGGGCCGGCCACGCCGCCCAGGGCTACGCCGCCGCGACCGGCCGGGTCGGGGTCTGCATGGCGACGTCGGGCCCGGGCGCGACCAACCTGGTCACGCCGATCGCCGACGCCCACATGGACTCGGTGCCGATGGTGGCCGTGACCGGCCAGGTCGGCGCCGCGATGATCGGCACCGACGCCTTCCAGGAGGCCGACATCCGCGGCATCACGATGCCGATCACCAAGCACAACTTCCTGGTCACCGACCCGCGCGACATCCCGCGCACGGTGGCCGAGGCGTTCCACATCGCCTCGACCGGCCGACCCGGCCCGGTGCTCGTCGACGTCGCGAAGTCGGCGCTGCAGGCGATGACGACGTTCGACTGGCCGACCGAGCTGCACCTGCCCGGCTACCGCCCCGTCACCCGGCCCCACTCCAAGCAGATCCGCGAGGCGACCCGGCTGCTGCTCGAGGCCCGCAAGCCGGTCCTCTACGTCGGCGGCGGCACCATCCGCGCCGGGGCGTCCAAGGAGCTGCTCGCCCTCGCCGAGCTCACCGGCATCCCCGTCGTCACGACGCTGATGGCCCTGGGCGCGTTCCCCGACAGCCACCCGCAGCACCTCGGCATGCCCGGCATGCACGGTACGGTCGCGGCGGTCGCCGGGCTGCAGAAGAGCGACCTGATCATCAGCCTCGGAGCCCGCTTCGACGACCGCGTCACCGGCAACCTCGACTCCTTCGCGCCCGGCGCCAAGGTCGTGCACGCCGACATCGACCCGGCCGAGATCGGCAAGAACCGCCACGCCGACGTCCCGATCGTGGGTGACGTCCGCGAGGTCCTGCTCGACCTCTACGCCGCCCTCAAGACCGAGGCCGACGCCGGCAACACCGGCGACTACGAGGGCTGGGTCTCGTTCCTGTCCGGGGTCAAGGCGACCTACCCGCTCGGCTACGACAAGCCGGTCGACGGCCTGTCGCCGCAGTACGTCATCGAGCGCCTCGGCGCGATCGCTGGCCCCGACACCATCTACACCTCGGGCGTCGGCCAGCACCAGATGTGGGCCGCGCACTACGTGAAGTACGAGAAGCCGCGCACCTGGCTCAACTCCGGCGGCCTCGGCACCATGGGCTACGCCGTCCCGGCCGCGATGGGCGCCAAGGTCGGCATGCCCGACACGACGGTGTGGGCCATCGACGGCGACGGCTGCTTCCAGATGACCAACCAGGAGCTCGCCACCTGCGCGATCAACGACATCCCGATCAAGGTCGCGATCATCAACAACGAGTCCCTCGGCATGGTGCGCCAGTGGCAGACGCTCTTCTACAACGAGCGCTACTCCAACACCGACCTGCACTCCAAGCGCATCCCCGACTTCGTCAAGCTGGCCGACGCCTACGGCTGCGTGGGCCTGGCCTGCGACTCCCCGGAGGACGTCGACGCCACCATCACCAAGGCCATGGAGATCAACGACGTCCCGGTCGTGGTCGATTTCCGCGTGCACCGCGACGCGATGGTGTGGCCGATGGTCGCCGCCGGCACGAGCAACGACGAGATCAAGTACGCGCGCGACCTCGCGCCCGACTTCGACGACAACGACCTCTGAGGGGGACGCACGATGACCACCCACACCCTCTCGGTCCTGGTCGAGAACAAGCCCGGCGTCCTGGCCCGCATCGCGGGCCTGTTCAGCCGCCGCGGCTTCAACATCGACTCCCTGGCCGTCGGCCCCACCGAGCACCCCGAGATCTCGCGGATGACCATCGTGGTCAACGTCGAGTCCTCGCCGCTCGAGCAGGTCACCAAGCAGCTCAACAAGCTCGTCGAGGTCATCAAGATCGTCGAGCTCGACCCGGCGTCCTCGGTGACCCGCGAGCTCGTCATGGTCAAGGTCGGTGCGAGCATCGAGACCCGCGGGTCGGTGCTCGAGATCGTCCAGCTGTTCCGGGCCAAGGTGATCGACATCGCCCCCGACGCCATCACCATGCAGATCACCGGCAACGCCGGCAAGATCGCCGACTTCCTCACGATGCTCGAGCCCTTCGGCATCCGTGAGCTCGTCCAGTCGGGCCAGGTGGCCATCGGCCGCGGCTCGCGCTCCATCTCCGAGCGCTCGTTGCGCCCGGTCGCCGTTCCCGTCGCGCCTGCCACCCACGTCGGCTGACCCTGGCTGACCCTGGCTGTCCCTGGCTGACACCGCACTCCCACCGCACCACCAACCCGAAGGAGAGCCCTCAGTGGCTGAGATTTTCTACGACGACGACGCCGACCTGTCCCTGATCCAGGGCAAGAACGTGGCCGTCATCGGCTACGGCTCGCAGGGCCACGCCCACGCGCTCAACCTGCGCGACTCCGGCGTCGACGTCCGCGTCGGCCTCGCCGAGGGCTCCCGCAGCAAGGCCAAGGCCGAGGAGGCGGGCCTGCGGGTCCTCACCGTGGCCGAGGCCGTCGAGGAGGCCGACGTCGTCGTCATCCTGACCCCCGACCAGGTGCAGCGCCACGTCTACGCCGAGTCGATCGAGCCCCACCTCGCCGAGGGCGACACCCTGGTCTTCGGCCACGGCTTCAACATCCGCTTCGGCTACATCAAGGCCCCCGCCGGCG
>JAOPXU010000156.1 GCA_025964985.1 Nocardioides sp.
GCGCGAGCGCCCGGTCGCCGCTCATCCCCGCCAGCACCCGCGGCTCGAGCTGGGCGACGTCGGCGACGACCAGCACCCACCCGTCGTCGGCGACCGCCGCGGGCCGCACCTGCGCCGGGAACGACAGCGCGCCGCCGCCGTTGCTCGACCAGCGGCCGGTGGTCGAGCCGGCCGGCTGGTACGACGGCCGGAAGCGTCCGCCGCTGACCCACTGGTCGGTCCAGGTCCAGCCGAAGGTCGAGAACAGCTGGGACAGCTGCTTGTAGCGCAGCAGCGGCGTGATGCCCGGGTGGTCGAGGGCACGCAGCGACGACGCCCGGGTGTCGGCGACCTCCATGCCGTTGCGGCGCAGCGCGGCGAGCAGCTCGGGCCGCGAGTCGGGGTTGAGGCCGGGCGACGCGAGCGCCGTCCGCACCTCGGCCGTCAGCGCCTCGAGCCGCTCGGGCCGGGCGCCGCGCGGCGGTCGCGGGCCCAGCAGCTCGGTGAGGAGCCGCTCGTGCACGTCGGTGCGCCACGGCATCCCGGCGTGGGTCATCTCGGCCGCGACCAGCGCCCCGGACGACTCCGCGGCGAGCAGCAGCCCGAGCCGGGTCGCCTCCGCCGACGCCGCCACGGCCGCCCGCTGCCGGGCGTCCTCGACGTCGGCGCGCAGGTGCTCGCTCTCGTTGGCCGAGAAGAGCGTCGGGTGCGACGGGACGGTCGGCCCGAGCCGGTCCCACAGGTCCGACTCCTCGCCGTGGAGCAGCTGGGCGTCGACCGCGGGCGCCCGCCGGAGCAGGTGGTGGGCCAGCCGCAGGTCGTGGCAGCGCTGCACCCGTACGCCGGCCGCGAGCAGCGGCGGGTACCACCGGGCCGTGTCGTCCCACACCCACCGCGGCGCGTCCGCCTCCCGCTCGGCGACGTACGTGGGGAGGTCGGAGAGGGGCAGCTCGACCTCGTCGTCGCCGTCGACGACCAGCACCCGGTCGTCGGGTCGGCGCGACAGCGCGACACGCCCCACCTCCGCCACCCTGCCCTCCTCGTGTCGCGGCCATTCTGGGCCCAACGCTGATCAACCGACGTGTGGTCGGCTCCTCACCCGACGTCGGTCGAGGAGCTCCCGCTGGGGAGCGTCACGAGACCATTCGACCGCAGGTGCGGGTCGAGTCGGCCACGGACGCTGCGGTGCAGTGGTCTCGTGGCGGTCGCAGGGCGACCTCCTCGACCGACGTGTGCGTGCCCGTACCGCCCGGCCTACTCCACGGAGTGCGGACCGAAGCCGGAGACGAGCTCCTCGGCGACGAGGCGGACCTTGGTCTCGCTGGTGGCGGCGACGCGGACGAGGTACTCGAAGGCGCGGCCGCGGTCGAGCTGGTAGCGCTCCATGACGATGCCGACGGCGTTGCCGATGACCTCGCGGCTCTCGATGGCGCGCTGGAGGTGGCTGACCTGGTGGCGGTGGCCGTAGGCGTAGGAGGCGTGCAGGGCGAAGAGCTCGGCGATGGTGCGGGTCTCGTCGTCGAGGACGTCGGTGGAGGTGGAGTAGAGGTTGAGGACGCCGATGGTGCGGTCGGCGGTGAACAGGCGGATGGCGGCCGTCGAGCGCAGGCCGAGCGGGACGGCGCCCATGACGAAGTCGTGGTAGTCGCCGCTGTGCCGGGCGTCCTCGAGGACGACCAGCTCGCTGGTGCCGGACTCGACGGCCTCGACGCACGGGCCCTGACGCACGGAGAACTGGACCTTGTCGATCTCGCGCACCAGGTCGTCGGTGGCGGCGGCGGTCTCGAGGGCACCGTGGTTGCCGTCGGCCAGGGTGACGCCGACGTGGTCGACGGCGGGCATGGCGTCGCGGGCGGCGAGGGCGATCGCGTCGAGGGTCTCGGGGAGGCTGGTGTGCCGGTGGATGTCGGCGGCGGCCTCGGCGAGGGCGCGGGAGAGGGACGGAGACGCGGCCACGGGTGGGCCTCCCGGTCTGGTGCGTGCAGGCGACGTCGGACGTCGTCCCGCAGTCGTACGGCGAGCCCGCTGCTTGGACCCGTGCTCGACCCTAGGCGGCGCCCGGCGGGCCTTCCTCCCCTCGCGGGGCGAGGAGGACGCCGCCGGGCCGCGCCTCAGACGTTGCGCCGGTACTGCCCGCCCACCTCGAAGAACGCCTCGGTGACCTGGCCGAGCGAGCAGACCCGTGCGGCGTCCATGAGGACCGCGAACACGTTGTCGTCGGAGGTCGCTGCGGCCTTGAGCCGGGCCAGGGCGGTCTCGGCCTCGTCGGCGTGCGCGGCCTGGAACGCGTGCACGCGCTCGAGCTGCGAGGCCTTCTCCTCGTCGGTGGCGCGGGCCAGCTCGACGTGCTGCGGGGTGCCGTCGTCGTCGCGCTGGGGGCGCAGGAACGTGTTGACGCCGACGATCGGCAGCGAGCCGTCGTGCTTGCGGTGCTCGTAGAGCATCGACTCGTCCTGGATGCGGCCGCGCTGGTAGCCGGTCTCCATGGCGCCGAGCACGCCGCCGCGCTCGCTGATCGCCTCGAACTCGAGCAGCACGGCCTCCTCGACGAGGTCGGTGAGCTGGTCGACGATGAAGGAGCCCTGGAGCGGGTTCTCGTTCATCGCCAGGCCCCACTCGCGGTTGATGATCATCTGGATCGCCAG
>JAOPXU010000170.1 GCA_025964985.1 Nocardioides sp.
CGCGGTACTTCAGCAGGGCACCCAGCGTCGCAGCGGCCGAGGCCAGTTCGAGCTCGGCGGCGCCGAGGTAGGTCAGGGCGCGAGCCCAGTCGAGGGTCTCCGCGACGCCCGGCGGCTTCTCGAGGTCGAGGTCGGTGCGCAGCCGCTGCACCACCCCCACGACCTGCTCGGCGAGCGCGGCCGACACCTCGGGCGCGCGCGAGCGGACGATCGCGACCTCGCGCTGCAGGCCGGGGTGGTCGATCCAGTGGTACAGGCAGCGCCGCTTCAGCGCGTCGTGCAGCTCGCGCGTCCGGTTGGAGGTGAGCACCACGACCGGCGGCGTCACGGCGCGCACCGTGCCGAGCTCGGGGATGCTCACCTGGTAGGTCGACAGCACCTCGAGCAGGAACGCCTCGAACTCGTCGTCGGCGCGGTCGTTCTCGTCGACGAGCAGCACCGCCGGGCTCTGCTGCAGCGCCGTCAGCACCGGCCGGGCCAGCAGGAAGCGCTCGTCGTAGAGGCTCTTCTCGGCCTCCTCGAGGTCGGCGCCGCCGCCCTCGCGACCGACCGCCTCGAGCGCGCGCAGGTGGAGCACCTGGCGGGGGAAGTCCCAGTCGTAGAGCGCCTGGGTCGCGTCGATGCCCTCGTAGCACTGCAGCCGCACCAGCGGTACGTCGAGCGCCGCGGCCAGCGCCTCGGCCAGCGCGGTCTTGCCGGTGCCGGGCTCACCCTCCAGCAGCAGCGGGCGCTGCATGGCGAGCGCGAGGAAGGCGACGGTCGCGAGGTCGTCGTCGCACAGGTAGCCCGTGGCGCCGAGGCGGTCGACCGCGTCGGCGGGCCCGTCGAACCCGTCGAACCGTGTGGACGCCGTCACACCGTGAGGCTACGAGGGGGGCTGTTGGTCGGAGGTTGGCCGGTCCACATCGCGACCGGTGGCGAGGTCGCCGCACTCGACGTCGACGCACCCGTGCTCGCGCAGGTAGTCGCGCGCACCCTCGTCGCCCTCGACGGCCGCGGCCGCCGGGAACCAGTGGTCGCGGCCCATCAGCACCGGGTGACCGGGCCGGCCGTCGTAGGTCGCCCGGGCGAGGCTGGTGGGGCCGTCGGCCGCCTCCAGCACCCGGCGGCAGGCGTCGGGCCCGACGTCGGGCAGGTCGACGAGCAGGACGAGGGCGACCTCGCCGTCGTCGTGGCGCAGCGCCGCGAGCCCGGTGGACAGCGACGCGGCCATGCCGGTCTCCCAGTCGTCGGCGACGACGACGCGCACGCCGTCGGGCACGAGGGTCTCGGCCTCGTCGGCAGCGGCACCGAGGACGACGAGGAGTTCGTCGCAGCCGGCGCCGCGCAGCACGTCGAGGCCGCGCTGCAGCCACGAGGTGCCGTCGGTGTCGTGGACCAGCGCCTTGGGCTGGCCCATCCGCGAGCCGCCTCCGGCGGCGAGCAGCACTCCTGCGACGTCCATGTGTCTCCTTCTCGTGTCAGCCGGTCTCAGCCCGGGAAGGCCTGGTCGTAGACGGCCGCGAGGTCGTCGGAGTAGACCGCGCTGAACCCGCAGAGCGTCACCTGGCCGTCGGTGGCGGCGACGAGGTAGCGCTGACCCTCCTCGAACACCACCGCCGACAGCAGCGCCTGCATGTCGCGGCCGGGCGCCTTGACGACGACGACGTCGGTCTCCTCGCCGGCGTAGAAGCGCGTGGGCTCGAGGGTGACCATGCTGCCGCTGATCGCCTCGACGGTGCCGTCGAAGACCGTGGTCTGCGCCGCGACCACCTCGGGTGCGGCGTCGGGGGTCATGCACTTGCCGGCCGTGGCGCCGCCGCCTGCTGCTGTGAGCTCAGTGACGGTGGGTACGCCGTCGGCGGCGGCTCGGCTCGACGGCGTGTCTCCGGCGGTCGGGACAGGGTCGTCCTCTCCCTGGGTCAGCGCGAACGCCATCCCGCCGGCGATGAGGACGGCGGCCGCGGCCGCCACCAGCCAGGTCAGCCGGCTTCGGTCGTGGGGGCCGTCGCTGCGGGACTCGTCGGTGAGCTGGTCGGTCATGGTGTCCTCCAGGAGTCGGGTCACCCGGGTCGGGTCGGCCGGCGGGAGGGCGGAGGCCGGGTCGGCGGACTGCAGCAGCGCGCGCAGGCTGTCGTGGTCCGCGTGCTCCGCGTGCTCGTGCTCGTCGGTCATGGCTTCCTCCCCTCCGTCGTCTCCTCATGTCCGGCACCGACGCCGTTCTTACGCAGCTCGGCGCGCAGCTTCTCGCGGGCCCGGTGCAGCCGGACGCCGACGGCGTTGGCGGTGGTGTCGAGGACGACCGCGATCTCGGTGGGCGTCAGCTGCTCCCAGGCCCACAGGCGGAGCAGCTCGGCGTCGCGCTCGGGCAGCGCGGCCAGGGCGTCGGTGACTGTCTCGGAGGTCGTGGAGCCGTCGTCGCCGGGGCCGGGAGTCGAGGCGGCCGGCGGGTCGAGGCTGGCGATGCGCCCGGCGACCCGGCGCTGGCGCCTGGAGCCGCGGTCGGCGTTGGCCAGCGAGAGCCGGGCGACGCCGTAGACCCAGGGCAGCGGCTCGTGCGGCACCTCGTCGATGCGCCGCCAGCAGACGAGCAGCGTGTCGGCCAGGACGTCCTCGGCGGTCGCGGCGTCGGTGCGCCGGGCGAGGTAGCGGCGCACGGGCTCGACCACCACCGCGGCGACGTCCTCGAAGCGGTCGCGCCGGGCCTGGGAGGTCACCCCGACACCGTGTCACATGCGCCGGGGCGGCGGACCGCTCGCGCGGGTGGGTCCTGCGAGCCGTCGCGTCCGGCCCCGGCGCCCGCGTGAGAGGCTCCGCTCACCGGCCTGCGCGACCGCGCGACGGCACGTCGAGGAGGTGAGCGTGGCCCGGTTCCCCTCCGTCGGCGAGGAGTTCGGCAGCTACCGCATCGTGCGCCAGCTGGGGCGCGGCGGCATGGGCGTCGTCTTCGCCGCCGAGCACCGCGGCCTGGGCCGCACGGTCGCGCTCAAGGTCCTCTCCCCCGAGCTGGCCGGCCAGGACGACTACCGCGCCCGCTTCTCCCGCGAGGCCACGGTGCTGGCGCGCCTCGACTCGCCCCACGTCGTCCAGGTGCTCGACCACGGCGAGCACGACGGCTGCCTCTACATCGCCACCCAGTACGTCGCCGGCGGCGACCTCGCCGACGCCCTGCGCCGCTACGGCCCGGTGCCGGTGGCGACGGCCGCCCAGATCGCCGAGCAGGTGGCGTGGGCGCTGGGCGACTCCCACGCGGCCGGCGTCGTGCACCGCGACGTCAAGCCCAGCAACGTGCTGCTGCGCGAGGTCAGCACCGAGGTCTTCGTCTACCTCTGCGACTTCGGCATCGCCCAGGACCGCGACCCCGGCTTCACCGCCCCCGGCGCCGTGGCCGGCACCTTCGCCTACCTCGCCCCGGAGCGGCTGCGCGGCGAGCCGGCCACCCCCGCGGCCGACGTCTACGCGCTGGGCTGCGTGCTCTTCACCTCCCTGATCGGCGCCGCGCCCTACGCCGGCAGCGACGTCGAGATCGGCATGAGCCACCTCAACGCGCCCGTCCCCCAGGTCGTCGAGTCGTCGCCGGTCGCCGCCTCGGTCAACGCCGTCCTGCGGCGCGCGATGGCCAAGGACCCCGCCGCCCGCCACCCCGACGCCCGCGCGCTGCGCCAGGAGCTGCGCGAGCTGGGCCGGCTGGCCCAGGCCACGCCCCACCCGCCGCTGGTGGCCCA
>JAOPXU010000183.1 GCA_025964985.1 Nocardioides sp.
GGCCGGGCGACGGTCACCCGCGCCGACTGGGCGCCCGCCCGCATCGGCGCCGACGGCCTGCCGCGCCGGATGACCGGGCCCGACGCGACCCGCTTCGCCGCTGACCGCGAGGCGCTCCGCCAGTGCGCCGGACTGGCCCCGGGCTAGGTTCCAGGCGTGCGCGCCTACGGCTTCACGACCCCCGGCGGGCCCGAGCACGAGGCCTTCCTCGAGGTCGACGAGCCGACGGCCGGACCCGACGAGCTGGTGGTGCGCGTGCGCACGGCGGGCGTCAACCCCGGCGACTGGCGGGTGCGCTCGGGCGCCTACGGCATCGAGGGTCCGGCCGTGCTGGGCCGCGAGGTCGCCGGCACCGTCGTGGCCGTCGGTCCCGGTGTCACCGGGTTCGCCCTGGGTGACGAGGTGTTCGGCGGCTGCCCCGGCATGGTCGGCGGCTTCGCCGAGCTGGCCCGGGTGACCGCGTCGTTCGCGACCCACCGGCCCGAGCAGGTGCGCCCCGAGGACGCCTGCGTGCTGCCGGTCGCCGCGGGCACGGCGTACGACGCGCTGGCGGCGTTCGGCCTGGGCGCCGGTGAGGTGCTTCTCGTCAACGGCGCGGGCGGCGGCGTCGGCATCCCGCTGGTGCAGCTCGCAGTCGCCCGGGGCGTCACGGTCGTCGGCACCGCGAGCCCCGGCAAGCACGACCTGCTGCGCCGCCTCGGCGCCGTGCCGGTCGCCTACGGCGACGGCGTGCTCGACCGGATCGCCGCCGCCACACCCGCTGGCGTCGACGCGGTGCTCGACCTCGTCGGCAGCGACTCGCTGCGCACCGTCGCGCCGTTGGTCGACCCCGCGCGGCTGCGCTCGGTGGCCGACAAGCCGCTGGTCGCCGAGCTCGGCGGGGCCGACGTGCCGCGCGAGCGGAGCACCCGGGTGCTCGCCGTCCTGGCGTCGCTCGTGGCCGACGGGACGCTCGACCCGCACGTGGTCGACGTACGGCCGTTCGCGGACGCCGCGGCCGCGATGCACGAGGTCGAGAGCGGCCACGCGGTCGGCAAGGTCGTGCTCGGCCTGCGTTCACCCTGAAGGAGAGACCTGCCCGGGTCCGGGAATGAATGCGCCGGGCGAGGTGTGGTCCTAGGCATGGCTGACACCGTTCCGTCCCTGTCCCTCAACACCGGCACGACCATCCCGCAGCTCGGCTTCGGCGTGTACCAGGTCCCGCCGGAGCAGACCGCCGACCCCGTGACGAAGGCCTTCGAGGCCGGCTACCGCCACATCGACACCGCCGAGATGTACGGCAACGAGCAGGAGACCGGCGCCGCGATCGCCGCCTCCGGCATCGCGCGCGACGAGCTGTTCATCACCAGCAAGCTCAACAACGGCTTCCACGAGCCCGACGCCGCCCGTCGCGCGTTCGACGAGACGCTCGACAAGCTCGGACTCGACCACGTCGACCTGTTCCTCATCCACTGGCCGCTGCCGACCCTCTACGACGGCGACTACGTCTCGACGTGGCGCACGCTGACCGAGTTCGTCGACCAGGGCCGCGCCAAGGCGGTGGGCGTCTCCAACTTCCAGCCCGACCACCTCGACCGGATCGTGGCCGAGACCGGCGTCGTCCCGGCGGTCAACCAGATCGAGGCCCACCCGTTCTTCCTCAACGACGAGGCCCGGGCCGCCACGCACCGGCACGGCTCGCTGGTCGAGGCCTGGTCGCCGATCGCCCAGGGCGCGGTGCTCGACGACGAGACCATCGCCGGGATCGCCGCCGCGCACGAGCGGACGGCGTCGCAGGTGACGCTGCGCTGGCACGTGCAGCGCGGGGACATCGTCTTCCCCAAGACCATGTCGGCGGAGCGGATGGCGGAGAACTTCGCGATCTTCGACTTCGAGCTCGGCGACGACGAGATGGCCGCCATCAGCGGCCTGGACCGGGGCGAGGACGGCCGCACCGGCCCCAACCCCGACACGTTCGACTACGTCCCCGGCTGAGCCTCGTCCAGGGCGCGGCCCCACCCCTCGAGCAGGTGGGCGAGGCGTGAGCGCTCGAGGTCGCTGAACCCGGCCAGGAGCCTGTGCTCGTTGGCGACGTGCCTCTCCACGAGGTCGTCGACCACGCGCAGGCCCTGGTCGGTCAGCCGCACCCGGCGCGATCGGGCGTCGTCGGCGCAGACCCGGCGCTCGACGAGGCCGGCCGACTGCAGCCGGTCGACCCGCTTGGTCACCGCGCCCGAGGTGACCATCGTGCTGGCGCCGAGCTCGCCCGGGGTCAGCTCGTACGGCGCCCCGGCTCGGCGCAGCGAGGCCAGCACGTCGAAGTCGCCGTCGGTGAGCCCCGCGTCGGCGAAGACCGGGCGCAGCTCGGCGTCGAGCCGGTCGGCCAGCCGGTGCAGGCGGCCGATGACGCCCATCGGCGAGGTGTCGAGGTCGGGTCGCTCGCGCTGCCACTGCAGGAGGATCCGGCCGACGTGATCGGGTTCAGGCACGGGTGGACGATATCTCACGCGGAAGATAGATTGTCTTCCGTGGAAGACAATCGGTGGCGGACGGTGGCGGTCACCGCGGTCGCCCCGCTCGCCTGGGGCACGACGTACCTGACCACCGAGCAGTTCCTCCCACCCGACCGGCCGCTGTTCGCCGCCCTGGCCCGGGCGCTGCCCGCCGGCCTGCTGCTCCTCGCCGTCGTCCGCACCCTGCCGCGCGGCGACTGGTGGTGGCGTGCCGCGCTGCTCGGCTTCTGCAACATCGGGCTGTTCTTCCCGCTCATCTTCCTCTCCGCCTACCACCTGCCCGGCGGGCTGGCCGCGACCGTGCAGGCCGCCTCGCCGCTCGCGGTGATGGCGATCGCGCTGGTCCTGCTCGGCGAGCGCCCGGGCGTCGTGCGCGTCGCCGCTGCGCTGGTCGGCCTGGCCGGCGTCGGCCTGCTCGTGCTGCGCTCCCCCGACGGCGTGACCGCGCTCGGGCTGGCCGGGGCCTTCGGGTCCGTGCTCGTCTCCGCGCTGGGCTTCGTGCTGGTCAAGCGCTGGGGCCGCCCCGACGGCGTCGGGATGCTGACCTTCGTGTCGTGGCAGCTGGTCGCCGGCGGACTGGTGCTGCTCCCGCTCGCCCTGGTCGTCGAGGGCGCTCCCCCGGCCGTCGACCTGCCCGCCCTCGGCGGCTTCATCTGGATCGGCGTCCTCGGCACGATCGTGGCCTACGCCTGCTGGTTCCACGGCCTGAGCCGGATGCCGGCCGGCGCCGTCGCCCTGGTCGGGCTGCTCAACCCGGTGACCGGCACCGTGCTGGGCGTCGCGTTCGCCGCGGAGGCCTTCGGCTGGGTCCAGGCCCTCGGCATGGCGCTGGTCGTCGGCGGCGTGCTCGCCGGCCAGCGTCGTACGCCGCCCGCCCCGGCACCCGCCGACCCGGCGCCCACCCGCCCCGCGGAGCCCGCTCCCGCGCGCTGAGCCCGGCGTGCAAGGGTGGCTGGGATGAGCTCCCAGGGGGCCGACGGGTTCCGGCTGCGCGACGTCGCCCTGTCGGCGTACGGCCCGACGATCGTGAGCTCGACGGGCCACGGCGCGGTGATGCCGATCCTGGCGCTCCGCGCCCGCGACCTCGGCGCCGACGTCAGCACCGCCGCCGCCGTGGTCGCCGCGCTCGGCCTGGGGATGCTGGTCGCCTCGCTGCCCGCCAGCGCGATCGTGGCGCGGGTCGGCGAGCGCCGGGCGCTGGTGTGGGCCGGCGTCGTCGACGCGCTCGCGATGCTGCTCGGCGCGCTCGCCGGCTCGGTGCTCGTGCTGGCCGTGTCGGTGGTGGTCAGCGGCATGACCTGGACGACGTTCCTGATGGCGCGCCAGGGGTTCATGATCGACGTCGTCCCGATGAGCCACCGGGCGCGAGCCCTGTCCACGCTGGGCGGGTCGCACCGGGTCGGGGTCTTCCTCGGACCGCTGATCGGGGCCGGGGTGATCGCCGTCGGCGACCTGCGCTGGGTGTTCGTCCTGGGCGCGGTCACCGCGGTGGGGGCCGCGGCGCTGGCGTTCCGGATGCCCGACCTCGGCTCGGAGCGACGCGAGCAGCAGCGTCGGCGCGGCCACCTCGGCGTGTGGCAGGTGCTCGTCGCGCACCGCCGCACGCTGCTGACCCTCGGCGTCGTGGTCGTGGTCATCTCGGCGTCGCGCTCGGTGCGCAACGGTCTGCTGCCGCTGTGGGCCGACCACGTCGGCATCTCGCCCACCACGACGTCGCTGATCTTCGCGCTGGCCGGCGCCGTCGACATCGTCTTCTTCTACCCCGGCGGCTGGCTGATGGACCGGCACGGCCGCACGGTCGTCGCGGTGCCCGTCGTCCTCACGGTGGCGGTGGCGGCGCTGCTCATGCCGCTGGCGACGACGGCGCTCACCGTCGCCGCGGTCACGGTGCTGATCGCGGTCGGCAACGGCCTCGGCTCCGGCATCGTCATGGTGCTCGGCGCCGACGCGGCCCCGACCGAGGGACGCGCGCAGTTCCTCGGCGGCTGGCGGCTGTGCGGCGACGTCGGGATGTCGGGCGGACCGCTGGTGGTCAGCGCGGTGGCCGCCGTGGCGCCCCTGGCGCTGGCGTGCGTCGTCATCGGCCTGCTCGGCCTGGCCGGCACGGCGTGGACCGGGTGGTGGGTGGCCCAGGAGGACCGCAGGATCAGGAGCAGCCGGAGCTAGCTGATGACGACCCGGACCTCGTTGGAGGCCTCGTCGGCGTCGCTGTCGTAGACGCGGAACCGGTTCTCGCCCAGCGCGCTGGCCTGGATGAACGTCGAGAACTCGTCGCCGTTGACCGCCACCGTGACCGGGAAGTCGGTCCACTCCCCCGACTGGAACTGCTGGACGTCGAGCACGGCACCGTCGCCGCCGGGGTAGGAGCCACTGAGGTCGATCGGCTCCATCGCCCCGACCTCGGTCTGCGCCGAGAAGAGCTCGATCTCGGTCTCCGGCTCCTCCGGTGTCTCGGAGAACGTGGACGACGGCAGGTCGGGCTCGGGCACGTCGGACAGCGTGATGTAGGGGACCGGGTCGCTGCCGGTGTCGGTCGGCTCGGGCAGGAACAGCGTCTCCTGGCCGGTCGTCTCGACCGAGGTCCCGCCGCCGTCACCGTCGCCGCCGGCCAGGCCGGTGGCCCGGGTCGCCACAGAGGCACCCACGGCCAGGACGCCGCCGACGATGATCGCGGTGGCGACGAGCGCCAGCAGGCCCCACAGGACCGGGAGGGCGCGACGCTCCTCGGGGTCGTCGGGCAGCTGCTCGCTCACGGGGCCATTGTGGGCGACGCCGGGGGCCCGGCCAAACCCCTGTCCGCCGGCGGCCGCACGCTCAGGCGGGCCGCGGCTCGAGGACGATCACCGGGATGCGGCGGTCGGTGGTCGCCTGGTAGGTCGCGAAGTCGGCGTACAGCTCGACGAGGCGGGGCCACAGCTCGGCCCGCTCGGCCTCGTCGACGACCCGCGCGCGCACCGGGCGGGCCCGCTCGCCGCGCACGTGGACGGTCGTGTCGGGGTGGGCGCGCAGGTTGGCGACCCACTGCGGGTCCTTCGGCAGCCCGCCCTGCGAGCCGACGACCACCAGGCGCGGCCCGTCGTCGAGGTAGAGCAGCGGTGTCGTGAACTGCGTGCCGCTCTTGCGGCCGACGTGGTCGAGCAGCAGCGTCGGCACGGGCTTGCGGAACCCGGCGCCGATGCGCCACTTCGAGCCGATGCGTCCGTTGGTCAGCCGGAACACCGTGACCTGCCCGCGCGCCATCCACTTGATGACCTTGGCCGCGACCGGGCTGGCCAGGGCCTTCTGGCGCTTCTCGCGCTCCTCGGGGGTCATCCCGGTCGACCCCGACACGTCAGAGACCGCGCTTCCACACGACCTGCTCGTGCAGGCGGCGGCTGCGCCAGCCGGACGGCGTACGCACGACGTCGTGGTGGTACATCCCGCCGACCTCGACGATCTTCTCGCCACCCTTGCCGTCGTCCATGGGCATCGGGTTGTCGAAGTAGGCGCACACCGCGGCCTCGTCGGGGCCGTCGAAGGTGATCTCGACCTGGCCGATCGTGTGCATCCGCTTGGGGAAGAACGCCGGCAGCATCTCCGCCAGCCACGGCTTGATCTCCGCGAACCCGGCGTTGATGCCGCCGGACTCGGTGTAGTCGATCTGCGCGTCGTCGGTGAAGACCGTGTCGAGCTTGTCCCAGTCGCCTGAGTCGATGGCGCGGGTGTAGCGGGTGATCACGTCGGTGATCTCCATGCGGTCGCTGATCTCCTGGAGTTCCACGGGGTGCACTCTGACAGATCCGGTGGCCGAGTGGAACGTGTTCTAGTTCCGGGCGCGCCCGCCGCTTGTAACTCACCGTTCGCGCCACTACCCCGGCGGTAGACGGGCGGGGTAGTGCCTCGAACGGTGAGTTACAAGCAGCGCCACCCCAAGGACCTAGCCGGAAACTGGAACACGTTCTACTCTGACGCCCGTGAGGTTCTCCTACGCCGAGGCGATGACCCAGGCCAAGTACTACGCACCGCTCGCCCAGGCCGCGGAGGCGGCCGGCTACACGTCGATGACGATCGCCGACTCCCTGATCTACCCCAAGGAGTCGGACTCGAAGTACCCCTACACCGACACCGGCGACCGGGAGTTCCTCGACGGCAAGGAGTTCATCGAGACGATGATCCTCTGCGCCCACCTGTTCGCGGTGACCACGACGCTGCGGCTGACGCCGTTCGTGCTCAAGCTGCCGGTGCGCCCGCCGGTGCTGGTCGCCAAGCAGGCCTCGTCGCTGGCGTTCCTCAGCGACAACCGCCTCGGCCTCGGCGTCGGCATCTCGCCGTGGCCCGAGGACTTCGCCAACCTCGGCGTCGACTGGGCCAAGCGCGGCAAGCGCATGGACGAGTGCATGGACATCCTGCGCGGGCTGACCACCGGCGAGTTCTTCAAGTACGACGGCGACTTCTACCAGGTCGACGAGCTCAAGCAGTGCCCCGGCGCCACCGAGAAGATCCCGCTCCTGGTCGGCGGGCACGCCGACGCCGCCCTGCGCCGCGCCGTGCGCAAGGGCGACGGGTGGATGCACGCCGGCGGCGACGGCGAGGAGCTCGACCGGCTGCTGAAGCGCCTGGCCGAGATCCGCGCCGAGGAGGGCGACACCCGCGACGACTTCGAGATCCACGTGATCTCCTACGACGCCTACACCCTCGACGGCGTCAAGCGCCTCGAGGACAAGGGCGTCACCGACTGCATCGTCGGCTTCCGGGTGCCCTACATCAAGGGCCCCGACACCGAGCCGCTCGAGACCAAGATCAAGAACCTCGAGTCCTACGCCGAGACCATCATCGCGAAGGCCTGAGCCGTGTCCGAGTCGCTCGACCTCACCAAGCCCCTGCAGGACGCGATCGCCGAGGCCGAGGAGCTGATCGCCAACGCGCCGTTCATCCGCACCGAGGCCGACCGGCTCGAGGGCTACGACTACCTGTCGGGCCGGATCCGGATGGCCATGCAGATGGCCTTCGACCACGACCTCGACCGGCCGCTCTTCATCAACCCGACCCACCAGTTCTCCCGCCAAGGCCTCGACAACCCCGACGCCATCTACCTCAACGCCTACCTGCGCGAGGGCGTCGAGTACGTCGTCCGCGGACGTCGGGGCACCTCCGCCGACCTGAGCTTCCAGGTGATGGGCGGGTCCTACTCCGCGACGTCCGCCGCGACCTCGCTGATGGCGTTCGACGACCGCGAGCTCGACGTGCGCGACGACGGCACGTTCGAGTTCACCTACGTCGCCGAGCCCGGCGCCAAGACGATGATCGTGCGCGAGGTCTTCTGCGACTGGGACACCGAGGAGCGCGGCACCCTCACCATCGAGCGTCCCGACACCCTCGGCCAGCCGGCCAAGCCGCTGACCGAGGCTCTGATGCGCAAGAAGTACGAGGTCGCCGCCCGCTCGCTGACCGGCTCGATCCTCACGTGGTTCGAGTTCCCGAAGTGGTTCGAGCGCAAGGAACCGGTCAACACGCTCACCGCGCCGCAGTCCACCCCGGGCGGCCTGGCCTCGCAGCGCTCCTCGATCGGGCACTACGAGCTCGGCGACGACGAGGCGATCGTCCTCACCGTCCCGCGCTGCGACGACTGCAGCTACCAGGGCATCCAGATCGGATCCGACTGGTACGCCTCCACCGACTACGAGACCCACCAGACCTCGCTGACCAAGGCCCAGGCCGTCACCGATCCCGACGGCAAGATCCGCGTCGTCGTCTCCGAGCGCGACCCGGGCATCGCCAACTGGCTCGAGACCACCGGTCACCGCACCGGGTCGATGATGCTGCGCTGGCAGCGCCTGACCCGCGACCTCACCCAGGACGCCGACGGCCCGACCCTCGAGGTGGTCCCGTTCGACGAGGTCGCCAAGCACCTCCCCTTCCACGCCCCGATCGCCCCCGAGCAGTACGCCGAGCGCATCGCCGCCCGCCAGCGTGCCGTCGCGCGCCGGATGATCAGCTGATCCGGCCCCGGGTAGTCCGACACCGCGTCAGGCTCCCGGGACCCCCGCGACCCTGACCTGGTGCCGGACTACCCGGCCGCTCGCACCTCTCGCCAAAAACTAGAACAGGTTCTACTCTTCTCCTGACGCGGGCACCGAGGCCCGCCCCTTGCAGGAGGAATGCCGCCTTGAGCACCACCGCCGCCGCGCACCTGACCCCCGTCGCCGATGCCTACGCCGCCCAGCCCCTGCTGAAGGGCAAGGTCGTGGTGCTCTCGGGCGTCGGCCCCGGCCTCGGACGCGCGCTCGGCGAGGAGGCGGCCAAGATGGGTGCCGACCTGGTGCTCGTGAGCCGCACCCAGAAGCGCCTGGAGAAGATGGCCGAGGTCGTCCGCTCCTACGGCAGCCGCGCGCTCGTCGTACCGACCGACATCACCGACGAGGACTCCCGCGCCGCGCTGGTCGAGAAGTCGCTGGAGGAGTTCGGTCGCGTCGACTGCCTGATCAACAACGCGTTCGGCATCCCGCCGATGGACCCGATCAGCACGCTCAAGATCGAGGACCTGCGCGCCGCCAACGAGACCAACGTCTTCGCGCCGCTGCGCCTGTCGTCGCTCTTCGCCGACGCCCTCGCCGCGACCCAGGGCTCGGTGATCATGCTCAACAGCGCGGTGCAGTTCAGCAGCCAGCCCGAGTACTCCGGCTACAAGCTCTCCAAGGGCGCGCTCGCCCACCTCGCCCACTCGCTGGCCACCGAGCTCGGCCCGCGCGGTATCCGCGTCAACAGCGTCGCGCCGTCCTACATCTACGAGGACGTCAACAAGGGCTACTTCGACTGGCTCGCCTCCGAGGCCGGCACCACCCACGACGACGTCTACGCCGAGAAGGCCGACCCGTGCG
>JAOPXU010000223.1 GCA_025964985.1 Nocardioides sp.
GCACGCCGTGCGCGAGCTACGCGCCCTCGTCGACCGCGCGCACGCCCCAGGAGACTGACACCTCGTCGCCCGGCTCCCCGGCAGGGGCCAGGGTGAGCAGGTCCTCGCCGCTGCGGAACGCGTCGGCGTTGGCCGTCATCGGCTCGATCGCGAGCGATCGTCGCGCCGTCGCAGGCGCGTCGTCGGCGGTGTAGAGCAGCAGCCAGCGGTGGTGCTCGTCGACCCAGATCGAGACCGCCCGACCCGACGCCGGGTCGCGCAGCGTCGTCGTCGCCACGCCACGGTCGTCGCGGTCGAGGTCGGTGAAGCCGGTGTTGAGCGCGGTGTCGCGCATCGGCCGCGCCACCCGGAAGTCGTACGCCGTCCCGTCGACCGCCTCGCGCCCCACCGGGATCAGCGCGTCGTCGGTGACCGACCGGGTCGCGGCCGGCATCGTCAGCTCCCACGTGTCGATCGGACCGGCCCCGACGGCGAGATAGGGGTGCGCCCCGCACGCGTACGGCGCCGCCGACGACGACAGGTTGGTGGCGGTCTGCGTGACGGTGAGACCGTCGGCGGACAGGTCGTAGAGCACGTGCAGGTCGAGGATCCACGGGTACCCGGTCTGCGCCATCAACCGGTACTGCAGCGACACGGACGCCGCGGAGTGCTCCTCGGGGGTCCAGGCCGCCCACCGGGCCAGGCCGTGCGAGGCGTGGTGGCGCTGGGGCTCGGTCAGCGGCAGCTGGAGGTCGCGGCCGCCGAACGAGTACCTGCCGTCGCGCACCCGGTTGGGCCACGGCACCAGCAGCTGGCCGCGGCCGCCGGGCGCCATCTCGTCCTCGCCGAAGCCGTCGAGCAGCGGACGGCCGGCGTGGCTCAGCGAGCGCAGCGCGCCGCCGCTCTCGGTGACGACCGCGTCGTAGCCGCCGGCCGAGATCCGGAACTGGTCACCACTGGGGGAGAGCATGCGCCCACCCTGTCACTCCGCGGGGGCCGGGCGCGACGCGGTGCCGGGCACCACGAGATCGGCGCGCTGGCGCGTCCGCTCGCGCGCGAAGTGCTCGTCCTCGGAGGCCTGCCAGGTCAGCCAGACCTCGCGCAGGTGCTCGCCGTCGCGGGCCAGCCCGCGGGCCAGGCGAAGGTCGCGCGGGGCCTCGACCCAGACGAGCACCGTCTGCAGGTCGGCGCAGGCGCGCGAGCCCGACCCGACGCCCTCGAGCACCAGCAGCCCGCCCTGGCCGGGCGGCTCCACCTCGACGGTCTCGCCCCACCGGTGGGCGTCCCAGTCGTAGCGCCGGTAGTGGCCAGGTCGCCCCTCGGCGAGCGGTCGCAGCAGCGTGCCGACCTGGGCGTCGACGCGCGGCAGGCCGGACCACCCGTCGTACAGGTCGTCCATGTGGACGACGTGCGCACCGGTCCGCTCGGCGACGGCGCGCGCGAGCGTGGTCTTGCCCGACCCACCGGGCCCGTCGACGCACAGCAGGCGGGCGCCACCGATCGTGGGTTGCCGCTCCTCGAGCAGCCTCAGGACCGACGCGACGTGGTCGACGCTCAGGTGATGCCCCGGCTCTTGAGCAGGGCCTCGATGTCGGCCAGGTCGTCGTCGACGGACGCCGGAGCGCGCCCCGCAGCAGCAGGCGGGGGGCTCTCCAGCTGCTCGGGACCGCGCACCTTGGGCTTCTTCGTCCGCGCCTTCGGCGCACCACCGCCACGCGCCTCGACGACCCGGCCGGCGCCGAAGAGGACCAGGGCCACTCCGGCGACGACGACACCGATCCACACGACCGGGCTGAACACCAGGCGTGCCGCCCAGTCACCCACCGCGTGCGCGACCTCGGCGAACATCCGCAGCGTCCGCGTCAGGTACGCCGCGATCGGCAGCAGCGTGAGCCCTGCGCCCTTCAGCCCTGCGCCCAGCCCGCGCCGGTGGTATGCGAACCACGTGTAGACGCCCCCGACCAGCGTGAGGGCCAGGGCCAAGGCGCCGTAGCTGACGTCGTCCATGGGGCGAGCCTAGAGCTGTGCTGTCTGTCCTCGCTGCTCCCTTGTCTGTCCTCGCTCCGCTCGGACGTGCTCGGCGCTGTGTTTGATGGCGCTCGCTTCGCTCGCGCGTGCTCGGCGCCTCTTGTGGGGCCGTCTTCCTCCTCGCTCGCTCGGGGCTTGCTTCGCTGCGCCCCGATTCGCTCGTCGTGCAGATGGCCCCGGCGCCGAGCGGTTCTTGGCCCGGTTGTCCTGAGGTGATCTCTCCTCGCGCTGGTCGAGCCGGGCGAGCCCGGGCGAGCCCGAGTCGAGACCACCGCAGCCGATGTACCTGGCCTCAGATCAAGTTCTTGCGCCTCAGGATCGGCATCACGCCCTCGGCGAACCAGTACGCCTCCTCGACGTGCGGGTAGCCGGAGAGGATGACCTCGTCGATGCCGAGGGCGTGGTACTCCTCGATCACCGAGGCGACCTCCTCGTGGCTGCCGACCAGCGAGGTGCCGGCGCCGCCCCGGACCAGGCCGATGCCCGACCACAGGCCCGGGTGGATCTCGAGCTGGCGGGGCGTCGGCGACGGTGGTGACGTCGACGCGCTCGCGCAGGGCGAGCATCCGCTGCTGGCCGGTCGACTCGCTGGCGCGCAGAGCCTCCTGGGCGGCCGCGACGACGCGGGGGTCGAGGCCGTCGAGGAGCCACTGGGCGTGGCGCCAGGCCTCCTCGTGGGTGTCGCGCGACAGCGTGTGCACGCGCATCCCGAAGCGGAGGGTGCGGCCCTGGGCGGCGGCCAGGCCGCGCATCCAGGCGATCTTCTCGGCGACCTGCTCGGGCGGCTCGTCCCAGGTCAGGTAGACGTCGGCGCTGCGGGCGGCGACGTGCCCGGCTGGCCCGGAGGAGCCGCCGAAGTAGATGTCGGGTACCGGGTCGATCCCGCCGCTGACGGTCGCGCCGGTGACGGTGAAGTGCTCGCCGGCGTAGTCGAACGGCGCCTGGCTCCAGGTCCCGCGCACGACGTCGAGGAACTCCCCGGTGCGGGCGTAACGCACCTCCTTGGGGTCGGTGTCGCCGAACCTGGCCTGCTCGGCCGGCTCACCGCCGGTCACGACGTTGAGCATCAGCCGCCCACCGGAGATCCGCTGGTACGCCGCCGCCATCTGCGCGGCCAGCACCGGGTTGATGACGCCGGGCCGGAAGGCGACAAGGTACTTCAGCCGCGTCGTCTCGCGCAGCAGGGCTGCAGTCACGAGCCAGGCGTCCTCGCACCAGGTGCCGGTGGGGGTGAGGACCCCGGTGAAGCCGAGCTGCTCCGCCGTCCGGGCCACGTGGGCCAGGTAGTCGATCGTGGGGGCGCGGAAGCCGTCGGTGAGGCTGTCGCTCAGGCCGCCCTGCCACTCGCGGGGGACGCCCTGGCCGGCGCCGACCAGCGAGCGGCTGTCGCCGGACGTCGGCAGGAACCAGTGCAGGTCGAGCGGCGGACGGGCCGCGGGCACGGTGCTCACCGGCCTCAGCCCTTCGCGCCGACGACGTCGTTGAACCGGTCGCTGAAGAACGGCGCGATGTCGACCTTCTCCGGGATCAGCCCGGCGTCGGCGAACGCGTCGGCCATCTGCTGCTCCGACGCGATGAGCTCCTCGTCGATCGGCACCGTGGTGATGTCGCGCTTCTGCACCGCCGCGAGCGTCACCTCCGGTGCCAGACCGGTCTCCTCGGCCCACGCGGTCGACCACTCCTCCTTGTGCGTCGACGACCAGACCTGGGCCTGGGAGATGCGGCTGAGGTAGTCCTCGAGCGCGGCGGTGGTGGCTTCGTCGTCGAGGGCGGCCTGCGAGGCGACTTGGAAGACGTAGCCGTTCATCAGCGTCGAGCCGTCGGCGATGACCTGTGCGCCGGCGTCCTGCTCGGCCTGGGAGGTGAAGGGCTCCCAGATCGCCCACGCGTCGACGTGTCCGGCCGAGAACGCCGCGAGGGCGTCGGCGGGCTGCAGGTTCTGCACCTCGACGTCGTCAAAGGTCAGTCCGGCCTCCTCGAGCTGCGCGAGCAGGTGGTAGTTGGCCGAGCTGCCCTGGGCCACTGCGACCTTCTTGCCCTTGAGGTCGGCCACGGTCTTGGTCGTGCTGCCGGGGGAGACCACGAGCGCGTCGCCCGTGCCGCCGTACGTCGCGGCCTGGACGGCCTGGAACTCGCTGCCGCCGGCTGCGGCGAACAGCGGCGGGGTGTTGCCGACGCCGCCGACGTGGATCGAGCCGGCGCTCATGGCCTCGAGCAGCGGCGGGCCGGAGGTGAACTCCTTCCACTCGATGTCGTACTCGACGCCGTCGAGCAGGCCGGCGGCCTGCAGCAGCGCCTTCGAGCCGCCCTTCTGGTCGCCCACGACCAGGGTGACCTTCGACAGGTCGACCGAGCCGTCGTCGCGCACGGCGGACTCGTTGCCCGTCGAGTCGCCGCCGCAGCCGGTGAGGGCGCCGGCGGTCAGGACGAGGGTGGAGACGGCCGCGGCCAGTCGGGCCAGGGATCGGGAGGGGGTGCGGGATCGGGTGCTCATGCTGCTCCTTGCGTGCTCATGGTGTGGGCGCCGGCATCGGCGCGGGGCGGGGTCGGCTGGACGCCGAGGGCGCTGAGGACCTCACCGCGGATGCGGGCGATCTCGGGATTGGAGGGCGCTCGGTCGTCGCGACGCGGGCCGACGTGCCAGGTGTGGGCGAGCCGGCCCTGGTCGAGGACGGCGATCCGGTCGGCGAGCGCGAGCGCCTCGTCGACGTCGTGGGTGACGATGAGGACGGCCATCTCGTGGCGACGCCACAGCTCGATGACCAGCTGGTGCATCTCGATGCGGGTCAGCGCGTCGAGGGCGCTGAAAGGCTCGTCGAGCAGCAGCAGCGACGGGTTGCTGACCAGGGCCCGGGCCAGCGAGACCCGCTGGGCCTGTCCGCCGGAGAGCTCAAGCGGCCAGGCGCCGAGCTTGTCGTCGAGGCCGACCTCGTGCAGTTCCGCCTCGGCGCGGGCGAAGCGGTCGCCGCGCTCGGGGGTGTTGAGCAGGGCGAGCGCCACGTTGTCGAGCACGCGGCGCCACGGCAGCAGCCGGGGCTCCTGGAAGGCCACGGCCGATCGGCCGCGCACCTCCACCTCGCCGGCGGGCACCTTGTCGAGGCGGGCGAGGCTGCGCAGCAGCGTCGACTTGCCGCAGCCGCTGCGTCCGAGCAGGGCCACGAACTCGCCATGGGCGATGTCGGGGTCGACCGAGCGCAGCACCTGGTTGCGCCCAAAGGCGCGACTGTGGGCGCGGACGCTGGCGACCGGGAGGTCGACGGTGTCCGGCGAGCGCCGGCCTGGGTCGGTGCGGTCGGCGGATCGGTGGTCGGGGTGCTTGGTCACACGCGCCATGCGAGGGCCCTCTTCTCCAGGTAGCGGACGACGCCGTCGGTCGCGAGACCGAGCAGGCTGTAGACGGCGAGACCGACGACGATGACGTCGGTCCGCTGGAACTCGCGGGCGAGGTTGATCATGTAGCCGAGCCCGTTGTCGGCCCCGACGGTCTCCGCCACGATCAGCGAGAGCCAGGCGATGCCGAGGCTCTGTCGCAGGCCCACGAGGGTCTGGGGGAGCGCGCCGGGCAGGATCACGTGCCGCAGCCGCTGCGGCCAGGTGAGGTTCATCGACCGGGCCGCCTCGACGGCCTTGCGGTCGACGCCGCGGATCCCGGCGAGGGTGTTGAGGTAGAGCGGGAAGCAGACGCCCATGGCGATCAGCGCCAGCTTGGGCGCTTCGTCGATGCCCATCCAGATGATGAAGAGCGGGATGAGGCCGAAGTGGGGCAGCGTGCGCAGCATCTGCATCGGCGGGTCGATGGCGTCCTCGCCGACGCGGCTCAGCCCGGCGGCGACGGCGAGCACCAGGCCGAGGGTCGCGCCGATGGCGAACCCGAGGCCGACGCGCTGGACCGAGACCAGCGTGGCCGAGCCGAGCGTGCCGTCGCGGACAAGGTCGACGGCGCCCTGGAAGACGGTAGAGGGGGCGGCGAGCGTCCGCTCGTCGAGCACCCCGGTGCGGCTGGCGAGCTCCCACAGCGACACGAGGACGACGGGGGACACCCACCGGCGCAGCAGCTGCAGAGGATGGCGACGCGGCTTGGCCCGTGAGTCGCGGGCGGCGCGGCGGCGGTCGTGGGGTGCGGTCGGCGTCGTACCGGGTGGTGCTCCGGCGACGAGCGGACCGTCCGGCCCCGGGAGGGTCGTGGTCATGGGGGAGATGTCTACGGCCAAACGATCTTAAGTCAACTGAGACACCCGACAATGAAGGGGTGGGGTCGGCCGCTCGGGCTGGTGGGAGACTGAGCGGGTGCCTGACCGAGAGCTCCTCGCGCCGGCGTTCCCCGACGACACCGGCGCCGTCGACCCGGCCCTCGCCGCTGCCCTGGCAGCCCACGCCGCCGACCGCACCGACCCGGCCGGGCTGCCGGTGGCGCTGGCCCTGCTGCAGACCGCCCGCGTGCTGGTGCCCGTCGTGGCCGTCGCCGGGGAGGTCGAGGTCGACGAGCGGGGGCTCGCGCACGACAAGACCAGCGACATGGCCGCCGTGCTCGTCACCGGGGCCGGCGGACGCCGAGCGCTGCTCGCCTTCACCGGCACCACCACCCTCGCCGCCTGGGACCCCGGGGCCCGACCCGTCCCGGTCTCCGCCCGTACGGCGGCGCTGGCCGCGATCCAGGACGGCGCCGAGGCCCTGCTCATCGACCGCGCCGGCCCGGCGACCTTCGTGGTCGAGGGCGACCACCTGCGCGCACTCGCGGCCGGGTGGCGGCTGGTCCGCGTCGACGGAGACCTGGGCTGGGTCGACCCTGAGGCCCTGGGCGGTGGCTGAACCGCGCCGCGATTGGTGCTGGCGGGGAATCCTGGCCTAGAGTCCAGCGTTGACCGATCTGTGTGGGCACAGCCGTGCTCGCACAGATCTACAAGCGGAGACCAGGCTCCATCGTCTCCCACCCGCACCGACCGCCGCTCTGCACCTCGGAGCACCAGCACCACCAGGTCGTCGGGTCCGGTCCAAGGCTCCGGCCTCGCGTCCCGTGCACTCCATGCCCGTGACGCAGGGTGAGGTGGTCCTGACTGGCTTCCGCTTGTGCACCCAGCGGGAGCCTTCGTGCTTTTCCGGGCTCCGCTGGCACTGACCTAGCGTCTGACCCCCTGGAGGACACATCAGCACCGAGTACCGCATCAACGACCGGATCCGCGTCGCGGAGGTCCGGCTCGTTGGCCCCAGCGGCGAGACCGTCGGCATCGTCCCCACCGCCGACGCGCTGCGCCTCGCCCAAGAAGCCGACCTCGACCTCGTCGAGATCGCCCCGATGGCCCGTCCGCCCGTGTGCAAGCTCATGGACTACGGCAAGTTCAAGTACGAGAACGCCCAGAAGGCGCGCGAGGCCCGTCGCAACCAGACGAACGTGATCATCAAGGAGATGAAGCTTCGTCCCAAGATCGACGCGCACGACTACGAGACGAAGAAGGGCCACGTCGTCCGGTTCCTCAAGGCCGGCGACAAGGTCAAGATCACGATCATGTTCCGTGGCCGCGAGCAGCACCGCCCCGAGCTGGGCTTCCGGCTGCTGCAGAAGCTGGCCGAGGACGTCACCGAGCTGGGCTTCGTCGAGTCGTCGCCCAAGCAGGACGGCCGCAACATGATCATGGTCCTGGGCCCGCACAAGAAGAAGGCGGAGGCGAAGGCCGACCACCTCGTGGTCAAGGCCGAGAAGGAGGCCGAGCGCGCCGCCCACCAGGCGGAGGAGCAGGCCGAGCGCGACGCCGCCCACGCCGCTGGGCCCGTGGCCCAGAAGAAGGAGCGCGGACGCTCCGAGAACCTCGACCCCGAGATCGAGGCCTGACCCCAGACCACGCTGCGGCCCCGACCGGGCCGCACGTCGTACCACCCGAGGAGAGACAAGATGGCCAAGAACAAGACGCACTCCGGTGCCAAGAAGCGCTTCAAGGTGACCGGCTCCGGCAAGATCATGCGCCTGCAGGCCGGTCGCAAGTCGGGCGCCGCGTTCGCCTCGGCCCCCACCACCGGGAGCCGCAAGAAGCACCGCCGCAACGCCGGCATGGTCGAGATCGAGAAGTCCGACCTCAAGCGTGCCAAGAAGATGCTCGGCATCTGACCTTCTCCACCACCCACAGCAGCCACCGAGCACCACAGAACACCGAGGAGCACCCCTAATGGCACGCGTCAAGCGGGCAGTCAACGCCCACAAGAAGCGCAAGGTCACCCTCGAGCGCGCCGCCGGTTACCGCGGCCAGCGCTCGCGCCTCTACCGCAAGGCCAAGGAGCAGGTCACCCACTCCCTGGTCTACAGCTACAACGACCGCAAGAAGAACAAGGGCAACTTCCGTCGCCTCTGGATCCAGCGCATCAACGCCGCCG
>JAOPXU010000231.1 GCA_025964985.1 Nocardioides sp.
CTCCCGGTGCTGTGCAGCACGGCGCTGCGCAGGAATCCGGAGCTCTCGAGCAGGGGGTGGTCCTGGTGGCGCTGGACGGTCTCGGCGTGGCGCGGGCTGTGGTAGGCCCACGTCACGGCGTCCCTCAAGGTGCGCCACGCGGAGAAGGTGAGCACCGCACCGTCCTCGGGGGCCTGGACGAGCGCGGCCCGGAAACCGCGCGCGCTCTCCACGTCGTCGCCGAGGACGGGGAAGCGCTCGAGGAACTCGCTGGTGCGGGCCGGGTCCGGGCCCGTCCCGGCCATGGTGATGACCACGGCCGCGCCCGCGACCTTGCCGCGACGGGCGACGTCCTCGAACGGCTGGACGCCGCCCGAGAGCACCCCGTCGCCGTGGAAGCTGACCGGCTGCAGGACGACGCGCCACCACTCCGTGGTGTCGTCGGGACCCGGCTGGGCGGCCATGGCGGCGTCGAGGGTGTCGAAGACGGCGAGCACGCACCACGAGGTCCCGTCGAACGACGGGAACACCGCCCGCGCACCGGCGCCCTGCCCGGACTGCACGAACGACGCGCCGCTGGGCAGCCACGGGACGCTCGGGGTGGACGGCGGGCTTTGCAGGTGGAACCAGGTGACGTACATCGGACCTCCATGTGAATCCCCCTAACATACCTCCTATGTGAAGGCCGTCAACATCGGTGGCAGGATGGGTCCGTGCCCGCCCGCGACCGCTACCACCACGGCGACCTCCGGGCGGCCCTCGTCACCGCTGGGGTCGCCGCAGCGCGCGACGGCGGCGAGGCCGCCGTGAGCCTGACCCGGCTGGCCGGCGCCGTCGGGGTCTCGCCGTCCGCGGCGTACCGCCACTTCGCCGGGGGGATCGACGAGCTGCTCGTCGCGGTCGGCGACGTCGCCCGACGCGAGCTGGCCGATCTCGTGCGCCGTCGGGTGGACGCCGTGACGGAGGGTGACCACGTCGGGCGCTTCCGGGCCTCGGGCGCGGCCTACGTCGAGTACGTGCTCACCGAGCACGGGATCTTCGAGGTCGCCTGCCGCCACGACCGCGGCCGCGACCCGGAGGCCGACCCGTTCGCCCTGCTGCAGGAGCGCATCGACCGGCTGGCCGAGGTCGGCCTGCTGCGTGACGGCGTCGGGCGCGACGAGGCGGCGATGACGGCCTGGTCGGCGGTGCACGGGCTGGCAGTCCTGCTCACCGAGGGCCCGCTGCAGCGGCTCCCGGCCGCCCGTCGTGACGCCCTCGTCGACGCCGCGCTCGACACCGTCGAGCGCGGCCTGTGCGTGCAGGTCTGACGGACGGGGGTCAGGAGCGACCGATGAGCTGGCGCGCCATCACCAGGCGCTGTACCTGGTTCGTGCCCTCGTAGATCTGGGTGATCTTGGCGTCGCGCATCATCCGCTCGGCGGCGAAGTCCGTGGTGTAGCCGGCGCCGCCGAGCAGCTGGACGGCGTCGACGGTGATGGCCATCGCGGTGTCGGAGGCCAGGCACTTGGCGGCCGCGCCGAAGAACGGCAGGTCGGGGTCGTTGCGCTCGGACTTGGCGGCGGCGACGTAGACCATCTGGCGGGCCGACTCGAGCTTCATCGCCATGTCGGCGAGCATGAACTGGATGCCCTGGAAGTCGGCGATGCGCTTGCCGAACTGCTGGCGCTGCTTGACGTAGTCCAGCCCGAGGTCGAGGGCGCCCTGGGCGATGCCGACCGCCTGGGCGCCGATGGTGACGCGGGTGTGGTCGAGGGTGCGCAGCGCCAGCGGCAGGCCGGTGCCGGGCTCGCCGATGATCCGGTCCCCGGGGATGCGCACGCCGTCGAGCAGCAGCTCGCGGGTGGGGGAGCCCTTGATGCCGAGCTTGCGCTCCTTGGCGCCGAAGCTGAACCCCGGGTCACTCTTCTCGACGACGAAGGCGCTGATGCCCTTGCCGCGACCGGCGTCGGGGTCGGTGACCGCCAGCACCGTGTAGAACTCCGACACGCCGGCGTTGGTGATCCACGACTTCTGCCCGGTCAGCACCCACTCGTCGCCGTCGCGCACGGCGCGGGTCTTCATCGAGGCGGTGTCGGAGCCGGCGTCGCGCTCCGACAGGCCGTAGGAGAAGCCCTCGCCCGCGGCGAGCCGGGGCAGGTAGCGCTGCTTGAGGTCCTCGCTGCCGCCGAGCTGGACGGGCAGGGAGCCGAGCTTGTTGACCGCGGGGATCAGCGACGACGAGGCGCAGCCGCGCGCGACCTCCTCGATGACGATGCACGTGGCGAGCGCGTCGGCGCCGACGCCGTCGTAGGCCTCGGGCACGTGCGGGGCGTGGAAGTCGGAGGTGACCAGCGCGTCGTGCGCCTCCTGCGGGTAGCGCGCCTGCTCGTCCACCTCGGCGGCGTACGGCGTCACCTTGTCGGCCACCAGGTCGCGCACGGCGGCGCGCAGCTCCTCGTGGTCGTCGCTGGTGCGGAAGAGGTCGAACGTCATCGCGGACTCCTGGGACTCGGTTTCGTCAAGATGACACCCAGTCTCACACGCCGTAGGGGATCATCCCCACGTGAGCACCCGTGAACGGATGGTCGAGGCGGCCTTCGCCCTCTTCGAGGAGCAGGGGTACGACGCCACGACGGTCGAGCAGATCGTCGAGCGGGCGGGGGTGAGCCGGTCGACGTTCTTCCGCGCGTTCGGGTCCAAGGACGACGTGATCTTCCCGCGGCACGACGACCTGCTCGCGCGGATCGAAGCCCGGCTGGCGACCGGTACGCCGGGCACGATGCGGGTGGCGGTGGTCGAGGCGGCCCGGCTGGTGCTCGACCAGTACTTGCAGGAGGGGCCGCTGGCGCTGGGCCGCTACCGCCTCACGCGCACGGTCCCGGCCCTGCGCGACCGCGAGATCGCGAGCATGGTCGGCTACCAGCGGCTCTTCCGCGACCGGCTGCGCACGTGGCTGCCGGAGCCCGCGGGTGACCTGCACGCCGAGCTCCTCGCGGCCGCGGTGGTCACCGCCCACAACGTCGTGCTGCGCCGGTGGCTGCGCGGGGTCGCCGCCGACCCGGGCCCCGAGTTCGAGGACGCGATGGACGCGGTGTTCGCCATGGTGCGCAGCTGGACGCACAGCGACGGCGACGCCCCGCAGGGCGCCGCCGTCGTGGTGGTGTCGTCGGACCGCCCTGCCTCGGAGGTGGCGGCCCTGGTGGAGCAGGCTCTCAGCCGGCCAGCTTCCCGGCGACGGTGAGCACGCGGGTGACCAGGTGGTCGAGCGCGGCGTTGTCGTTGTCGTCGAGGTCGCTGCCCGCGACCTTGCTGACGCCGTAGGGGTTGCCGTCGTTGAACTTGAGCTGGTCGGTGTAGCCGGGCGGCACGATGATCCCGCCGAAGTGGCAGAAGGTCGTGTTCATGGCCTCGAGCGTCGTCTCGTGGCCGCCGTGCTGCGTGGACGCCGAGGTGATGGCGGCGTAGACCTTGTCGGCCAGCTTGCCCTCCTGCCACAGCGGGCCGAGGGTGTCGATGAACGACTGGAGCTGGCTGGTCACGTGGCCGTAGCGGGTGCCGGAGCCGAAGATGACCGCGTCGGCCCAGTCGAGGTCGCCGGGGTCGGCGACGGGCTGGTCGGCGACGGAGGCGGCGTGGGCGGCCCACGGCTCGACGCTCTGGACGACCTCGGCGGGCGCGGTCTCGCGCACCCGGCGCAGGCGCACCTCGGCGCCGTTGGCCTCGGCCGTGGCCGCGAGGCGGCTGGCCATCGAGTGGATCGTGCCGTAGCTGGAGTAGTAGATGATCGCGAGCTTCGTCATGTCTCCGACGCTAGACACCGCTCGGGGGTCGCCTGCTCACCCCAGGGGACCCTTTTGTTGAGATTTCAACCGGATGCGCCGAACTGCTCGACCCGGACGGCGTCCGCGCGCATCCCGGACTCGCCCAGCAGGCGCGTCGCGAACGACGCGAACCCGACCGATCCGCACACGTAGGCGCGCTCGGCCGGCGTCGGGAGATCGACGAGATCGCGCACCTCCTCGGGGTACGGCGGGGCGGCCACCCGGCTGCCGAGGTTCTCGCGCGTCAGGGCGACGAAGGCGCCGGCTGCCAGGAGCTCCTCGGCGTAGGGCAGCTCGTCGAGGGTGCGGCCGACCGCGACCACCCGCAGCCGGTCGGCCAGACCCAGGCGGTCGGCGTAGCGGAGCATGGAGACGATCGGCACGATGCCGCTCCCGCCGCCGATCGCCACCGCGGTGACGTCGCCCTCCCACGTGAACCACCCGCCGAGCGGCCCGCGCACCTCGAGCACGTCGCCGGGCTCGGCCACGTCGTGCAGGTGGCCGGAGACCTCGCCGTCGGGCAGCCGCTCGACCATGAGCTCGAGCAGCGGGTCGGCCGGGTCGGAGGCGATCGAGTAGGACCGCTGGGCGGTGTAGTCGTCGGGGGCGCGCAGGCGCACGACGTAGTGCTGGCCGGGGAGGTGGTCGGTCCGGTCGGCGACGTCGAGGCGCAGGCGCGCGAGGCGTCCGTCGGGGCGGTCGACCTCGACGACGGTGGCGGTGCTCCAGGCGGTGTCCGGAGCGTTGCTCACGGGTCGCCCTGGTAGCGCTGCTCGAGCCACGGGTCGCCGCGGTCGTGGTAGCCGTTCTGCTCCCAGAAGCCCGGCCGGTCGCGCGCCATCAGCTCCAGGCGGGTCACCCACTTGGCCGACTTCCAGAAGTACAGGTGGGGCACGAGCAGCCGCACCGGTCCGCCGTGCTCGTCACTCAGCGGCTTGCCGTCGGCCTCCCACACCACCCACGCCTTGCCGCCGAGCACGTCCTCGAGCGGCAGGTTGGTGGTGTAGCCGGTCGTCGAGTGCGCCATGACGTACGCCGCCTCCGGCAGCGGTCCGGCCGCCTCGAGCAGCGCGTCGACGCTGACCCCGGCGAAGGTCACGTCGAAGCGGCTCCACGTGGTGACGCAGTGGATGTCGCCGGCGTAGCCGTCGAGCGGGAGCGCGTGCAGCTCTCGCCAGGACCAGGTCGTCGGGTTCGAGACCAGGCCGTCGACGGCGATCGACCACTGCTCGGGGTCGAGGTGCGGGGTGACCTCGGCGGTGAGGGTCGGCCAGTCGCGGCCGACGTCGTACTGGCCGGGCGGGAGGCGGTCGCTGCGACCGGCGGCCCCGGCCCGGCGCTTGCCGGTGAATCCACGGGTGACGGGCACGGGTCCATCCTGGCATTCCGCCACCACTAGGCTCGTCCCATGCCTGAGATCACCCGTGACGAGGTCGCCCACCTGGCGACGCTCGCCCGGATCGACCTGGACGACGCCGAGCTCGACCACCTCGCGCCCCAGCTGTCGGTCATCCTCGAGTCCGTGGCCTCGATCAGCGGCGTGGCCGGTGACGACGTCCCCCCGACGTCGCACGCGCTGCCGCTGACCAACGTCTTCCGCGAGGACGTGGTGACCCCGTCGCTCACGCCCGAGCAGGCGCTGTCCGGCGCCCCCGAGCAGGAGCAGCAGCGCTTCGCCGTCCCGCGGATCCTGGGGGACGAGCAGTGAGCGTCACGATCCGCAGCACCGCGGCCGAGATGGCCGCCGCCCTCGCCGACGGCTCGACCAGCTCCGTCGAGCTCACGCGGGCCCACCTCGACCGCATCGCCGCGGTCGACGGCGCCGTGCACGCCTTCCTCCACGTCGACGCCGAAGGGGCGCTGGCCCAGGCCGCCGCCGCCGACGAGCGCCGGGCCGAGGGCGCCGTCCGCTCGACCCTCGACGGCGTGCCGATCGCGGTCAAGGACGTCCTGGCGACCGAGGGGCTGCCGACCACGTGCGGCTCCAAGATCCTCGAGGGCTGGATCCCGCCCTACGACGCCACGGTGGTCGCGCGGCTGCGCGCCGCCGGCCTGCCGATCCTCGGCAAGACCAACATGGACGAGTTCGCGATGGGCTCCTCCACCGAGCACAGCGCCTACGGCCCGACCCACAACCCGTGGGACCTCGACCGGATCCCCGGCGGCTCCGGCGGCGGGTCCGCCGCGGCGGTCGCGGCGTTCGAGGCGCCGCTGGCCCTCGGCACCGACACCGGCGGCTCGATCCGCCAGCCCGGCGCGGTCACGGGCACCGTCGGCGTCAAGCCGACCTACGGCGGCGTCTCGCGCTACGGCCTCGTCGCGCTCGCCAACTCCCTCGACCAGGTCGGCCCGGTCACCCGCACCGTCCTCGACTCCGCGCTGCTCCACGAGCTCATCGGCGGCCACGACCCCCGCGACTCGACCTCGGTCGACGTCCCGCTGCCCGACCTCGTCGGTGCCGCCCGTCAGGGTGCCGGCGGCGACCTGTCCGGCGTCCGCGTCGGCGTCGTGCGGGAGCTGTCCGGCGAGGGCTACCAGGACGGCGTCCAGGCGCGGTTCCAGGAGTCGGTCGACCTGATGGTCTCGATGGGGGCTGAGGTCGTCGAGGTCTCGTGCCCGACGTTCGTGCACGCCCTCGCGACCTACTACCTGATCCTGCCGGCCGAGGCCTCCAGCAACCTCGCCAAGTTCGACGCCATGCGCTACGGCCTGCGGGTCCTGCCCGAGGGCGTCGAGTCGCCGTCGGCCGAGGAGGTCATGCGCGCGACCCGCGACGCCGGCTTCGGCGACGAGGTCAAGCGCCGCATCATCCTCGGCACCTACGCGCTGTCGAGCGGCTACTACGACGCCTACTACGGCCAGGCCCAGAAGGTGCGCACGCTCATCGCCCGCGACTTCGACGCGGCGTTCCAGCAGGCCGACGTGCTCGTCTCGCCGACCGCGCCGACCACGGCGTTCAAGCTCAGCGAGAAGCTCGACGACCCGCTGGCGATGTACCTCAACGACCTCGCCACCATCCCCGCCAACCTCTCCGGCGTCCCCGGCATCTCCGTGCCCAGCGGCCTCGCCGACGAGGACGGCCTGCCGGCCGGGATCCAGATCCTCGCCCCGGCCCTCGCCGACGACCGGGTCTACCGGGTCGGCGCCGCCCTCGAGGCGGCCCTGCTCGACCGGTGGGGCGGCCCGCTGCTCGACCGGGCCCCGGCCCTGGAAGGAGCCTGAGATGACCACGATGCGCCAGGACGCCCTGGTCGACTTCGACGACGTGCTCGCGACGTACGACCCGGCCCTCGGGCTCGAGGTCCACGTCGAGCTCAACACCAACACCAAGATGTTCTGCGGCTGCCCGGCGGTCTTCGGCGGCGAGCCCAACACGCAGGTCTGCCCGACCTGCCTGGGCCTGCCCGGCGCGATGCCGGTGGTCAACCGCAAGGCGGTCGAGTCGGCGATCCGCATCGGCCTCGCGCTCAACTGCGACATCGCCGAGTGGTGCCGCTTCGCGCGGAAGAACTACTTCTACCCCGACATGCCGAAGAACTTCCAGACCTCCCAGTACGACGAGCCGATCGCCTTCGACGGCTACATGGACGTCGAGGTCGGCGGCGAGACGGTGCGCGTCGAGATCGAGCGCGCCCACATGGAGGAGGACACCGGCAAGTCGCTGCACGTGGGCGGCGCCACCGGTCGGATCCACGGTGCCGACTACTCGTTGGTCGACTACAACCGTGCCGGCATCCCGCTCATCGAGATCGTCACCCGGCCGATCCAGGGCGCCGGCGCCCAGGCTCCCGAGATCGCGGCGGCCTACGTGCGTCAGCTGCGCGACCTGATCGTCGCCCTCGGGGTCTCCGAGGCCCGGATGGACCAGGGCAACCTGCGCGCCGACGTCAACCTGTCGCTGGCGCCCAGAGGCTCCGGCGTGCTCGGCACCCGCACCGAGACCAAGAACGTCAACTCGTTCCGCTCCGTCGAGCGCGCGGTCCGCTACGAGATGCAGCGCCACGCGGCCGTGCTCGGCGGTGGCGGCTCGATCCTGCAGGAGACCCGCCACTGGCACGAGGACACCGGCGTCACGACGTCGGGCCGCGAGAAGTCCGACGCCGACGACTACCGCTACTTCCCCGAGCCCGACCTGGTGCCCGTCGCCCCGTCGCGCGAGTGGGTCGACGAGCTGCGCGGCACCCTGCCCGAGAACCCGACGGCCAAGCGTGCGCGACTGCAGACCGACTGGGGCTTCACCGACCTCGAGATGCGCGACACCGTCGGTGCCGGCGCGTTCGGGCTGGTCGAGGCGACCGTCGCCGAGGGCTGCCCCCCGCAGGCCGCCCGCAAGTGGTGGCTGACCGAGCTCGCCCGCCGTGCCAACGAGTCCGGCGTCGAGATCGCCGAGCTCGGCGTCTCCCCGGCCCAGGTCGCCGCCGTCCAGGCGCTCGTCGACGCCGGCACGATCAACGACAAGCTCGCCCGCCAGGTCTTCGACGGCCTGCTCGCCGGTGAGGGCACCCCCGAGGAGATCGTGGCCGCCCGCGGCCTCGAGATGGTCTCTGACGAGGGCGCGCTCGGCGCCGCCGTCGACAAGGCGATCGAGGCCAACCCCGACGTCGCCCAGAAGATCAGCGACGGCAAGGTCGACGCCGCCGGCGCCCTGATCGGCGCGGTCATGAAGGAGATGCGCGGCCAGGCCGACGCCGGTCGGGTGCGGGAGCTGGTGCTCGAGCGGCTCAGCTGAGCGGGTCGGGTGCGGGCCGGGTGGGGCGTCATACGTCCTGGCTGCCCGGGCGGCCGCTCCGTACGACGCTCGGCTGGCCCGCGCGCTCACCCCTCGGCGAGCAACGTCTTCTGCACCTTGCCCATGGCGTTGCGCGGCAGGTCGTCGACGAGCACGACCCGCCGCGGCCGCTTGTGCCAGGACAGCCGGGTGGCGACGAGGTCGACCAGCTCGTTCTCGAGACCGGGGGAGCGCGTGCCCACGACGAAGGCCACGATCCGCTGGCCGAGGTCGTCGTCGGGTACGCCGACCACGGCCACCTCGTCGACGGCCGGGTGGTCGCGCAGGACGGCCTCGACCTCGCCGGCTCCGACGCGGTAGCCGCCAGTCTTGATCAGGTCGGTCGACTCGCGCCCGAGGATGCGGTGGTGGCCGTCGGCGTCGCGGGCGGCGAGGTCGCCGGTGACGAACCACCCGTCGTCGGTGAACGACGACGCGGTCGCGTCGGGCAGGCCGAGGTAGCCGGAGAGGACGGTCGGGCCGCGCACCTCGAGGCGGCCCATCGACGTGCCGTCGGACGGCACGTCGTCGCCTGACTCGGTACGGAGCCGGGTCTGTGTCGCGCCGACCGGGAGCCCGACCCAGCCAGGGCGCAGCAGGCCGCCGACCCGGGCGCTGAGGGTGATGCCCGTTTCGGTCATCCCGTAGCGCTCGACCGGCGCCGACCCGGTCAGCTCCTCGAGCGCCGTGAACGTCGTGGCTGGCAGCGGTGCGCTGCCCGAGACCAGCAGTCGCGCGCGCCTGAGCTCGCGCGCCGAGGCGGGGTCGCCGACGACCCGGTGCCAGACCGTCGGGACGCCGAAGTAGAGCGAGCCCGGCGCGGCGGCGTACGACGCGGGGTCGGGTCGGACGGTGTGGACCAGCGGTGAGCCGACGTGCAGCGGCCCGAGCAGGCCGAGCACCAGGCCGTGCAGGTGGAAGAGCGGCAGCCCGTGCACCAGCACGTCGTCAGGGGTCCACGCCCACGCCTCGGCCAGCGCGTCGATGCCGGCGGCCAGGGCCCGGGCGGTCATCGGCACGCCCTTGGGTGCGCCCGTGGTGCCGGACGTGTAGAGGACCAGTGCGGTGGCGTCCGGGGCCGGCGTGACGAGCGTGCCGGCCGGACCGTGCTCGAGCAGCGGGAGGTCGGGGGCGAGCTCGGCCGGACCCGCCCACGTCACCGCACCCGAGTCGTTCAGGACGTGGCTGCGCTCGAGCGGACCGGCGTCCGGCGGCACGGGTACGACGCTCACCCCGGCCAGCAGGGCCCCCACCAGCGTGACGACGGTGGAGACGTCGGGGACGGCGTGCACGGCCAGGGGCCCCGGCGTAGGGCGGAGCGCGAGACCTCCTGCGACCGAGGCCGCCAGCTCGAGCAGCCGGTCACGTGACAGCCGGTCGGGGCCGATCGTGACGGCGTCCGGACGGTCGGGGACGCTCGGGTCGAGCAGCGCTGCGAGCACCGCCACACCCTCGCACGTCCACGCCGAGGCACGATGAGAGCGCCACCGCCGGCTCGGGATAGTGTGCCGACGAACCATTCATCACGCCCGTGGTGGGGAAAGCCGGTCTGAGTCCGGCGCTGACCCGCAACCGTAGGCGGACGCCTCCTCGAAGCCGAGGTCGCGCTCGCGAGCCGGAACACCTGTCACGACGCGTCCCACCACATCGCTGTCGCGGAAAAGCAGCGGGTGACCCACGGCCGTCGGTCGTGCGCCTCCCGCTGTGTGCAGCGGGAAGGAACCCATGAGGCACCGCACGATCCTCTGCTCGACGGCCGCCCTCGCGGTCGCCGCCGGGCTCGCCGTCGGAGTGCCGGCACCGGCCACCGCGGCCGTCGACCAGGCGCCCACCGCCGAAGGCGCCACCTGGCTGGTCAGCCAGCTCACCGACGACCTCGTCTTCAACCCGAACTTCGGTGGCTTCGTCGATTTCGGCCTGAGCATCGACGTCGGACTCGCGCTCGACGCGGTCGACCGGGCGCCCGCCCAGGTCGCCGAGACCAGCGACGCCCTCGCCGCCCAGATCGACGGCTACATCACCGGTGAGGCGTTCGGCGACGCCGGGAGCACGTACGCCAACTCGGTCGCCAAGGCGCTCACCTTCGCCCAGGCGGCAGGGGACGACCCCAGGTCGTACGGCGGCGTCGACCTCGTCAGCCGGCTCGAGGGCCGCGTGGCGACGACCGGCGACGGGGCCGGGCGCATCAGTGACGTCTCCACCTTCGGTGACAACGCCAACATCATCGGGCAGTCCTTCGCAGCTCGTGGCCTCGACGCAGCGGGCAGCACCCTCACCGAGCCGGTGACGGACTATCTCCTCGCGAGCCAGTGCTCGGCCGGCTTCTTCACCCTGGCCCTGTCCGCCCCGGGCGCAGCTCCGGCGTGCCCCGCTGGTGCGGGTCCCAGCACCGACGTCACGGCCCTGGCCGCGCTCAACCTGCTGAGCCAGGTCGACGACACCGACGTCGACGCCGTGGTCGACGAGGCCGCTGCGTGGCTCGTCAGCACCCAGAACGCGGACGGCTCCTTCGGCAGCGACGCCATGATCGCCACCGCCAACGCCAACAGCACCGGCCTGGCCGGCTGGCTGCTCGGCGAGGTCGGGGGCGTCACCAATCAGGCTGCGGCCGAGAAGGCCGCCGTGTGGCTGCGCTCGCACCAGGTGGTCAACGCCGCCAGCTGCACGCCGTACGCCGCCGCCGACGAGGGCGCTATCGCCTACGACGACGCCGCACTCGCCTCCGTGGCCGGCAGCCCGATCACGGTCGAGGCCCAGGACCAGTTCCGCCGCGCGACCGCCCAGGCCCTGCCCGCGCTGCGGTCGGCACCTGACGGCGTGACCTCGGAGATCACCTCGCGCCAGGGCTTCGTGCGCGCCGGCAGCGTCCAGCGCGTCGACGTCGCCGCCTCGCCCGGCGACCTCGTCTGCATCGCCGGCCCCGGCGTCGAGAAGAGCACCCGGGTCGACGCCGACGGCGAGGTCACCTTCTCGGTGCGCCTGCCGAGCGGTACGGCGACCCGCGCCTACCGCGTGTCCGACGGTGACGAGGCGCTCGGGACCTCCCGCTTCCGCGCCCTCGGCGCCAAGCGCCTGAAGGTCACCGCGCCCACCGCTGTCGCCAGCGGCCGCAAGGTCGTGCTGACGGCGACGGGCCTGGCTCCCGGCGAGAAGGCCACCTTCAAGGTCGACGGTCGCAAGCGCGGCACCGACGTCGCCGGCTCCCAGGGCCGCGCGACCCTGACCGTGCGCGTCACCGGCCCCGTCGGTCGTACGCCGGTCGTCGTCACCGGGGCCTTCGCGGACATCCGCAAGGGCGCCACCGCCTTCCGGCTGACGCGCTGACCGTGGGTCTCCTCCGTCTGGTCGGACCAGCCGCTGCGACGCTCGTCGCAGCGGCCGGTCTGGCCGTCCCCGCGGGGATCGTCACGGCGCCGCCCGCCCACGCCGCTGCGTGCAGCGGCGCCACGGGCGTCACCGTCGTGGCCGACTTCAACAGCCTCGGTGGCGGCGTCCAGGGGACCTGCGTCTCCGACGGTGGCGGCGACACCGCAGCCAGCCTGTTCCCGGCCGCCGGCCTGCCGCTGAGCTACGCCCAGCGCCAGCCCGGCTTCGTGTGCCGGGTCTCCGGCGTGCCGCAGTCCGACCCGTGCGTCAACACGGCTCCGGCCTCGGCCTACTGGGGCCTGTGGTGGTCCGACGGCAAGAACGGGTCCTGGACCTACTCGAGCCTCGGGGTCGGCTCGCTCGAGGTGCCCGACGGCGGCTCGGTCGCGTTCTCGTGGGACGACGTCGCGGGCGACGCCCCGCCGTCGTACACCCCGCCGAGGCAGGCGGCGCCGACGAGCAGCCCGCAGCCGACCCAGCAGCCCAGCCCGCAGCCGACGCAGGCGCCGACCCAGCAGCCGGGCCAGCCCACCCAACCGACACAGCCGGGCCAGCCGGGCCAGCCGGGCCAGCCGACCGCACCGGGCGCCATCACCGACCCGACCGACGGCGCGGGCACCACGGCGCCGACGCCGTCGACCGGACCCTCGACCAGTGCCCCGGCCACCCCCACGGACGCCCCGAGCACGCCCGGCACGACGGCCACGACACCGGTCCCGCCGGCCGACTCGAGCCCCGCGGCCGACGCGCAGCAGGAGCTCGCCGAGCCTGTCGCGCCGACCTCGAGCGAGGCCGCCGACGACACCAGCGGGGGAGTGCCGGGATGGCTCGCCGTCCTGGTCATCGTCCTGCTGTTCGGGATCGCCGGGGCCGTCGTGCTCCTGCAGCGGAGGCGTACGACGCCGTGACCGGCCTGCCCCGCGACCTGCACCCCGTGGCCTGGTGGCTGTGGGCGATCGGGCTCGCGACGGCAGCGTCGTTGACGACGAACCCCCTGCTCCTGCTGATGATCGTGGGCGTCGTGGCGGTCGTCGTGACCGCCCGGCGCACGGACCACCCGTGGGCGCGCTCGTTCCGGTTCTATGTCTGGCTCGGGGTGGCCGCCGTCGTCCTGCGCGTCCTGTGGCGCGTGGTGCTCGGCGGCGGCTACCCGGGCGAGGTCGTGCTCGTCCTGCCCGAGGTGCCGCTGCCCGACTTCGTCAACGGCGTCACCCTGCTCGGCCCGGTGACCCGCGAGACGCTCGTCGCCGGGCTCTACGACGGCCTGCGCCTGGCCACCCTCGTGATCTGCGTCGGGGCCGCCAACTCGCTGGCCAACCCCAAGCGCCTGCTGCGCAGCCTGCCGCCGGCGCTCTACGAGGTCGGCACGGCGCTCGTCGTCGCGGTGACCGTGCTCCCGCAGTTCACCCTGAGCATCCAGCGGGTCCGGGCCGCACAGGCCCTGCGCGCCGGCGACACCGGCCGGGTCAAGCGGCTGCGCCGCTTCCTCGTGCCCGTCCTGGAGGACACCTTTGACCGCTCGCTCGCGCTGGCCGCGGGCATGGACACCCGCGGCTACGGCCGCAGCGGCACGGCCACCCCCCGCGAGCGGCGTACGACGGGCGCGCTCGTGCTCGCCGGGCTCTGCGGCGTGATCGTGGGCGTCTACGCCCTGCTCGACCAGACCGCCCCGCGCCTGCTGGCCGGCCCGATGCTCGCGGTCGGCGTGCTCGTCGCCGTGGCCGGGCTGGTCAACGCCGGGCGCCGGGTGCAGCGCACCCACTACCGCCCCGACCGCTGGCGCGCCCCCGAGCTGGGCGTCGTCGCGGTCGGGCTCGCGGTCGCCGTGCTCGGCTGGTGGCTCAGCCACCACCAGCTGCCGATCGCCTACCCGTCGGTCTCGGCGGCTCCCGAGGTCAGCGTGACCGCGCTGGCCGTCGGCCTGCTCGGGCTGGCCGCCGTCGCGGTGAGCCCGCCGCCGCGCGTGCCCGGCACCGTGAGGGAGGTCGTGCGGTGAACCCCCTGCTCGAGCTGCGCGGCGTCACCCTGTCCTACGACGGCAGCGAGGTCCTGCGCGCCGTCGACCTCACCGTCGAGGAGGGCGAGCTCGTGCTCGTCTCCGGGCCCACCGGCGTCGGCAAGTCCACGCTGCTCGGCGTGGTCACCGGGCTCGTCCCGCGGTTCAGCGGGGGAGTGCTGCGCGGCGACGTGCTGCTCGACGGCACCAGCATCGTCGACGCCCCGCCGCGCGAGCGCGCCCACGCCATCGGCTACGTCGGGCAGGACCCGGCCGCCGCCTTCGTCACCGACACCGCCGAGGACGAGCTCGCCTACGGGATGGAGCAGCTCGGCCTGCCGCCGGAGACGATGCGCCGCCGCGTCGAGGAGACCCTCGACCTGCTCGGCATCGCCCACCTGCGCGACCGCGACCTGCACACGCTCTCCGGAGGTGAGCAGCAGCGCGTCGCCATCGGCTCGGTGCTCACGATGCACCCGCGGCTGCTGGTGCTCGACGAGCCGACCTCGGCGCTCGACCCCACCGCCTCCGAGGACGTGCTGGCGACCCTGACCCGCCTGGTCCACGACCTCGGCGTCTCGGTGCTGCTCGCGGAGCACCGCCTCGAGCGCGTCGTCCCGTTCGCGGACCGCATGGTGCTGATGACCGGTGACGGCACCGTCGCGGTCGGGGCGCCCGCTGACCTGCTCGCCACCTCGCCCGTCGTACCCCCGATCGTCGAGCTGGGTCGCGCCGCAGGCTGGTCGCCGCTGCCGCTCACCGTCCGCGACGCCCGCCGCCTGGCCCGCACCCTCACGCTCCCCGAGCCGCCGCCCGAGCCGGTGCTGCACCACGAGCCGCTGCTGCTGGCCACCGGCCTCGGCGTCGTCCACGGCACCACCGTCGCCCTGCGCGAGGTCGACGTGACCCTGCACGCGGGCCGCGTCACCGCCCTGATGGGCCGCAACGGCGCCGGCAAGTCGACGCTGCTCTGGGCGCTGCAGGGCACCCGCAAGCGGCGCACCGGCGCGATCGACCTCGACGGCGCCGACACCGCCGTCCTCGACCCCGCCGGGCGCCGCGGCCGGGTCGCGCTGCTGCCGCAGACGGCCTCCGACCTCCTCTACCTCGAGACCGTCGCCGAGGAGTGCGCCGCGGGCGGGCCCGGCACCCGCGAGATCCTCGACCGCCTCGTCCCAGGCATCGACGACGCCACCCACCCGCGCGACCTCTCCGAGGGCCAGCGGCTCGCGCTCGCCCTCGCTCTCGTGCTCGCCCCGGCGCCCCGCGTCGTGCTGCTCGACGAGCCCACCCGCGGCCTCGACTACAACGCCAAGCGCCAGCTCGCCCGCATCCTGCGCGACCTCGCCGCCGACGGGCACGCCGTTCTCGTGGCCACCCACGACGTCGAGTTCGTGGCCACCGTGGCCGACGAGGTCGTCGTGCTCGCCGAGGGCGAGGTGGTCTCCTCGGGGCCGACGCGTCGCGTGGTCGCCGAGTCGCCGGCGTTCGCCCCGCAGGTCATGAAGGTGCTCGGCTCGCCGTGGCTTCGCGTCGACGAGGTGGTGCCCGCATGAGCACCCGCACGAGTGTCGGCACCTCGCTCGACGACGTCCGCGCCATCCCGCTCAGCCTGCGCTCGCGCGTCACGCTCGCCGTCGCCTCGGTGCTCGGCCTGATGATGCTGTGCTGGCCGCTGCTGGTGCAGGTGGGCGACGCTGCCGGCGGGGCCGCCCGCATCGACCCGCCGTTCCTCTTCCTGCTGCTCCTGCCGGTGGTCATCGCGGTTGTCGTCGCCGAGATGAGCGAGGGCGGCATGGATGCCCGGGTGCTGGCGATCCTCGGCGTCCTGTCGGCGGTCAACGCGCTGATGCGCGTGCTGTCGGCCGGTACGGCGGGCGTCGAGCTGGTCTTCTTCCTGCTGATCCTCTCGGGCCGGGTCTTCGGCGCCGGGTTCGGCTTCGTGCTCGGCGTGACCTCGCTGTTCGCCTCGGCCCTGATGACGGCTGGCGTCGGGCCGTGGCTTCCCTTCCAGATGCTGTGCGCCGCCTGGGTCGGGCTCGGTGCCGGGCTCCTCCCGCGCCGCGTCTCCGGCCGCGCCGAGCTCGTCATGCTCGCGGCGTACGGCGTCGTGGCGGCGTACCTCTTCGGCGCGCTGATGAACCTCTCGGGCTGGCCGTTCCTGCTCGGCGTCGCGGTGCCGGGCGCCGAGGGCGACCTGACCTTCGACCCGACCGCCGGCCCGCTCGACAACCTGCGCACGTTCGCCGTCTACACGCTCATCACCTCGACAGGCAGCTTCGACACCGGACGCGCGATCACCACCGCCGTCGCGGTGCTCGTCCTCGGCCCCGCCGTGCTCACCACCCTGCGCCGCGCATCACGCCGTGCCGTCGTGGTCCAGACCGCCCCCTAGCCCGGTCCTGGTCACCTCCTAGTCCTCGCATGGCCCGTCCGGGCCATGCGTCTGGTCACTCCGGGCCATCCCTCTCCACAGGCTGCGGACGTGTTGTCCGAAGGCCGGGTGGCTGTTCTCCCGTCGTTCACGGTCGTCGCCCCGATCGTTCCGTCGCTCTCCTGAGACTCTCCGTGGCTCCCCGGGACGGGATCCGCTCCAGCACCACTCAGCGACGGGGACAGCAGCACAGGTGACCTCCACACTCTCCGACCTCGACCGGCCAGACCCGGACGCGGTCGACGTCAAGGCGCGTCCGATCTCGCGCCGCAGCACCGGCGCGGACGCGGTCTTCGCGCACGGCGCGCGCGCGGTCGGTGCCTCGGTGCTGGTGATCACGGGCGGTGTCGGGGTCTTCCTCGGCTACCAGGCCGTCCCGACGTTCGAGCGCTACGGCCTCGGCTTCTTCACCACCACCGAGTGGTCGCCCGACATCGACACCATCGGCATCGCCGCGGTGCTCGTCGGCACCTTCCAGGTCGCGCTGGTCGCGATGGTGATCGCGTTCCCGCTGGCCGTGGCCACCGCGCTCTACATCAGCGAGTACGCCCCGGCCCGGCTCAAGGCCACGCTCGTCTCGATGGTCGACCTGATGGCCGCCGTGCCCTCGATCATCTACGGGCTCTTCATCTACCTGCTGATCATGCCGTACGCCGCCGACCTCTCGATCTGGTTCGACCGCACCCTCGGCTGGCTGCCGATCTTCAAGGTCCCGGGCGGGCAGGCCGACTCGCCGCTGCCCGCCCTGAGCCAGTACGGCTTCAGCGCCTTCGTCGCCGGCATCGCCGTGTCGATGATGGTGATGCCGATGGCCTGCGCGGTCATGCGCCAGGTCTTCTCGCAGACGCCGCCGGGGGAGAAGGAGGCCGCGCTCGCGCTCGGCGCCTCCACCTGGGGCATGGTCCGCACCGTCGTCCTGCCGTTCGGTCGCGGCGGCATCATCGGCGGCACGATGCTCGCGATGGGCCGCGCGCTCGGCGAGACCATCGCCGTCGCGCTGATCCTCTCGCCGTCGTTCGAGATCAAGTCGAGCCTCACCGAGAAGGGCGGCAGCACGACCAGCTCGCTGATCGCCAACCGCTTCGGCGACGCCTCGTCCTCGCAGCTCTCGGCACTGCTGGCCGCCGGCCTCGTGCTCTTCCTCATCACCCTGCTGATCAACACGCTGGCCGCGATCGTGGTCAACCGCGGCCGATCCGGGGCGGAGACCGACTGATGACCGCCCTCGACAAGCGGCCCGACCCGGCCGGCACCGGCAGCACCGCGCTCACCTTCCTGCCGTCGTACGACGACGACGCGCCCCCGCCGCAGCCGCGGTCCTCGCTGGGCAAGATGACGCCCGACGAGCTCTTCGTGCGCGCCGGCTCCTGGTTCGCCGCCCTCGGCCTGACCTGGGTGGTCACCCAGCGCCTGCTGCCGATGCCTGGCGTCCCGTGGTTCCTCCTCACCTGGTTCGTCCTCGGCGTCGCGATCACCGCGGTCGCCACCGGCGCCACCGGCACCTGGATCGACGTCAAGGACCGGGTCGCCGAGTCCGTCATCACCGGCCTGGCGCTCGTCGTCGGAGCGGCGCTCGTCGCGGTCGTCGTCTACGTCGCCATCAAGGGCTACAAGCCGCTGCTCAACCTCAACTTCCTCACCGACGACATGGCCGGCGTCGGCCCCAAGGACCCGTTCGACCAGGGCGGCATCCTCCACGCGATCGTCGGCTCGCTGATCGAGATCGGCATCGCGGTGGCGATCACCCTGCCGCTCGGCGTCGGCACGGCCATCTTCATGACCGAGGTCGGCGGCAGGTTCTCGCGCATCGTGCGGACCCTGGTCGAGGCCATGACCGCGCTGCCCTCGATCGTCGCGGGCCTGTTCATCTACAGCGTCTGGATCCTCGCGCTCGGCCAGCCCCGCTCGGGCCTCGCCGCCTCGCTCGCCCTGTCGGTGATGATGCTGCCGTTCATCGCCCGCGCCTCCGACGTCGTCCTGCGCGTCGTGCCGGGCGGCCTGCGCGAGGCCAGCCTCGCCCTCGGCGCGAGCCGGTGGCGCACCGTGTGGCACGTCGTGCTGCCGACCGCCCGTCCCGGCCTGGCCACCGCGCTCATCCTCGGCGTCGCCCGCGGCATCGGTGAGACCAGCCCCGTGCTGCTGACCAGCGGGGCGGCCGACTTCACCAAGGTCAACCCGTTCGACGGGGCCATGAACTCCCTGCCCCTGTTCATCTTCGGCAACGTCCGCAGCGGCAACGACATCGGGATCCAGCGCGCCTACGGCGCCGCCCTCGTGCTGCTGCTCCTCGTGCTCATCCTCTTCGTCGTCGCCCGGCTCCTCGCCCGGCCCCGCAAGACCACCACTCGTAGCACCCGCAGCTCCCGCCGCTCCCGGAAAGCAGGCTCATGAACACCCGCCGTACCCGTCTCGTCGCCGCCCTCCTCGCCCTCGGTGCCGCCGCACTCGCCGCCGGCGTGGGCGCGCCGGCCACCGCCGACGAGACCGGCAAGACCCCGACCGCGGCCGCCCCGCTGGCGCGGGCGACGTACGCGACCATCGAGGGCACCGGGTCGACCTGGTCCGAGCTGATCGTCAAGCAGTGGATCTCCGACGTCGACGCCAACGGCATCAAGGTCGTCTACACCGGCGGCGGCTCGTCGAAGGGCCGCAAGGACTTCGCCCAGAACACCACCGACTTCGCGATCTCCGAGATCCCCTACCAGGGCAAGGACGAGACCGGCCAGGCCGACACCAGCAA
>JAOPXU010000250.1 GCA_025964985.1 Nocardioides sp.
CCGCCCGTGTGGCTCGTCGTGCTGCTCGTCAGCATGATCGTCTACGCCGTCAGCTTCGTGCTGCTGCGCCTGCTGTCGCGCTACCGCGAGCTGTCGGCCGACCGGGCCGGTGCCTACCTCACCCTCAAGCCGGCCGCGCTCGCCTCCGCCCTGCAGAAGATCAGCGGCGGCGTCGAGCGCACCCCCCAGCGCGACCTGCGCCAGGTCAGCGCCGGCAGCGCCCTGTGCATCGCCCCGATCAGCCTCAAGGGGCTCGGCTCCACCCACCCGCCGCTGGAGAAGCGGCTCGAGCAGCTCGCGCGGATCCAGGCCGAGCTCGACCGGCCCACCCCGTGATCGTTCCCGTGAGCGCCTGATGGGTTTCCTCGACTCGATCCTGGGCCGCACCAAGCCCAAGCAGGCCGACCTCGACGCGCTCTTCCAGGTGCCGTCGGCGGCGATCACCCTGCAGGCCTCGCTCGGTCTCGTGCCCACCGGCGACGGCTCGGTCTGCTACCGCGCGGCCGCCGGACCGGCGTTCGCCGACGCGCAGACCGGCGTGCTCGACCTGCTGCGCGCGGCGACCGACGCACCTGACGTACGCGTGACCACCGACGGGTTCGGGTTCACCTGGCTCGAGGTCGACCGCCCTCCCTACGACGCGCAGGCCGGTGACCTGGGCGCGCTGTGCACCGACCTCCACGCCGTCAACACGACCCTCGAGGCCGCCGGCTTCGGCCCGGCCCTGCTGTGCTCGCTGGTGCCGTTCGCCGACAGCAGCGGGCGGCGCGTGGGGCTGGTCTACCTCTACAAGCAGGGCACGTTCTACCCGTTCGCACCCGCCGCCGACGGCGGGCAGCGCCGCGAGGACCTGCTCGAGATCCAGGTGCGCGACACCCTGTCCCGTGAGCTGCCCGTCGAGCAGGACCCGGCCCGGTGGCTGGCGATCTGGGGCGCCCCCGGTCTCGGTTGAGCACCCACTGCCGCAAAGCCCTGTGACGCAAGTTTCACGTCGCTAAGGTGGTGCTGGTGAGCACAGCGGAAGACACCCGCCGGGTCCGGAGCATCGAGCAGTACGACGTGCTCATGCATCCGCCCCGCGTCGAGCTGTCCGCGATCGTCGAGCTGGCCGCCAAGATCTGTGGCACCCCGATGGCCACGATCAACCTCATCACCGACACCGAGCAGCACCAGGTGGCGGCCTACGGCTTCGACGCCGCGATCTGCACCCGCGAGGACTCCATGTGCGCCGCCGTGCTCGGCGACGACACGCCCCTCGTCGTGCCCGACGCCCGCCTCGACCCCCGCTTCCAGGACAACCCGTTCGTCACCGGTGTCATCGGCAACGTCCGCTTCTACGCCTCCCACAAGCTCACGACCCTCGACGGCGTCGTGATCGGCACGATCTGCGTCTTCGACGAGCAGACCCGCGAGCTCGACGAGTCGCAGGTCGAGGCCCTCGGCACCCTCGCCGACCGGATCGTCGACGTGCTCGAGCTGTCGCTGCGCAGCCGTGAGCTGGCGGCGTCCAACGAGCGGCTGTCGTCGTTCGCCGGCCGCCTCAGCCACGACCTCAAGACGCCGCTGGCCGGGGTCTCCATGTCGCTGGAGATGCTGCGCGAGAGGCTCGAGGCCCTCCCCGAGGACGCCGGGTGGCTGCTCGACAAGGCGATCAACAGCTCCGAGCGGATGGCGACCCTCATCGACGAGGTGCTCTCCTACGCCTCGCTCGGCGGCGCCCTGGTCATCGGGCCGGTCGCGCTCGACCGGGTCCTCGACGAGGCCCTCGACGACCTGTCCGGCCGCCTGGGCGGCGTCGAGGTCACCCGCGAGCCGCTCCCCGTGGTGCGCGGCGACGCCGTGCAGCTGCGCTCGGTGCTGCAGAACGTCATCGACAACGCGTCCAAGTACCGCCACCCCGACCGGCCCCTCACCCTGCGCGTCGCCGCCCAGGTGCAGGACGACCGCTGCCGCCTCGAGATCGCCGACAACGGCCTCGGCATCCCCGAGGCCGAGCGCGAGCGGGTCTTCGCGCCCCGGGTGCGGCTCACCGACGACGACCTCGGCTCCGGCATCGGCCTCGACACCGTGCGCCGCGTGGTGCAGGCCCACGGCGGCACCGTGGGCATCATCGGGACTCCCGGCGGCGGTACGACGGTCTGGCTCGACCTGCCTGTTTGATTGCAGTGCTTGATGGCGCTCGCTTCGCTCGCGCGTGCTCGGCGCCCCTGAGGGGCCGTCTTCCTCCTCGCTCGCTCGGAGGCTTGCTTCGCTGCGCCTCCGATTCGCTCGTCGTGCAGACGGCCCCGGCGCCGAGCGGTGTTGTGTGTCCTCGCTCCGCTCGGACGTGCTCGGCGCCCTGCCTGGGGCCGTCTTCCTCCTCGCTAGCTCGGAGGCTTGCTTCGCTGCGCCTCCGATTCGCTCGTCGTGCAGACGGCCCGGCGCCGAGCGTCTTGTCGTCGGCTCAGTGGGCTCGCGGGCTCAGTCGAGGCAGAGCTCGTTGCCCTCCGGGTCGGTCAGTACGACGTGCCCGTGGCTGAGCGGCGGCTGCGGGTCGTGGCGCTCGAGCCGGCGTGCGCCCAGCGCGACGAGCCGCTCGCACTCCGCCTCGAGCGCGGCCATCCGCTCTTCGCCCTGCAGGCCGGGCGCGACGCGTACGTCGAGGTGCACCCGGTTCTTGGCCGACTTCCCCTCCGGGACCTGCTGGAAGAACAGTCGCGGCCCGCGTCCGTCGGGGTCGTGACAGGCCGAGCGGGTCCCGCGCTGCTCGGGCGGCAACCCGAACGCCGCGAGCGCGTCGTCCCACGTGTCGAAGCCGGGCGGCGGGGGGTCGAGCTCGTAGCCGAGCGCCGCGCACCAGAAGTGCGCCAGCCCGGCGGGGTCGGCGCAGTCGAAGGTCACCTGGATCTCGCGGCTCATGCCTGGCTCCTCTGACGGTGGGCGTAGAGGTCGCGCAGCAGCGCGACCTCGGCGAGGTGGTGGATCATCTCGCGGTTGATGTGCAGCACCAGCGTCGCGTACGACGCCTCGGCGAACGGCCCCTCGACCTCGCCCACCGGGTCCTCCAGTCGCTCCTCGCCGAGCGCGGCCACCCCGGCAGACCACGCGGCGTACTCCTCGTCGAGCTGGGCGAGCGCGCCGGCCGCGGTGTCGGCGTACGGGAAGCTCTCGTAGTCGGTGGGCGCCCGCCCGAAGTGGCCGGCGTTGCGGACCGCGAGGACGCCGACGATGACGTGCGCGAGCCGCCAGGCGATGGTCGTGATCGGCGCCGGGTCGGGCTCGGGGTAGGCGAAGTCGATCGTGGTCGGGGTGGTCGCGGTGGCGGGGTGGACGTTCCAGGAGTCGGGGACGGGCTCCCAGAGGTACTCCTCGTCGGTCAGGCCGTCGAGACGCGGTCGCACCTGGTGGTCCCAGTGGAAGGAGAGCTGCTCGCGGAGGGTGGCGTTGGAGGTCATGGTCCGACCCTCACACCGATAGCGGACCGTTCCGGTCCGCAATCGGTGAGAGGGTGCGTGCATGGCCGACGGGACCACCCAGCGCGTGCTGCGCCTGCTGTCGCTGCTGCAGCAGCGCCGGACGTGGACCGGGCAGGAGCTGGCCGCCGAGCTGGACGTCACCGATCGGTGCGTGCGCCGTGACGTCGAGCGGCTGCGCGACCTCGGCTACCCCGTGCACGCCAGCCAGGGCGTCGGTGGCGGCTACGTGCTCGGCGCGGGACGCGCCCTGCCGCCGCTGCTGCTCGACGACGACGAGGCGATCGCCACCGCGGTCTCGTTGCGGCTGGCCGCCGGAGGCACCGTGGCCGGGGCGGGCGAGGCGGCCCTGCGCACGCTGGCCAAGCTCGACCAGGTGATGCCACCGCGGCTGCGCAGCGAGGTCCGGGCGCTGCACGAGGCGACCGACACCCTGTCCGGCGGGGCCGACGTCGTCGAGGGCGAGGTCTTGATGACGCTGGCCCGGGCGTGCCGCGACGGCGTCCGCGTCGGGTTCGCGTACGCCGACCGCACCGGCGCCCGGACCGCGCGCCGGGTCGAGCCGGTCCGCCTCGTCGCCACCGGTCGCCGCTGGTACCTGTTCGCCTTCGACCTCGACCGCGACGACTGGCGCACCTACCGGCTCGACCGGATGGCCGAGGTCGTGCCGAGCACCTGGCGCTGTGCGCCGCGCGAGCACCCCGACCCGGCGGCGTACGTGCAGCGGTCGGTGACGGCTTCGCCGTACCGGCACGTCGCGGTCGCCCGCGTGCACGACACCGTCGACGCGGTGCGCGCCCAGGTGCCGCCCGGGGTCGGCTCGGTCGCCGACGACCCGCGCGGCGAACCGGGCTGGTCGTTGCTCACCGTCGGCGGCGACGACCTCGACTGGATCGCGCTGCACCTGGCCCGGTTCGGCGTCGACGTCGAGGTGCTCGAGCCGCCCGAGCTGCGCGAGGCGGCCGCCGCGATGGCGGAGCGGTTGAGCCGGATGAGCGGTAGTCCCTGACGTAACGGCCCCTGGAAGTCGCTTCCAGGGGCCATTTCGTCCGGGACTACCGCTGGCGGGCGGTCAGTCCTTGTGGGACTTGCCGGGCAGGTCGAGCATCCGCTGCAGGGCGACAAGCGCGTCGCGCTCGGTCTCGGGGTCGACCTCGATGCGGTTGACGACGACGCCCTCGACGAGCGACTCCAGCGCCCAGACGAAGTGGGGCAGGTCGATGCGGTTCATCGTCGAGCAGTAGCAGACGTCCTTGTCGAGGAAGGTGATCTGCTTGTCGGGGTGGGCCTTGGCCAGGCGCTGCACGAGGTTGAGCTCGGTGCCGATCGCCCAGCTCGAGCCGGCCGGGGCGGCCTCGATGGTCTTGATGATGAACTCCGTCGAGCCGACCAGGTCGGCCTTGAGCACGACCTCGTGCGTGCACTCGGGGTGCACCAGGATCTGCACGCCCGGGATCTTGGCGCGCAGCTCGTCGACGACGACGGGGGAGAAGCGGCCGTGCACCGAGCAGTGGCCCTTCCACAGGATGACCTTGGCCGCCCGCAGCTGGTCGGCGGTCAGGCCGCCGCCGGGCAGGTGGGGGTTCCACACGACGCAGTCGTCGAGGGAGTAGCCCATCTTGAGCACCGCGGTGTTGCGGCCGAGGTGCTGGTCGGGGAAGAAGATGACCTTGGTGTCGGGCCCCTTCTGCGCGAAGGCCCACTCGAGGGCGACCTCGGCGTTGGACGAGGTGCAGACGACGCCGCCGTTGCGGCCGCAGAACGCCTTGATGTCGGCGCTGGAGTTCATGTAGGTCACCGGGACGACGAGGTCCTGGACGCCGGCGTCGGCCATCGCGCGCCAGGCCGCCTCGACCTGGGGCAGGCGGGCCATGTCAGCCATGGAGCAGCCGGCGGCGAGGTCGGGCAGGATCACCTGCTGCTCGGGACCGGTGAGGATGTCGGCCGACTCGGCCATGAAGTGCACGCCGCAGAAGACGACGAACTCGGCGGCCGGGCGGGCCGCCGCGTCGCGGGCGAGCTTGAAGGAGTCACCGGTGACGTCGGCGAACTGGATGACCTCGTCGCGCTGGTAGTGGTGGCCGAGCACGAACACCCGCTCGCCCAGCGCCTCCTTGGCGGCGTGGGCGCGGGCCACCAGGTCGGGGTCGGAGGCCGAGGGCAGGTCGCCCGGGCACTCGACGCCCCGCTCGGAGGCACGGTCGGTGCCGCGGCCGAGGGGGAGCAGCGGGAGGTCGACGGTCGTCATGGCTCGATCCTAGTTCTGGGGGTCGGGTCGGGTCGGGCTGAGTGCCGGTTGTGCCAGGGTGACCGCCATGTCGCACGGCGCACCGCAGGCACCGTCACAACAGCAGGCGCGCCCGGTTCGTTCCCGGGCCGTGGCCGCGTGAGCCACGCCCGTCCGGTGCGGCTCGGTCCGCTGCGGACCTCCGAGGGCCTGGCCGACGTCGAGTTCGACGGCGACCACCTGCGCCTGGTGGTCCTCGACGGCGTGCGCGACGTCGTCGACCGCTACCGGCTGCCGCTGCTGGCCGCCGCGGTGACCACCGCCCTCGCGTCCTGGTACGCCGACCCGCCAGTCCGCTGGTTCGTCCTCGCCGCCGCGGGGCTCGTCGCCGTCGTGGCGCTCGTCGCACCGCGGCGTACGGGGAGAGTGGTGGTGTGGGCCGAGCCCGACCTGCGGCTGATGGACAACGTCCACGGCGCCGTGCGGGTGCACCTCGTGCTGCACCCGGCGACCGGCGAGCTGCGGCTCTCGGGGTGGTTCTGGCGCCGACGGCAGCTCGACCACCTGCAGCGGGTCCTGGCCCGCTGAGGCTCTGCCTCAGAGCAGGGCGCCGTGGTGGAGGTAGGTCGTCGGCGGCTTCAGCCCGCGCAGGGCCAGGAACCCCGACGTGCGCAGCTCGAGGCGCGCCGCGGTGCCGACGGTGATCGCCCAGTCGTTGGCGGCGGTGACGTGGCCGATGCTCTGCTCGGCCGGGCCGTCGGCGATCGCGGCCCACAGCAGCCGCTCGGCGGTACGCCGGTTCTCGGCCGCGAGCAGCACCACCGAGCCGCCCGGGTCGAGGTAGGCGTAGCCCGACCCGGTCGGCGAGTCGGTCACGATCGGGCGGAGCTGGCGCTGCATCAGCGGGTGGTCGGGTCCGTGGCCGGCGCCACGGGCACGCCGGTCGAGGGAGTCCATCAGGTCGGTGTCGGCGGCCGTGCCCTCCCGGATGCGGGAGCCCGTTCCGGCCGGGATCGCGGAGCGGTCGACGGTCCCCGCCAGCCGCATCTGCGGGTGCATCCGGAAGCCGGCGAGCAGGTAGCGGCGCACCGCCCGGGGGTCGTCGGAGGCCGAGAGCATCCCCTGCAGGCAGCCGCGGCTGTGCGTGAGAGCCAGGTCGAGCACCTGCTTGCCGACGCCGCGGCCCTGCTGGCCGGGGCGCACGGCGTACGTCGCGAGGATCCAGGTGCCCTCGCGGCGGATGCTCGTGGCGAAGCCGACCATCGACCCGTCGGTGTCCTCGGCGATCCAGCACCCCGCGGCGTCGGTGACCAGGAAGTGGCGGGTGCGCTCGATCCAGCCGGCGCGGTGGGCCTCGGCCCGCGGCTCGGGGTCGGCCTGGTCGCGGCGGTAGACGCGCTGGTCGAGCTCGAGGAAGGCCTCGTCGGAGAGCCGCTCGGCCGCCGGGACGTCGTCCGGCTGCATCGGTCGGAAGAGCACCTCGCCCATGCGCCCACCGTAGTGGCGGCGCCGCCCGGCAGGATGGACGCATGCGCTCCACCCCACGCCATCCTCCCTCTCCTCCGCTGCGCTCCTCCGACGGACGATGACGCGGGGACCCCGGTGAGAGTGCTGGTGGCTCCCGACAAGTTCGCCGGCACGCTGACCGCGGTCGAGGCCGCCGAGGCCATCGCCACCGGCTGGCGGCGCCGCGCGCCCGACGACGAGCTCGACCTCGCGCCCATGGCCGACGGCGGCCCTGGTTTCGTCGACGTCCTCCACGCCGCGCTCGGCGGCGAGCTGCACGTCGTGACCGTCGAGGCGGTCCACGGCGAGGAGGTCCCGGCCACCGTGCTGCGCGTCGGCGACACCGCCTACGTCGAGAGCGCCCAGTCGTGCGGCCTGCACCTGCTGGGCGAGGGCAGCGCCGAGCTCGCGACCACCTCCGGCGTCGGCGAGCTGGTCCTCGCCGCCGTCGACGGCGGCGCCACCCGCGTCGTCGTCGGGCTGGGCGGCTCCGGCACCAACGACGGGGGAGCGGGCTTCCTGGCCGCCCTCGGCGCGACCTCCGACGGGGTCCTCGACTGCGGCCCGGCCCTGTTCGACCAGCTCACCACCGTCGACCTCGGCCCCGCCCGCGAGCGCCTGGCCGGCGTCGAGCTCGTGATGGCCTCCGACGTCGACAACCCGCTGACCGGCCTGTTCGGCGCCACCAAGACCTACGGCCCCCAGAAGGGCATCGGCGAGGACCGCATCGCCGAGGTCGACAGCTGGCTCGAGCAGCTCGCCCACGCCACCGACCGTCGTACGGCGCTCGCCAAGGGGGCCGGCGCCGCCGGCGGCCTCGGCTACGCGCTGCTCTGCCTCGGCGCACGCCGCGAGCCCGGCATCGAGATGGTGGCCGGCGCCGTCCGGCTCGCCGAGCGCGCCCGCCAGGCCGACCTGGTCATCACCGGCGAGGGTGCCTTCGACTTCTCCAGCCGCTCCGGCAAGGTGCCCTACGGCGTCGCCGAGATCGCCGCCGACGCCCTGCGACCCTGCGTCGCCCTGGCCGGCCAGGTGCTCGTCGGCTCCCGCGAGATGCGCGCCCTCGGCATCGAGTCCGCCTACTCCCTGGTCGACCTCGTCGGCCTCGAGCAGGCCATGGCCGACCCCGCCGGCTCGCTGGCCGACCTCGCCGCCCGCGTCGCCCGCACCTGGTCCCGCTGATCCCGGGTAGTCCGTCACCAGGTCAGGCCCCGGGCGCGTCCTCGAGCCTGACCAGGTAGCGGACCACCCGGACCGGCCCCGTCCGCGGGCCCGTCGGAATAACCCCGCGTGTGCGACCATTGACGAGAAGACAGACCCCTACGTCTCGCAACGGGAGCAACCCACATGACCGAGCAGCTCCAGACCACCGAGCGCCGCACCGACCAGATCAACCTGAGCACGGTGGCGGCCGACAAGGTGAAGAGCCTGCTGGCGCAGGAGGGCCGTGACGACCTGCAGCTGCGCATCTCCGTGCAGCCCGGCGGGTGCAGCGGCCTCCGCTACCAGCTCTTCTTCGACGAGCGCACCCTCGACGGTGACGTCGTGACCGACTTCGACGGCGTTCACGTCGTCGTCGACCGGATGAGCGTTCCCTACCTCAACGGTGCCGAGATCGACTTCGTCGACAGCATCGAGAAGCAGGGCTTCACCATCGACAACCCGAACGCCACGGGTTCGTGCGCCTGTGGAGACTCCTTCCACTGAGCACCTGAACGTCTGACGACGACGCCCCCGCCGGATCTCCGGCGGGGGCGTCGTTGCGTCTGGCGTCACTCGAGATGGAAGTGCAAGGCGCCGGCGATGCGGGCGGCCGCCTCGGAGATCTCGATCGTCGGCTTGGGCTGCTCGCGCCCCTGCTCGTCGAAGTGGATGCTCGGCGCCGGGCGGACGGCGCGGCGAGCGGCCCGGTCGAGGCGGGCACTCGTGGCACGGCAGTCGGCCTGCATCTCGGCAGCGGTGGCCAGGTCGTCGTACGAGGAGGTCATGCTCCACGACGCTAGGGGCTACTGATTAGTACTCCTACGCATACCGATCGGTAGTGTTCGGCCACGTGTCTCTCCTCATCGCCGGGTCCATCGCCACCGACCACCTGATGAGCTTCGGCGGCAAGTTCGCCGACTCGCTCGTCGTGGAGCAGCTGGACAAGATCTCGCTGTCGTTCCTCGTCGACGACCTGGAGATCCGTCGCGGCGGCGTGGCCGCCAACATCGGCTTCGGCCTCGGCTGCCTCGGGCTGCGCCCCGTGCTGGTCGGCTCCGCGGGCGAGGACTTCTCCGACTACCGCTCCTGGCTCGAGCGCCACGGCGTCGACTGCTCGTCGGTGCGCATCTCCGACAGCCGCCACACCGCCCGCTTCGTGTGCACCACCGACCCGACCGGCGCCCAGATCGCGTCGTTCTACCCCGGCGCGATGAGCGAGGCCCGGCTCATCGAGCTCGGCCCGATCGTCGCCCGCGTCGGTGACCCCGACTACGTGCTCATCGGCGCCGACGACCCCGACGGGATGCTGCGCCACACCGAGGAGTGCCGCCAGCGCGGCTACCGCTTCATCGCCGACCCCAGCCAGCAGCTCGCGTTCAGCGGCGGCGACCTGATCCGCAAGCTCATCGACGGCGCGACGATCCTGTTCTCCAACGAGTACGAGTCGCACATGATCGAGCAGAAGACCGGCTGGTCGGCCGACGAGGTGCTCTCGCGCGTCGGCACCCAGGTCACCACGCTCGGCAAGGACGGTTCGTGCGTCCTGCGCCAGGGCGAGGAGCCCGTCGTCATCCCCGCGGCGACCGACGTCACCGCGGTCGAGCCCACCGGCGTCGGCGACGCGTTCCGCTCCGGCTTCCTCGCGGCGCTGACCTGGGGCCTCGCCCTCGAGCGCGCCGCGCAGGTCGGCTCCGTGCTCGCCGCCTACGTCGTCGAGACCGTCGGCACGCAGGAGTACACGTTCACGCCGGCGGAGTTCGTCGCGCGCGTCGAGGCGTCCTACGGCGCCACGGCGGCCGCCGAGGTCACCGCCCACCTCGGCTGAGGCTCAGTCGAGGCGCCGCACCAGGTAGCGCGGCGTCCCGTCGGGCGCTGCGTCCTCGCCGACGTAGTCGTGGTCCTTCATCCGGCACCACGCCGGGACGTCGTAGCGCGCGGCCACGTCGTCGGCGACCACCGCGACCAGCCCGCCGACCGGGGCCTCGTGGACGCGTCGGGCCAGCTCGATGATCGGCGCGGGGCACAGCATCCCGCGGCAGTCGAGCTCGAGGTCGACCTGCGTATCGCTCATGCCCGCAGCTCCGCGACGACCTCGGGCAGCACCGCGCAGAAGGCCTCGACGTCGGCCTCCGTCGTGTCGCGCGTCAGCGAGACCCGCACGTTGCCGTGGGTCAGCGCCCCCATCGCGGCCAGCACCCGCGACGGCTCGAGGGTCGAGGTGGTGCAGGCCGAGCCGCTGGCGACGCCGAAGCCGCGGCGGTCGAGCTCGGTGACGAGCCGCTCGCCGTTGACGTAGAGCACCGAGAACGTGACCAGGTGGGGGAGCCGGTCGACTGGGTCGCCCAGCACGTCGACGTCCTCGATCGCCGCGGCCGCGGCCCGGATCCGGTCGATCAGCGCGTGCTGCCGGGCGCCGACCTCGTCGCGCTCGGCGACCACGGCCTGCAGCACGGCGGCCGCGGCCAGGGCGCCGGGCACGTTCTCGAACCCTGAGGCCCGGTGGTCGCCGCGGTCGTCGGCGGGGAACGGGCTGCTCCAGACCGCGCGGTGGCGCACCAGGAGCACGCCGACCCCCGCCGGCCCACCCCACTTGTGGGCCGAGCCGGCGGCCGCCGACCACCCCGTGGGGAGCGGCAGGCGGCCCATCGATGCGCAGGCGTCGACGAAGAGCGGGGCGTGCGCCGGCAGGTCGGGCAGCGCCGGGACGTGCTGGGTGGTCCCGACCTCGTGGTTGGCCGCCTGCACGGCGACCACGCAGGGCCCCTGCGCCGCCTCGACGAGCGCGTCAGGGACCACCCGGCCCAGGCGGTCGACCGGGACGACCCGGGTCTCGCGCCGCGACCAGTCGGCGGCGTGCAGCACCGCGGAGTGCTCGACGTCGCTGTGCACGACCGCGCGGCCCGGGGCGTCCTGCAGCAGGCCCAGGAGCCCGCGGTGGACCGCCTCGGTGCCCGACCCGGTGAACGTCACCTCGTCCACCCTTACGCCGAGCGCCTCGGCGACCACGGCGCGGGCGTTGTCGAGCAGCAGGCGGGCGTTGCGGGCCGGGTGGTGCAGCCGGCGCGGGTCGGCGTACCCGGCGTCGAGCGCGGCGAGCAGCGTCTGGCGGGCCGCGGGGTGCAGGGGCTCGGAGGACGCCGCATCCAGGTAGCGCGGCGGAACGGCTGGGACGTCGGACACATCTCGATCCAACCACCCACCCGGGGGGGTCCCCTCCACGCGATCGCGATAGTGTGGCGCTGTTCGTGACCGCCTGAGAGGAAGTCTCCTTCGTGGGTCTGCAGCTCCCTGAGCGTTCGGCAGTGAAGCGGCTCCGCCGCGTGTCGCTGGCCGCACTGCTCGGTCTCACATTCGTCCTGCTCGCGGGTTGCGGTTCTGAAACCCAAGGCGAGCGCCTCGGCATGCCCGACCCGGTCACGGTGGAGGGTGAGGCCACCCTCGACCTGTGGCAGGGGGCTTGGATCGCCGCGCTCGCCACGGGCGTGGTCGTCTGGGGCCTCATCTTCTACGCCGTCTGGAAGTTCCGCCGTCGCAGCGACGACGAGGTCCCGATCCAGACGCGCTACAACCTGCCGCTGGAGATCTTCTACACGATCTTCCCGATCATCATGGTCATCGTCTTCTTCGACCACACGATCTCCACGCAGAACACGGTGCTCAACGACCCCGACGTCCCGGTCGAGAACACCCAGTACATCGTCGGCCAGCAGTGGCAGTGGACCTTCAACTACCCCGACGAGGTCGAGGGTGACGACGGCGAGATGGTCAACGTCTACGAGGTCGGCACCGGCGCTCGCATCCCGACGCTGCACCTCCCGGTCGACGAGACGACGCGCTTCGAGCTGCGCAGCCCCGACGTGATCCACGACTTCGGCGTGCCCGGCTTCCTCATCAAGATGGACGTCATGCCTGGGCAGGAGAACCACTACCAGGTCACGCCCAAGACCGAGGGCACCTACGCCGGCAAGTGCTACGAGCTCTGCGGCGTCTACCACTCGCGCATGATCTTCAACGTCAAGGTCGAGTCCCGCGAGGACTACGAGGCCTACCTGCAGAGCCTCTACGACGCGGGCAACTTCTCCGAGCAGCCCATCTGCGGTGGCGACGACGCCCGCACGCAGGCAGGTCTCGAGGAGGGCGAGGAGGCCGAGTCGGCCTCCGAGGTCGCCAACGGCAGCGGCGACGAATCCGACGACGAGGAGATCTGCGCATGACCACCACTGCGGACCCGACCCAGACCACGGTCACGCCGGCGCGCAAGCCCCTCGGCCGTGAGCTCGTCAAGATCCTCACCACGACCGACCACAAGCTGATCGGCAAGCTCTACCTGGTCACGTCGTTCATCTGGTTCCTGCTCGCCGGCCTGATGGCGCTCGTCATCCGCTCCGAGCTGGCCTTCCCGGGCAGCCAGGTCGTCAACGAGGAGCTCTACAACCAGCTCTTCACGATGCACGGCACGATCATGCTGCTGCTGTTCGCGACGCCGCTGTTCTTCGGGTTCGCCAACGTGATCATGCCGCTGCAGATCGGCTCGCCCGACGTGGCGTTCCCGCGCCTCAACATGTTCAGCTATTGGCTGTTCCTCTTCGGCGGCCTGATCGCCGCCTCCGGCTTCCTGACCCCCGGTGGTGCCGCCGACTTCGGTTGGTTCGCCTACACGCCGCTGTCCGACGCCATCCGCTCGCCCGGCGTC
>JAOPXU010000255.1 GCA_025964985.1 Nocardioides sp.
TGCCGGGCGCGGCGGCCGACCGCCTGGCGCCGGTCGTGGCCCGCCTCTCGCTCGGCGTACCGGCCGCGACCGTGTGGGCCGACCTCGCCGCCGACGCCGACCTCGCCCCGCTCGGACGCACGATGGCCCGCGCCCACGACAGCGGAGCCGCCGTCGTACCGGCCGTCGAGCGGCTCGCCGACGACCTCGCCCGGCGCGCTCGCGCCGAGGTCGAGGACCGGGCCCGCGCGGTCGGCGTCAAGGCGGCGGTCCCGCTCGGGCTGTGCCTGCTGCCGGCGTTCGTGCTCATCGGGATCGTGCCGCTGGTGGCCGCCCTGCTCGAGTCGATCGTGTGGTGAGGCCTGTGCACACGACCCGGAGTCGTCCACAACGTGCGTGTCCCGGCCGGTCCTCCACAGAGCCAGGTCGACCGGTCGCAGCCTGTCCGTGCCGGCCCGCAGTGTTCTGCGTCGAGGGCCGCACCGGGTGGCCCACCGCGAAGGGACCTCACATGCACCTGCACCACGTCCGGCGACGCGACGAGCGCGGCATCACCACGGCCGAGTACGCCGTCGGCACCGCCGCCGGCGCCGGCCTCGCCGGCCTGCTCTACCAGCTGCTGACCGGCGGCTTCGGCGACAAGATGCTCAAGTCGCTGTTCGACCACGTGCTCGGGCTGCTGGGCATCTGATGCGCCGCGACGAGCGCGGCGCGGTCACCGCCGAGCTCGCCATGGCGCTGCCGCTCCTGCTCGGGGTGACGGTCGGGCTCGTGTGGCTGCTGTCCGTCGGTGCGGCCCAGGTCCGCACGGTCGACGCCGCCCGCGAGGCCGCCCGGGCGCTGGCCCGCGGCGACGACGTCGGGGCGGCGGTCTCGGCCGGCGAGCAGGTCGTGCCCCCGGGCGGTCGGGTCACCGTGGCGACCGCCGGCGACCGGGTCGTCGCCACGGCCCGGGCCGAGGTGGACGGACCGGGTGGACTGTTCGGCTTCCTGCCGTCCGTGACCGTGCGGGCCGAGGCCGTCGCGCTGGCCGAGGACGACCCGTGACACCGCGGCGAGCCGACCCAGAGCGGGGAGCAGCGACGGTCCTCGTCCTGGCGCTGACCGGTGTCCTGCTGCTCGTTGGCTCCGCGCTGGCGGTCGTCGCAGCGTTGCTGGTCGACCACCGCGCCGCACAGGCTGCGGCCGACCTGGGCGCCCTCGCCGGTGCGCGCTCGCTGGCCGACGGTGGCGACGGCTGCGGCGTCGCGAGCAGCGTCGTGACCGCCAACGGCGCCGCGGTCACCTCGTGCCTGGTGTCCGGGCGCGAGGTCCGGCTCCGGGTCGTCGTCGAGGGGCCGCGCTGGCCGGGCCAGGACGGCGACCTCGAGGCGGAGGCCCGGGCGGGGCCGAGCCCCTAGGGGCGGTCTTCGTCGAGCTCGCGGCGGCGGCCCGCCTCGGCGCGGTCGAGCTTCTCCGACAGCTCGTCGATCTCCTTGCGCTCCTTGCGCTGCTTCAGCTCGCGACGGGCGCCCCAGCGGGCGACCGACAGGCCGAGCAGGATGCAGGCGCCGGCGGCGGTGCCGACGAGGAAGAACGCCGTCGGGCTCATGTCGATGCCGAGGATCTCCACCTGGCCGCCGGAGACCTCGGAGGCGAACACGCCGCCGATGACGAGGACGGCGCCGACGGCGATGAGGAGCAGACCCAGGAGCAGCATGGCCCGAGGCTAGTGCCCCGTGGACGCCGGCGGGTCGTCATCGGCGTGCTCGAGGAGGACGTCGAGCAGGCGGAGGGCGCCGGGCTTGTCGAGCGGGTTGTTCTGGTTGCCGCACTTGGGCGACTGCACGCACGAGGGGCACCCGTGCTCGCAGGCGCACGAGGCGATCGTCTCGCGGGTCGCCGAGAGCCAGCGACGCGCGGCCCGGTAGCCGCGCTCGGCGAAGCCTGCGCCGCCCGGCTGGCCGTCGTGGACGAAGACGGTGAGCACGCCTGTGTCGGCGTGGCGGGCGGTGGAGACGCCGCCGATGTCCCAGCGGTCGCACGTCGCCACGAGCGGCAGCAGCCCGATCGAGCAGTGCTCGGCGGCGTGGGCGGCCCCGGGCAGGTCGAGGTCGTCACCGTCGAGGCCGGCCTCGGCCAGGACGTCGTCGGGCACGGTCCACCAGACGGCGGCGGTCGAGAGCGAGCGGGCCGGCAGGTCGAGCGGCTGCTCGCCGACGACCTCGCCGGAGGGCTGGAGCCGCTTGAGGTAGGACACGACCTGGTGCGAGACCTCGACGTCACCGAGCGAGAGCCGGCAGCGACCCCAGGCGCGGTGCTCTCGCTCGCCCTGGATGGTGATGTCGGTGACCTCGCGCGCACTGGTGGAGTAGCCGGGGTCGTCGCGCACGATCGTGGCCGTCGAGTCGTCGAGGTCGAGCCGCTCGACCGTCCACGTGTCGCCCTGGTGGAGATAGACGGCGCCGGTGTGGGCGGTGCCGTGGGCCCGCCCGGCGTCGACGGTGCCGATGACGCGCCCGGTGCCGGACTCGACCAGGGCCACGGGGGTGCCGCCGGTGCTGCGGATGTCGGTCAGGTCGGCGGCTCGCCGCCGGTCGGTCCAGAACCAGCCCCGGGTGCCGCGGCGCCGCAGCAGCCCGGCGCGGGTGAGCGCCTCGACGACCTCGGCGGCACGGGGGCCGAAGTGGGGGAGGTCGTCCTCGGTGAGGGGCCGCTCCTGGGCGGCTGCGCAGAGGTGGGGACCCAGGACGTGCGGGTTGTCGGGGTCGAAGACCTGCGCCTCGACCGGCCGGCCGAGCAGGACATCGGGGTGGTGGACGAGGTAGGTGTCGAGCGGGTCGTCGCGGGCGATGAGCAGGCCGAGGGCGTCCTGGGCGCCGCGCCCGGCCCGCCCGACCTGCTGCCACAGCGCGGCACGGGTGCCGGGGAACCCGGCGATGAGCACCGCGTCGAGCCCGCTGACGTCGATGCCGAGCTCGAGGGCGTTGGTGGCGGCCAGCCCGACCAGCTCGCCACGGCGCAGCGCCACCTCGAGGGCGCGGCGCTCCTCGGGCAGGTAGCCGCCGCGGTAGGCGGCGACCCGGGAGCCGAGGCCGGGCTCGACCTCCTCGAGCAGGGAGGCGGCGGTGAGCGCGACCTGCTCGACGCCGCGACGCGAGCGGACGAAGGCCAGGGTGTGCACGTCCTCGGCGACCAGGTCGGCGAGGAGGTCGGCCGCCTCGGAGGTGGCCGCACGACGCACGGGGGCGCCGTTCTCGCCGGTGTGGGTCGTCAGCGGCGGCTCCCAGAGCCCGAGGGTGACCTCGCCGCGCGGCGACCCGTCGTGGGTGACGGCCTCGACGTCGAGACCGGTGAGCCGGGCCGCCGTGGTGGCGGGCTCGGCGGTGGTCGCCGAGGCGAGGACGAACGTCGGCGACGCGCCGTAGGAGGCGCAGACGCGACGCAGCCGGCGCAGCACGTGGGCGACGAGGGCGCCGAAGACGCCGCGGTAGTGGAGGCACTCGTCGACGACGACGTACTCCAGGGAGCCGAGGAACGAGGCCCAGCGCTCGTGGCCCGGGAGGATCGAGCGGTGCAGCATGTCGGGGTTGGTGAGGACGTATTCGGCGTGGGCGCGGGCCCAGTCGCGCTCGTCGCGGCTGCTGTCGCCGTCACACGTCGTGATGCGGGTGTCGAGCCGCAGCTCGCGCAGCGACTCGAGCTGGTCGTGGGCCAGCGCCTTGGTCGGGGCGAGGTAGAGCGTGCTGGCACCCCGGCGGCCGCGCTCGGTGCGGCCGCGGGCGGCCGCGGTCAGGGCGGGCAGCTGGTAGGCCAGCGACTTGCCGGAGGCGGTGCCGGTGGACAGGACGACGTGGCGCCCGGCCCAGGCCGCCTCGGCGGCGACGACCTGGTGTGACCAGGGGTGGGTGATGCCGCGCGCGACCTGCGCCGCGACCACGTCGGGATCGGCCCACGCGGGCCACTCACCGTGCTCGGCCGGACGCGCCGGACGGACCTCGAGGTGGGTCAACCGGCCGTCGCGACCGGGTACGTCGGCCAGGCGCGCCACCAGGTCGGCCACCGACTGCGATCCGCGTGCGCCGCGGGGTGGTGCGGCAGCGACGGTGGACATGCTCGCGATCGTGGCACACGCCGGGGACAACCTCGGGCACGACCAGGGCCCCGGCCTCTACCATCATCGTGCGTCGCCCTGCTGCACATGGTTTGATGTTCCAGCCCAGCCTCACCCATTTCCGGGAGATCACGTGGACCTGAGTCTCGAGACGCGCGACGTCGACGGGCGCACCATCGTCGCCGTCGGCGGCGAGATCGACGTCTACACGGCTCCCAAGCTGCGCGACAAGATCACCGAGCTCGTCG
>JAOPXU010000169.1 GCA_025964985.1 Nocardioides sp.
CTCGGCAACGACCCGCAGCCCAAGACCCGCGTCTTCCGGTTCACCAACCCGACGTCGTCGACCCTGACGGCCCGGATCGGCCTGCTCTGCCTGGAGACCCGCACGGGCCCGGCGCTCGCGGTCTCCTCGATCACCAACAGCGCCCACGTCGCCACCAGCAGCAACGACGCCACCACGGCCGACGACGACTCCTCGGCGACGTTCACCGCGACGGCCGGCTCCGGCCCCGTCGCCGTGCCGCGCTTCTCCGTGGCGGCGACGACGGCGCGCGTGATCGGCGCCGGCGCCCGCACCCGCCTCGCGATCCCCGTGCGCACCGCGGGCACGCAGCGACTGACGGTCAAGGTCGTGGCCCTCCGCCGCGTCGCCGGTACGACGTTCCGCCGTGGCGACGTGCTCGCCTCCGACCGGGTGCTCGTGCGCACCGGACGCCAGGACGTGCGCCTCGCGGTGCGCGGTCGGGCGGCCCGAGCGGTGGGTGCGGGTCGCGTCGAGCGCGTGCGCGTCGTCGTGGTGGCCCGCAGCGGCCAGCGCGACGCCCGCACGGTCCGGCTGCGCTGAGTCCCGTCGGGTCGCTCCCGGTAGAGTCGCACCTCGTGGCACCAAGGGGGCGGACGACGCGGCGCACGCCGTCGGCGACCCTCGCGGTCCTCGTCCTGCTGCTGCTGGTCGCGCTGCTCACCGGGTGCGGCGGCACCGCCTCGCCGGCCACCCCCGACGCCGACCCCGACCAGGTCGACGCGGTCGAGCCGCCCGAGGCCGGCGCGTGCCGCCAGCTCACGCTGGAGGACGTCGCCGCGGCCACCAACGCCACCGAGACCGTCGACTGCGCGAGCAAGCACACGGCCGAGACCTACGACGTGGGCGAGCTGCCCGCCGACCTCGAGGACGCCGACTACGACTCCCCCGAGGTGGGCGCCTTCGCCTACGAGACCTGCGACACCGGGCTCCAGACGTTCCTCGGCGCCGACGAGAGCCTGTCGATGCGCACGGTGCTGAGCTGGGCGTGGTTCCGTCCGTCGCGCGAGGCCTGGGACGACGGCGCGCGCTGGTACCGCTGCGACGTCGTCGGCGGCGGCGAGCAGAGCGCCTCGCTCGTGCCGCTGCCCGCCACGGCCCGCGGCCTGCTGTCCGGGCGCCCCGACGACCGCTGGATGGCGTGCGTCGAGGGCCCCTCGGTCGCCCAGTCGGTCAAGATCCCCTGCACCCAGCCCCACGACTGGCGCGCGGTGACGACCATCAAGCTCGGCGAGGCCGCCGACCCCTACCCCGGCGACCGGCTCTCCGAGGTGCAGTCGCGCGACTTCTGCAAGAAGTCGGTGCAGGCGTTCCTCAACTACCCAGCGACCTTCGACTACGGCTACACCTGGTTCCACGAGGCTGAGTGGGCCGCCGGCAACCGCCGCTCGGTGTGCTGGGCCCGCACCGGTGAGTAGCCGGCTCCGTCCCCCGACGCGGGCTGCGGTCGCCGTCCTGGCCGGGCTCGCCGCCCTCGGCTCGCTGGTCGCCTGCACCGACGACGCCGGCGACCTGGCACCCGGGCCCTCGGCGTCGGCCTCGTCCACGTCCTCCGCCACGCCGACCCCGACGCCGCCCCCGCGCGCCGAGCCGGTCGTCGTACCGCCTGCGTCGGGGTGCTACCGGCTGACCTACCGCCAAGCGGTGTCGCCGACCAACGGCGAGGACGCCGTACCGTGCCGCGGGCCGCACACGTCGCAGACCTACGACGTCGGGCCGCTCGACAACGTCGTCGCCGGCCACCTGCTCGCCGTCGACTCCGCGCGGGTCCAGGACGCGGTCGCGCAGGACTGCCCCGCCGCCCTCGGCCGCGTCGTCGGCGGCACGGCCGAGGACCTGCGGCTCAGCATGCTGCGCTCGGTGTGGTTCACCCCGAGCCTGGAGCAGTCCGGCAAGGGCGCCGCCTGGTACCGCTGCGACGTCGTCGCGCTCGCCGGCGCCGAGGAGCTCCTCAGCGTGCGCGGCTCGCTCGCCGGCGTCCTCGACACCGAGGACGGCCGCGACCGCTACGGGATGTGCGGCACCGCCGGCCCCGGCGCGCGCGACTTCGAGCGCGTGCCCTGCAGCGCGGGGCACACCTGGCGCGCCTTCTCCGTCATCGACCTCGGCACCGGCCGCTACCCCGGCCCCGGCGCCGTCGACTCCGCCGGCTCCGCCTGCGAGACCGCCGCCGCCGAGGTCGCCGACGACCCGCTCGACTACGACTGGGCCTACGAGGGCCCCGACGCCGACGAGTGGGCCGCCGGGCAGACGTTCGTCCGCTGCTGGGCGCCCGACTGACGCTCCGGGCCGGACGTCGGTCGAGGAGGTCGCCCCGCGACCGTCACGAGACCACTCGACCGCAAGGTCCTTGGTCGAGAGGTCACCACACGTCGGTCGAGGAGGACGCCCCGCGACCGTCACGAGACCACTCGACCGCGCGGTCCGTGGCCGCGCCGCTTCCCACCTGCGGTCGGATGGACCCGTGACGGTTCCTAGCGGAACCCCCCCGACCAACGGGAGGTCACCACACGTCGGTCGAG
>JAOPXU010000171.1 GCA_025964985.1 Nocardioides sp.
ACCTTGGCCATCGAGATGATCGGCAGCGAGGACGTCGTGGTCGCAAGGATCGCGCCGGGCTTGCAGATCTCGTCGAGGTTCTCGAACAGCGTCGTCTTGACCGCGAGGTCCTCGGCGATCGCCTCGACGACGATGTCGACGGTGGCGAGGTCGTCGAGCGAGGTGGTGCCGGTGACCCGGGCCAGCACCTCGGCCTTCTTGTCCTCGGTCGACTTGCCGCGCTGGATCTGCTTGTCGAAGTTCTTGGTGATCGCCGCGACCACGCCGTCGACCTTGGTCTGGCTGCGCCCGACGTAGACGACGTCGTAGCCGGCCTTGGCGAAGACCTCGACGATGCCGGAGGCCATGGTGCCGGTGCCGACGACGCCGACCTGGCGGATGTCGTGCTTGAGCTGCGGCGCCTCGTCGGCCGACGGGGTCTTGTCGTCGGCGACGACGACCGGGCTGTCGGGGCCCTCGTAGGTGTAGAAGCCGCGGCCGGTCTTGCGGCCGAGCAGGCCCGCGGTGACCATCTGCTTGAGGATCGGGGTGGGCGCGTGCAGGCGGTCGCGGCCCTGGCGGTACATCGTCTCGAGGATCTCGTACGCCGTGTCGAGGCCGATCAGGTCGAGCAGGGCGAGTGGGCCCATCGGGTAGCCGCACCCGAACCGCATGCCGGCGTCGATGTCCTCGCGCGTGGCGTACTTGCCCTCGAACATCGACGCGGCGTGGTTGAGGTAGCCGAACAGCAGGGTGTTGGCGATGAAGCCGGCCTTGTCGCCGCAGACCACCGGGCTCTTGCCCAGCGTGCCGAGCAGCGCCTGGACGTCGTCGAGCACGACCGGCTCGGTGACGACGGTGCGCACGACCTCGACGAGGTCCTGGACCGGCGCGGGGTTGAAGAAGTGGACCCCGATGACGCGGCCGGGGCCCGAGGTCGCCGAGGACAGCTCGGTGACGGAGAGGGACGAGGTGTTGGTGGCCAGGACGGTCTCGGGACGGACGATGCCGTCGAGCTCCTGGAAGATCGCCTTCTTGGTCGCCATCGACTCCACGACGGCCTCGACGACCAGGTCGGCCTCGGCGAGGTCCTTGAGCGAGGTGGAGAACGTGATGCGGCCGAGGAGCTCGGACTGCTCGGACTCGGTCATCTTCTCGCGCTTGACCGCGCGACCGGTGGAGTGCGTCAGGTGCTGGCGTCCGCGCTCGACCGCCTCGTCGTTGAGCTCGACGCCCACGACGGCGTAGCCGTTGCGGGCGAAGACCTCGGCGATGCCGGCACCCATGGTGCCGAGACCGACGACGCCGATCGTGGAAAAGGTGCGGGAGGCGGGCTCGGTGCTCTCGGGTGCAGGGCTCGTCATGGCGGGCATCATTCCACGCTCAGCGGAGCCCTCCGACACATGTTCACCCGCCGGTAACTTAGCGGTGTCCGCCGACCCCTAGCCGGTGGTCGGGCGGCGGCGCAGCAGCTGCTCCATGACAACGCGCGGGCCGGCCTCGTCGAGCCGCAGCGCCTGCTCGTGGGCGCGCAGGTCGTCCTGGAACGGCTCGAGCCGCTCGACCTCGGTGAAGCCCAGCCCGGCGTAGAACGGCCCGTTCCACGGCACGTCGCGGTAGGTGCACAGCGACATCCGCTCGTGCCCGGCCCAGCGGGCCTCCTCCATCGCCTCGCGCACCAGCGCGGCCCCGATCCCCTGCCGCTGGTACGCCGGCAGCACCGACAGCTGCTCGAGGTGGGCGTGCAGGTCGTGCGGGACGACGTGCGCGAACCCGACGAGGCGCCGGTCGTCGACGGCGACCAGCAGGGAGCCGACGCCGTCGCGCTCGGCACCGCTCGGTGCCTTCGCGGTGAGGGCCGGCACGGTGCGGTCGCCGAAGTGCTCCGCGTACATCGGTCCCCCGGCGTCCTCGACCGCCGCGATCCGGCGCAGGTCGGAGGGCCTGGCCCGGCGGATCGCGATGCTCACGCGCGCCACTGTAGATTCACCGCCCGTGAGACTCGTCGTGGCCCGCTGTCAGGTCGACTACGCGGGACGGCTCACGGCCCACCTGCCGATGGCCACCCGGGTGCTGATGATCAAGGCCGACGGCTCGGTGCTCGTGCACTCCGACGGCGGCTCCTACAAGCCGCTGAACTGGATGAGCCCGCCGTGCACGTTCCGCGAGGGGACCACCGAGGACGGCGCGGTCGAGTGGACCGTCACCAGCAAGGCCGGCGACACCCTGCGGATCCTGGTCGAGGAGGTCGTCCACGAGTCCTCCCACGACCTCGGCATCGACCCCGGCCTGCAGAAGGACGGCGTCGAGAAGCACCTGCAGGAGCTGCTCGCCGAGCACCCCGCGACCCTGGCCGAGGGCCTGACGCTGGTGCGGCGCGAGTTCCCGACCGCGATCGGGCCGGTCGACCTCATGTGCCGCGACGGCGCCGGCGCCAGCGTGGCCGTCGAGATCAAGCGCCGTGGCGACATCGACGGCGTCGAGCAGCTCACCCGCTACCTCGAGCTCCTCAACCGCGACCCGCTGCTCACCGGCAACGGCGCCGTGCGCGGCATCTTCGCCGCCCAGGAGATCAAGCCGCAGGCGCGGGTGCTGGCCACCGACCGCGGCATCGCCTGCGCGGTCGTCGACTACGACGCGCTGCGCGGCATCGACGACTCCGAGCACCGGCTCTTCTGATGCGCCCTCCCGTCTAGTGCGCCTCTTCCACATCGCCACCGTCACCGACTGGGACGCCGCCCGCGCCAGCGGCCGCTACACGACCTCCACCCGCGGTCGCACCCTGGCCGAGGAGGGCTTCATCCACGCCAGCCGCGGCGACCAGTGGCAGGGCGTGCGTGAGCGGTTCTACGCCGACGTCACGGAGCCGCTGGTCCTGCTGGTCATCGACACCGACAGGCTCGGCTCCCCCGTCGTCGAGGAGGGCGTGCCCGACTCCGACGAGACGTTCCCCCACGTCTACGGCCCGATCGAGGCCGACGCCGTCGTGCGCACGATCCCGCTGGTCGACCGGGTCGACCGGGTCGCCCCCGCGCCCGACGGCGCGCCGGCCGAGGCCGTGCCCTCGGAGGCGTTGTTCAGCCGGATCTACTTCGAGGAGATGTTCCGCAACCTCGCGATGGCCAGCCTGGTGCTGCTCGTGGTCGTGCTGGGTGCCCTGGGCGGTCGCGAGCTCGACGACCAGTGGGGCGCGATCACCGGCGCCGCGCTCGGCCTGGCCGTGGGCGTGCTCGTCGTGCGTCGGCTGTTCCGGCGCTCGGGCCGGTAGGTCGCCGCGACGTCGCGGGCACGTCACCGAGTCGTCACCAGAAGTCGGCTAGACCGGCGGCTCGGCGCCGTTTGCTCAGTGAAATCTCAGGATATGGTGCCGAGCGTGACCCACACCAAGCTCCGCACCATGCCCCGTTCGCGTCGGACCGTCCTCGGGCTGGTCTTCGCCTCCGTCGCGCTCAGCGGCACCCTGACGGCCTGCGGGTCCGAGGCCGAGAACACCACCTGCGGCGAGTTCCGCGAGATGTCGACCGACGAGAGCCTCGAGCTCATCAAGGGCGCGGCCGAGGACGACGGCAGCGACAGCGCCAAGGAGATCGCCGACCTCATCGACGGCCTGGCCGACGAGGAGAAGGACGGCGCTGCCGACGGCCTCAAGGAAGGCGCCTGCGGCGGCAAGGACGACGACACCAAGCTCGGCGACACCGAGCTCTACGAGAACTGAGTCCCCGGCTCCACCTCAGCGACCCCACGACGACCCGCCCCGCCGACAGGCCGGGCGGGTCGTCCGCGTCCGGGGGCACCCAGGGCCGGGGAGCGGCGCGAGGGCGCACGTTAGGTTGGGACGCGTGAATTCCTCCCTCACCCGCACCCGGCTGCGTGCCGGCGTCGTCGCCGTGGCCCTGCTCGGCCTGGCCGCCTGCGGCGGCATCGCCGACGACGCGCCCACCGACGCCGACGCGACCGCGTTCTGCGAGGCCTACTACGACGAGTCGGCCACCGCCGAGGAGGTCGCCGACGAGCTCGCGACCATCGGGACGCCGAGCGACATCAGCGACGAGGAGCGCAACGGCTTCGAGGTCTACGTCGAGGGCCTGCAGGACGAGGGCGACCGTCCCAACGTCGACGTCAGCGAGGTCCAGATCCCGGCTGACGACCGCGCCGACGGCACCGCCTTCGTCGAGTACGCCAGCAACCTGTGCACCCCGCTCCTCACGCCCACCGACCCGGTCGACCCGAGCGACCCGTCCGACCCGGCCGAGTCGACGGAGCCGGCCGAGGAGCCCACCGAGCCCGAGTCGGAAGAGCCCGAGGAGTCCGAGAGCGAGCCGGCCGAGCCGAGCGGGTCGACGACCCCCTAGGCCTGGGCGACCAGCGCCGCCACGTCGTCGGCGCAGCCCCACGACAGCGTGACCCCGGCGCCGCCGTGGCCGTAGCAGTGCACCACCCGGCCGACCCGCTCGAGCCGTACGACGGGCCGCCCGGGCCGCAGCCCGACCTTGTGCCGCAGCACCCGCGCGTGGGCCAGGGCCGGGACCAGCAGCGCGGCCCGGCGCACGATGTCGGCCGCGACCTGCGGGGACGGCGTACGGTTCCACTCGCCGTCGTCGGCGGTGCCGCCGACCACGACCTCGTCGAGGCGGGGCACGACGTAGGTGGGCGAGGTCGCCGTGCGGTCGTCGAGGGCCCAGCGCTCGAGCCCGACCTGCTCCAGGACGACGACCTGGCCGGCGACCGGCAGGACCGTGCGGTCCTCGCCGAGCAGCCGGGCGCCGAGGCCCGAGCAGTTGACCACCACGTCGCCGTGGCTGGGCAGCGCGGACAGGTTGAGGCGCGTGAGCGTGCCGCCGAGGGCCTCGACGCGACGGGCCAGCCAGGACAGGTAGCGGGGCATGTCGACGACCGGCGCGGTCGAGTCGCCGCGGACGAGGTCGGTGCCGGGCAGGACCCGCACCCCGTGCTCGTCGCTGTCGCCCCCGCCAGCGACCTCGGCGAAGACCGCCGTCGAGCGGGCGGTCCAGCGCTCGACGAGATCGACCGGTCCGGCGCGGTAGGGGTGGACGATGGCGGCCGCGACCGCCGAGGTGGTCTCGAGCGGCAGGTCGCGCGCCACGACGTCGACGCGGTGCCCGGCCTCGAGCAGCCGTACGGCGCAGGTCAGGCCGACGACCCCGGCTCCGACGACGATCACCCGGCTCACCGGGACAGTGTGCCCGACGGCGTCAGGCGACGCCGCCCGCGATCCGGGGGGCGGTGGCGTCGGTGCCCTCGCCGCTCTGCTCCCGGGCGACGTAGTCCTCGATGTCGTCGATGTCGTCGGCGTTGCGTCGTACGACGGCCAGCAGGTCGCTCATCGTGGCGATCTCCTCGACCTTCTCCTTGATGAACCACTGCATGAACTGCTAGGTGGCGAAGTCGTACACGTCGCGGGATGTGATCAGCAGGGCGTTGTTCTGCTCGGTGACGCGCTTCTCCAGCGCCAGTGCCAGCTCGACCGGGGCGACGACGCCCTCGAAGGTCGGGACCGGGGCGGCGACACCGGGGATCACGACGTCGACGTCGGTGTCGAGGAGGTACTGGACCATCATCATCGCGTGGTCGCG
>JAOPXU010000279.1 GCA_025964985.1 Nocardioides sp.
CACCGCGATCTTCTTCCTCGCCTTCCTGGCCCTGCTCCCGTTCTACGGGCGGCTGCAGGAGGACGGCCACGCCTGGTGGCTGTGGATGTGCCTGGCCGGCATGGGCCTGGGCCTCTTCGGCCTCGAGTACTGCCGCCGCCGCCGCCGCGCCCGCCACGAGCGCGCCGCCGAGTTCGACGCCGCCGCCCCCTAGGTCGCGGATCGGCCGTCCGCGCTCCGCACGCCCGCGGCTCTCCTGCAGGGCTGCCGCGATCTGGCAGGGCGGGCTCGCCGGACCAGGCCGGCGGCAGCCCTACGAGAGAACCGCGGGCGGGCGGCGCGGACGCAGGCGTCCGCGACAGATCGAACTCAGAACGCCTCGAAGTCGTCGCGGCCCAGCGTGTCGACGACGTGCTCGGGGATCGGCTGGGGCTCGTGCTTCTTGGCGAGGCGGACCTCGGAGTGGGCGCCGCAGCCGTGCTGGAAGGCGACCACGCGGCCGTCGTCGTTGGCGTCGCCGTTGGCGCAGACGCCGAAGGTCTCCGACAGCGGGCCGGACAGGCGCAGCAGGAAGCCGCAGGTGGAGCAGGGGTCGGGGGCGCCCTGGGCGATGGGCGAGTCGGGGCCGCCGTCGCCGTCGTACCAGCGCTGGGCGGCGAGGTCGCGGCCCTCGGGCGACAGGGTGCGGACGCGGCCGAGGTAGAGCTCCTTGGCGACGTCGCGGACCTGGGCCTTGTCGTCGGCCTCGAGCGGGTCGTCGCCGAAGGAGTAGACGGGGACCAGGCGGGGGTCGTCGTCGTCGACGGGCAGGAGGTCGCCGGGCGAGAGGTCGCCGGGGCGGATGCGCTCGCGGTAGGGCACCCACGGCGGGGCGGTGATGGCCTCGGCGCCGGGGATGAGCACGACCTCGGCGACGGTGACCGGCTTCTGCCGGTAGGCGCGCACGACGGTGACCGCCCAGCGCCACCCGTGGTAGCCGGGGCGGCTGCAGGCGAAGAAGTGGGTGACGGTGCGCTCGGCCTCGGTCTCGGCCTCGGCGCCGAGGTGATCGCCGACCTCGCTGGGCGGCACCTCCTCGAGGAGGGCGGTCCGGGCGACATCGACGGCACGGGCCGCGACGCTGTCGGGCTGGGCGCGCACGAGGGAGGTCAGGGACGTCACGTGCGCCAGTCTGACCGATGGAGCCTGGCGGTGTCAGGTCGGGGCGCTCCGACGGGCAGGTCGCAGGCCCCGGTGTCGGTGTCGGGGGGCATCATGTGCGCATGACCCCCGGCCCCGGTGACGCCCCGCCTCCCGGCGGCAGCGACACCCAGGCCTGGACCGGTCCGCGCGGCGGTCGTGGCGACCACGACGACCCCTACGACGACGTCGACGACTCCCCCACGGGCGCGACGAGCGCCGACCGGGCCCGGGCGGTCGGCCAGGGTCTCGGCACCGGCGCCAAGGTCACGGCGCGCGGGGTCAAGGCGACCGCACGCGTGACCGGCCGGTTCGGGCGGTTCGCGGTCAGCCAGGCCCAGCGGGCGGCCAACGCCCAGGGTGCCGAGCAGTCCGGGCTCAACCGGCTCATCTACCTGCACTCCGCCAACGCGGCCGGTGACGCGGCCGTCACGATCTCGCTGGCCACCACCGTGTTCTTCGCCGGCGCCACGAGCGAGGCGCGCGGCCAGGTCGCGCTGTTCCTGGCTCTGACGATGGTCCCGTTCGCGATCGTGGCGCCGCTGATCGGACCGTTCCTCGACAAGTTCAGCCACGGCCGGCGCTGGGCGATCGGGGCGACCTTCGCCCTGCGCGCGTTCCTGTGCTGGGTGCTGGCGGGCGCGGTCGCCGCCGACTCCGCCCTGCTCTACCCCGCCGCGCTCGGCGTGCTGGTCTCCTCCAAGGCCTACGGCGTGACGCGGGCGGCTGCCGTGCCCCGGCTGCTGCCGAGCGACTCGACGCTGGTCAAGTCCAACGGCCGGGTCTCCCTGGCCGGGCTGGTGGGTGCCGGCATCTCCGCTCCCCTGGCCGGCGGCGCCGCCTACTTCGGTGCCGAGTGGTCGCTGCGCTACGCGTTCGTCGTCTTCGTCGCCGGCACGGTCGCGGCGATCCTGCTGCCGGCCCAGGTCGACTCCAGCGAGGGCGAGCAGCAGGTCAGCCTGCGCAGCGGTCCCGACGGGCAGCGACGCGGCACCCACATCCCCGCCGAGGTCGCCTACGCGCTGCGCGCCAACTGCGGACCGCGCTGGCTCTCGGGCTTCCTCACCATGTACATGGTGTTCCTGCTGCGCGACAAGCCGCTCGAGGGCTGGGAGGACCGCCAGGCGATCCTGCTCGGCATCGTCATCGGCGGTGCGGCCCTCGGCAACGGCATCGGCATCTTCCTGGCCTCGGTGCTCAAGAAGATCAACCCGACCCTGACCGTGACCGTCGCGCTGCTCGCAGACGCCGCGATCGTGCTCACGGCCACGCTGTTCTACGGGCTGTTCGTCCTGGGTGCCCTCGGGCTCGTTGCCGGGCTCGCGCAGTCCCTGGCCAAGGTGTCGCTCGACTCGACCATCCAGAGCGGCGTACCGACGCACGTGCAGGCCAGCGCCTTCGCCCGCAGCGACACCACGCTGCAGCTGGCGTGGGTCATCGGCGGGTTCGTCGGCATCGCCCTGCCGCAGATCCCGCGGCTCGGCCTCGGCATCGGCTTCGCCGTGCTCGCGCTGTGGACGCTGTTCGTGCTGTCGTCGCGCGTACGCCGACCCGGCGGCAGGCCGCAACGGCCGGCTGGGCAGGTGCGACCGTCAGCGGCGGTCGACCTGCGCAAGGACTGACCCGGTCCGGGGGCGGCCCTCAGCGGAACCGGTCAGGAACCGAGCTCGAGCTCGTCGGCGAGGGCGTGGAGGAGCTTGGCGACGGGCTTGGCCGACTTGGGGTCGGGGTGGCGGCCGTGGCGGTAGGCCTCACCGATGCCGTCGAGGACACGGATCAGGTCCTCGACGATCGGGGCCATCTCGTCGGGGCGCTTGCGCCGGGCCTGCGACTGGTTGCGGCTGACCGAGGCGGGCGCCTCGAGGACGCGGACCTGCAGCGCCTGGTCGCCCTTGCGGCCCTGCGCGATGCCGAACTCGACGCGGGTGCCGGGCTTGAGGTCGCCGGTGCCGGCCGGGAGGGCGTCGGCGTGCACGTAGACGTCGGGCCCGTCGTCCTGGGACAGGAAGCCGAAGCCCTTGTCGACGTCGAACCACTTCACCTTGCCGTTCGGCACTGTCTCGTCCTTCGTGTCTGTCCGCGCGCCGTGGTGATCCGCGGCGCACGCGAGCCTATGTCACGCGCAGGCGCGCTCCGTCAGGGCCGGGCGGTCGCGGCGAGGTGCTGGTCGAGCCACGCGGGGAACTCCTCCAGGCCCTCCAGGACGACGTCGGTGCCGGCGGCCTCGAGGTCCTCGCGGCTGGACCCGCCCGTCAGCACCGAGACGCTCAGCGCGTCGGCGGCCCGGGCGCCCTCGACGTCGTGGACGTGGTCGCCGACGTAGACGGAGGCGCCCTCGCGACGGAGCACGTCGGCCTTGCCGACGCCCCAGACCCAGCCCTCGAGCAGGTCGACCTCGAGCTCGAGGTGGTCGAGGTGCAGGCGGGCGTTGGGGGCGTACTTGCCGGTGACGACGAGGATCCGGCCGCCGCGGTGGCGCACGGCGTCGAGCGCGGCGGCCGCCCCGGGCAGCAGCGGCACGGACGCGATGGCGTGGTCGGGGTAGAGCGCACGGAACCGGTCGCCGGCGGCGGGGATCGACTCGGCCGGCAGGTAGGGCCCGAGGAGGAGCTCGAGCGGCGGACCGAGCGACGCAGTCATCTCGTCGACGGGGAACTCGACGCCGAGCTCCTCGCCGAGCACCCGCAGCACGGCCCCGAACCCGGGGGCGGTGTCGATCAGGGTGAGGTCGAGGTCGAAGCCGACGACGAGCGGGGCGGTCACCCGGCCCACCCTAGGATCCACCCTTCGACTGCGACCAGTGGGGCCGGTGGGCCACAATGGTCGGTCCACGGGACGGGACCACGAGCCGAGGGAGGACCACGACCATGGCCGGAGCGCGACGACGGACGCTGCGGCGGGGCGTGCTGCGCCCGGTCCTGACCTCCACGGTCGCCCTGGTCGTCGCGGCGGGCGTCCTGCCGGCGGGCTCCTCGACGGCAGCCGCCGCACCGGTCCGTCGCACCGACGGCGACGCCCTCTACCTCGTCACCCTGCGCACCCCGGGCACCTCGACCACCGGCGGCCCGCTCGGCCAGACGCTGGGCACCCTGCAGGTCCTGCGCGAGCAGGACGCGGTGCTCGACGCGCTCGAGGCCCCCGACCCGGTCTACCGCTGGACCACCGCCGTCAACGGCTTCGCCGTGCGCCTCGACGCCGAGCAGGCCGCCGACCTGGCGACGTCGACGGGCGTGCTCACCGTCGAGCGTGACTCGGTGCGCCCGCTGGCCGCCGTGGCCGCGACCCCGGTCGGTGTCGCCACCCGACGACTCACCGCCAGCCCGCGCAGCGGCGGCGGGGGTGTGGTCATCGGCGTCGTCGACACCGGTCTGGCCCCCGACAGCCCCGTCTTCGCCCAGCGCACCGCGCTGCCGGCCCCCACCAGCTTCGCCGGCGTCTGCGAGACGACGTCCGACTGGGACGGCTCCGAGTGCACCGGCAAGGTCGTGGCCGCGCGCTCCTACGTCGAGGGCTTCGGCGCCGACGCCCTGCGCGCCGCCACCAGCGTCTCGCCGCGCGACCTCGACGGCCACGGCACCCGCACCGCGTCGATCGCGGCCGGCAACGCCGACGTGCCGGTCGTCGTCGAGGGGGAGCGCCTCGGCTCCTTCGGCGGACAGGCCCCCGACGCCCACCTCGCCGTCTACAAGGCCTGCTGGAGCGCACCCGACCCCGCCGACGACGGCTGCTCGACCGCCGACCTCGTCAGTGCCGTCGACGACGCGACCCGCGAGGGCGTCGACGTCCTCACGCTCGCGGTCGGCGGGCCCAGCGGCCTCGACACCCTCGAGCGGGCGCTGCTCGGCGCCACCGAGGCCGGCGTGGTCGTCGTGGCCGCCGCCGGCAACGAGGGCTCCGGCTCCCCCGCCCACACCTCGCCCTGGGTCACCACGGTCGGCGGCACCACCGGCGACCTGCGCCGGGGCCGCCTCGTGCTGCCCGACGGGCGCGGCCTCAACGGGGCGATGCTCTCGCGCCGCACCGTCGCGCCGGCCCGCGTGGTCCTGGCCGCCGACGCCGCGACCGACGACGCCGGCCCCACCGACGCCGGGTTCTGCGCCCCCGGCAGCCTCGACGCCGCGCTGGTCGCCGGCGCCGTCGTCGTCTGCGACCGTGGCCGGGTCGGCCGTGTCGACAAGTCGCGTGCCGTGGCGCTGGCCGACGGCGCCGCGATGGTCCTGGTCAACCGCGGCCGCGGCTCGGTCGACGCCGACCGGCACAGCGTCCCCACCGTCCACCTCGCCGCCGGCGCCGCCCGCACGTTGCTTCGGTGGCTCGCCGCCGACCCGACCGGACGGGTCCGGCTCGAGCCGCTCGGGCTGACCGACCGTCGTACGCGGGTGGCGGGGTTCTCCGGCTCCGGCGACTCCGCGACCGGCATCGTCAAGCCCGACCTCGTCGCACCGGCGTCCAGCGTGCTGGCCGCGGTGCCCGGCGCCGCCGGGTCGTGGGAGGTCTCCAGCGGCACCTCCGCCGCGACCGCCCACACCGCCGGTGTCGCCGCCGTGCTCCTGGGCCGCGGCATGCGTCCGGCCGAGGTCCGCTCGGCCCTGGTCACCACCGCCCGCCCCCTGCGGGGCCCGGTGATGCGCAGCGGTGCCGGGCTGCTGCGCGCCCGCGACGCACGTCGTCCGGGCCTGGCCTACCTCGTCGCGCGTGACGGGTACCGCGCCTGGCTCGACGGCGGCAGCGACCGGCTCAACACCCCGTCGATCCTGCTCACCGACCGGCTGCGCACCACCACGCGCCGGGTCACCAACGTCACCGGTCGACGCCTCTACTTCTCGTCCTCGGCCGTCGGGTTCCGGCGCGACGTCGTGGTCACGCCGGCCGCCGTGCGGCTCGGGCCCGGCGAGAGCGTCACGTTCCGCGTGCGGGTCGCGCGCCGCGGCGCCAACCGTCTCGACGACGGCTTCGTCGTGTGGCGCGGGGCCACCGGCACGGTGACCCGGATCCCCGTCGTCCTGTCGCGATGAGCGCCCCGGTCGCGGCGCTGCTGCCCCTGCACACCGAGCGCCTCGTGCTCCGGCAGGTGCGCGACTCCGACGTCGACGCGGTCCTCGGCTACTGCGGCGACGCCGACGTGACGCGCTACCTGCCGTTCGGGGTGCTCGACCGCGAGGGCGTGCTGGCCCGGGTGCAGCGCTGGCGCGACGAGCTCGACCGCGACCCCGCGGACCGGCCCGACGACGGGTGGATGCTCACCCTCGTCGTCGACCTCGGCGGCACGGCCATCGGCGACGTCATGCTCCGCCTCGGCGGCGCCGAGATGCGCAGCGTGGCCGAGGTCGGCTACGTCTTCGCGCCGTCGTACGGCGGACGCGGCCTGGCCACCGAGGCCGCTCGGGCGATGGTCGACCTGGCCTTCACCCACCTCGGCTGCCACCGCGTCCAGGCCCAGCTCGACCCGCGCAACCTGGCCTCCGCCCGCGTCTGCGAGCGCCTCGGGATGACCCACGAGGCCCATCTGCGCCAGGACTGGTTCAGCGGCGGCACGTGGTCCGACACCTCGGTCTTCGGCCTGCTGCGCGACGAGTGGTCCGCCACGCAGCGCTAGGTCAGGCCAGGCCGAGCTCGGAGGCCGACTTCTCGCGCATCTCGACCTTGCGGACCTTGCCGGTCACGGTCATCGGGAAGTCGTCGACGACCATGACGTAGCGCGGGATCTTGTAGTGCGCCAGCCTGCCGGTCGCAAAGGCGCGTACGGCGTCGGCGTCGAGCGGCTCGGCGCCCTGGCGCATCCGCAGCCAGGCGCACAGCTCCTCGCCGTAGCGCGCGTCGGGGACGCCGACGACCTGGACGTCCTCGACGTCGGGGTGGGTGTGGAGGAACTCCTCGATCTCGCGGGGGTAGATGTTCTCGCCGCCGCGGATCACCATGTCCTTGATGCGACCGACGATGTTGCAGTAGCCGTCCTCGCGCATCTCGGCGAGGTCGCCGGTGTGCATCCAGCCGTCGGCGTCGATGGCCTCGGCGGTCTTGTCGGGGTCCTCCCAGTAGCCGAGCATCACCGAGTAGCCGCGGGTGCACAGCTCGCCGGGCTGGCCGCGCTCGACGGTCGCGCCGGTGACGGGGTCGACCACCTTGATCTCGACGTGGGGGTGTACCCGCCCGATGGTCGCCGTACGACGGTCGAGGTCGTCGTCGGCCCGGGTCTGGCACGAGACCGGTGAGGTCTCGGTCATGCCGTAGGCGATGGAGACCTCGGCCATGTGCATGTCGGTGACGCAGCGCTTCATCACCTCGACCGGGCAGATCGAGCCGGCCATGATGCCGGTGCGCAGCGACGACAGGTCGCGCTCGGCGAAGGTCGGGTCGCTCTGCATCGCGATGAACATCGTCGGGACGCCGTAGACCGCCGTGCAGCGCTCCTCCTCGACGACGCGCAGCGTGGTCGCCGGGTCGAACGCCGGCGCCGGGATGACCATCGTGGCGCCGTGGGAGGTGCAGCCGAGGTTGGCCATCACCATGCCGAAGCAGTGGTAGAAGGGCACCGGGATGCAGAGCCGGTCCTCGTGGGTGAGGTTGATCGTCTCGGTGGTGAACCAGCCGTTGTTGAGGATGTTGCGGTGGCTCAGCGTCGCGCCCTTGGGCCGCCCGGTCGTGCCCGACGTGTACTGGATGTTGATCGGGTCGGCCGGGCCCAGCCCGGCCGCGCGTACGTCGAGCGCGTCGGCCGGCAGGTCGGCGCCGGCCGCGGCCAGCGCGGCCCAGTCGTCGGTGTCGAGGTAGACCGCGCGCTCCAGGCCGGGGGCGTCGGGCGCGACCTCCTCGACCATCGCGCGGTAGTCGCTCGTGCGGAACCGGGTGGTGGCGAGCAGCCAGCGCATGCCGCTCTGCTCGACGACGTAGGCCAGCTCGTGGGTGCGGTAGGCGGGGTTGACGTTGACCAGGACGACGCCGGCCTTGGCCGTGGCGTACTGGGCGATCGTCCACTCGGCGCAGTTGGGCGCCCAGATGCCGACCCGGTCCCCCGCCTCGAGCCCACCGGCGACCAGGCCGCGCGCGACGGCGTCGACCTCGCGGCCGAGCTCGGCCCACGTCCAGCGTCGTCCGGTGGCGGCCTCGACCAGGGCCTCACGCTCGGGCCAGGTCGCGACGGTGCGGTCGAGGCTCGCCCCGATCGTCTCCTCGAGCAGCGGCTGGTCGGTCTCACCCCGGGCGTAGGACTCCATGGCCCGAACGTAACCCGCGTCACCCTCCGGCGACAGCGACGGACGGCCCTGCGACCCCGGCCCGGGGAAGGAAAGGTCTGGGGACCGCTGGCGTACATTCCCTGTCGTGCCCGATGACGACGCGCCGCGCCGGCCCGCCCTGGAGAAGCAGTCCCCCGAGGAGGCGACGGTGATCGAGGACGACGTCGTCGCCGCCGAGAGCGCGGGCGGCTCCACCGGCACCGGCACCACGGAGCGCCGTCGGCGCACGCCGCTGTGGCTCGAGACCGTCGTGCTGCTCGTCGTCGCGCTCGGCATGGCGCTGATCATCAAGACGTTCCTCGTCCAGGCCTTCTACATCCCCTCGGCCTCGATGGAGCCGGGACTGGTCGAGAACGACCGGATCCTGGTGCAGAAGGTGTCCTACTGGTTCGGCGGCTCGCCCTCGCGCGGCGACGTGATCGTCTTCGCCGACCCCGGCGACTGGCTCGTCGGACCCGAGGCCGGGCCGACGACCCTGCTGGCCAGGGGCCTGGCCAAGGTGGGGCTCTACCCCACGGGCGGCCACCTGGTGAAGCGCGTGATCGGCCTGCCCGGCGACACCATCGAGTGCTGCGACGAGCAGGGCCGCCTGATGATCAACGGTGTCGCCATCGACGAGGACGACTTCATCAGCGAGCAGACCGACTGCGACGGGCCGATGCCGTTCAACCAGACCGGCTGCGCGCGCGAGTGGGAGGTCACCGTCCCCGACGACCGGCTCTTCGTGATGGGCGACAACCGCTCCGAGTCGGCCGACTCCTCGGCCCGCCTGTGCGGCCCCAACGCCAAGAAGTGCGACCCGGAGCGGGCGTTCGTGCCCATGGACGACGTCGTGGGCAAGGTGTTCTCGCTGGTGTGGCCGCTCAAGCACGCCGAGTTCATCGGCCGCCCGGACGTCTTCTCCGAGGTGCCGGACCCGAGCTGAGGGCTCGCTCCCCGGCTAGGACGCGGCCTCGGCCGCAGCGGTCAGCGCCGCCAGCGCCAGCGGCGCCTCGGCGGTGACCATCGGGCCGATGTCGTCGGCGCCGGGACCCTCGATGGTCGTCGACACCGTGACCTCGCTGCCGCCGCCGGGCAGCGCGGTGACGACGTGGTCGATGCGGATGACGAGCTCGCCCATCGTGAGCTCGTCGAGGTAGCGCGCGCCCGGCTCGACGACGGCCAGCACGACCGGCACCTCGAACGGCCCGGACAGCGTCATCGTCCCGGTGGTGCCTTGCTCGAACGGACCGTCGAGGACGACGCCCACGACCGAGGGGTCCCACGACGGCCAGGTCGTCGGGTCGGCCCACAGCGCCCACACGGCCTCGGTCGGAGCCGTGGTGGTGACGGTCTGGCTGTGCTCGAAGCTCATGCGGTGTCCTTCGCGACGGTCATGGTGCGGTCGCCGAAGCGCACGGTGTCGCCGTCGACCAGCGTCGAGGGCCGACCGGCGGTCAGCGACTTCGACACACCGCGGCGCACCACGACCGAACCGTTGGTGGAGCCCCGGTCCATCACGACCAGGGCGCCGTCGGGCACGACCTGGAACTGCGCGTGGGTCTTGGACAGGGACATGTCGGAGGACCGTAGCGGCACGAGGTGGGCCACCTGCTCCCCCGCTCGCGGCTCGGGACGTCGACCGACCAGGGCCAGGCCCTCGACCACGAACGCCTCGCCGGTGTCGAAGCTGACCCGCCACCTGGCGGGCGGCGCCGCCGCCGGGTCGGGGGGACGGACGGTGGGGCCGTCGAGGGCGGACGACGGGGCTGGTGCCGGGACGGGCGC
>JAOPXU010000173.1 GCA_025964985.1 Nocardioides sp.
CCGGCGCGACCAGCTCCTGCTCGACGTCCTCGGCCAGGCGGCCGCCGACCGCGGCGCGCGAGGCGGGGTCGAGCGAGCCGGCGCGGCCGAGGTACTGGCGCACCGCCAGGGCCAGGCCGGTGGGCAGCGAGGTGATGTCGGCACGCGCCGCCCAGGCGACGAGGTGGGGCGGGACCATCGGCGGGTGCGGCAGCGACAGCGGCACGCGGGTGCGTACGACGTAGGTGCCCGCGGCGTGGTCGCCCAGGCGCTTGCCGCGCCCGCTGACGAGCATCGAGAAGAACGCCGGGACGCCGGAAAGCAGGTAGATCTCGACGACGCCGAGCAGGGTGCGGACCAGCGCGTGCTGGAAGGAGATCGGGCCGGCGTCGTCGCGGACCGTGCGCAGCCCGAGGGCGAGCTTGCCGAGCGACCGGCCGCGGGTCAGGGTCTCGAGCGCCGTGGGCGCGATGACCAGGACGATCAGCGTCACGGCGATCACCGCCGCCTGCGCCAGCGCCGGGTCGGTGTCGATCGAGGCGATCGCGAAGACGACGAGCAGCGCGATGAGCGCACCCGCCGTCGCCGCGACGTCGATCAGGCCGGAGGCCATCCGCAGGCCGAGGCTCGCCGGGGGCAGGTCGAGGGCGACCGCCTCGCCGGTGACGAGGTCGTCGCTGGTGATCGTCGCGAACTCCGGACCGGCCATGAACTCAGTCTCCCAGGTGGGCGGCGAGGACCGCAGCGTCACGACGTCGTCGCTCACCCGGCCCGGACTAGGGTTCCGGCGTGGACCTCGACGCCTACGTGCTCGCGCACGCGCCCGAGTGGCAGCGGCTCGAGCAGCTCGTGGCTCGCGGTGCGCTCGACGGGGCCGAGAGCGACGAGCTGGTGGAGCGCTACCAGCAGGTGGCCACGCACCTGTCGGTCGTGCGCACGTCCTCGCCCGACAGCCACCTCATCTCCTACCTGTCCACGCTGCTGGCCCGGGCGCGCATCCGCCTGGTCGGCACCCGCACCAGCACCTGGCGCTCGGTCGGGCGCTTCTTCACCCACCGCTTCCCGGCCGCGCTCTACCGCCTGCGGCACTGGTGGCTCGGCTGCCTGGTCGTCAACGTCGTGGTGATGGCGGTGGTCATGCTGTGGCTGCTCGACCACCCCAACGTCGAGCAGACGCTGCTCTCGCCGCAGGAGGTCGACCAGCTGGTCGAGAGCGACTTCGAGAGCTACTACGACGAGAACCCGGCGCAGAGCTTCGCCGCCCTGGTCTGGCTCAACAACACCCGCGTCGCGGCGCTCTGCATCGCCCTCGGGGTGCTCGGAGTGCCGGTGGTGTGGCTGCTGTTCACCAACGTGCTCAACGTCGCGATCATCGGCTCGATCATGGTCCGCGCCGACCGCGGCCAGGTCTTCTTCGGCCTGATCCTGCCGCACGGCCTGCTCGAGCTGACCGCGATCTTCGTCGCCGGCGGCGTCGGCCTGCGGCTGTTCTGGTCGTGGGTCGCGCCGGGTGCGCTGACCCGCTCGGGGTCGCTGGCCCGCGAGGGTCGTACGGCGGTCACCGTCGCCATGGGCCTGGGCGTCGTCCTGCTCATCAGCGGGATCATCGAGGCGTTCGTGACGCCCTCGCCCCTGCCGACCTGGGCTCGGCTGGCGATCGGGGTCCTCGCCGAGGTGGCTTTCCTCGCCTACGTCTTCGTGCTCGGCCGGCGCGCGGTCGCCGAGGGCGAGACCGGCGACCTGTCGGCAGACCTGCTCGAGGACAAGGTCGCCACCCAGGCGTGAGCGCGGGCGCCCGCGGTGGGTACCGACCCGCATGAGCACCGACACCCCTGAGGAGCCGCTCGGCCGCGTCGACGACCAGGCCGAGGACGCCGCCCCGTCCTCCGACGCCGACGGCGGCGCCGCTGCCGCCGGCCGCTACGACCCCGCCGAGGGCTCGCCGGGCACGGCCCACCCCACCGGCGAGACCTTCCCCGACGAGGCCGTCCGCTACGACGAGCCCGAGGGCCGCCCGCGTACCGACTGAGGCCGCGCCTCAGAGCAGGCCGCGGGCCTTGAGCGAGAGGTAGTGGTCGGCCAGCGCCGGCGGCAGCAGCTCGGCGTCGGCGTCGACCACGTCGACGCCCAGCCGGGTCAGCAGCTCGCTGGTGCGGCGGTGCCGGCCGAGGGCCTGCTCGGCCGCCGCGGCGTCGTAGACCTCGTCGATGCTGGACCGCGCGGCCGTGAGCCGGTCGAGCTCGGGGTCGCGCACCGACGCCAGCACCACGCGGTGGTGTCGGGTCAGCGTCGGCAGGACGGTCAGCAGGCCCTCCTCGATCGCGCTCGGCTCGAGCGGAGTGAGCAGCACGACCAGCGCCCGCTGCCGCCCGAAGCCCTGCACCGCGCCGACGAGCGCGTCCCAGTCGGCCTCGGCGATGACGGGCTCAAGGTCGGCCATCGCGTCCTGCAGGTCGGCGGCGACCCGGGTCCCGCTGGTGCGCAGCCGCGAGCGGACGCGCCGGTCGCCGGCGACGAAGTCGACCCGGTCGCCGGCCTTGGCCGCTAGCGCCGCGAGAAGCAGGGCGGCGTCCATCGCCGAGTCGAGCCGCGGCACGTCGTCGACCCGGCCGGCCGACGTACGGGAGGTGTCGAGGACGAGCACGACGCGGCGGTCGCGCTCGGGCTGCCACGTGCGGACGACGACGTTGGAGGTGCGGGCCGAGGCGCGCCAGTCGATCGAGCGGACGTCGTCGCCGCGGACGTACTCGCGCAGCGAGTCGAACTCGGTGCCCTGCCCGCGCACGCGCACGGCCGAGCGTCCGTCGAGGTCACGCAGCCGCGCGAGCCGCGAGGGCAGGTGCTTGCGCGAGTCGAACGGCGGCAGCGACCGTACGACGCCCGGCACGTCGAGCGTCTGCTGGCGGGCCACGAGGCCCAGCGGCCCGGCCAGCCGCACGGTCACTCCAACGGCGCGCAGGTCGCCGCGGCGGCGGGGGAGGAGCGGGGTGGTGAGGACCGTGCGGTCCCCGGGCGCGAGCCGCAGGCGGTGGCGGTTGCCGGTGGCGCCCGCCGTCGGCTGCCACGCGTCGCGGCACACGCCCTGCACCGTGCGGGTCGAGGTGTTGGCCACCGCGAGCTCGGAGGCGCTCGGGTGTCGTCGTCGCACCGGAGCCGCCGGGCGGCGGGAGAACGCCAGCACCGACGGCCGAGGTGCGAGCAGCAGGTCGAGGCCGCACAGCAGCAGCACGAGCAGGAGCCACAGCCACACGGTGCCGGCGGTGGGACGCACGAGCACGGCCACCAGCCCCAGCAGCACCAGCAGCGGGACCCGCCCGGTGATCGCCATCAGCGCGGGACCGGCACCGAGCCGAGCGCCGAGGCCAGCACCTGCGCGACGTCGACGCCCTCGAGCTCGGCCTCGGGCCGCAGCCCGAGCCGGTGCACGAGCGTCGCGTAGGCCAGCGACTTCACGTCGTCGGGGGTCACGAAGTCGCGACCCGAGAGCCACGCCCACGCCCGGGCCGCGCGCAGCAGCGCCGTGGCGCCGCGCGGGCTGACGCCCAGCGACAGCGACGGCGACTCGCGGGTGGCGCGGGCGATGTCGACGATGTAGGCCGACACCTCGGGGCTGACCTGCACCGTGCGCACGGCGCGCTGCCCGGCCTCGACGTCGGCGCCCGATGCCACCGGCGACACCCCGGCGGCGCGCACGTCGCGCGGGTCGAAGCCGGCGGCGTGGCGGTTGAGGATCTCGATCTCGGCGGCACGCTCGGGGATCGGCAGCACGACCTTGAGCAGGAACCGGTCGAGCTGGGCCTCGGGCAGCGGGTAGGTGCCCTCGTACTCGACGGGGTTCTGTGTGGCCGCGACGAGGAACGGCCGGGGCAGCTGGTGGGTGGTGCCGTCGACCGAGACCTGGCCCTCCTCCATCGCCTCCAGCAGCGCCGACTGGGTCTTGGGCGGCGTCCGGTTGATCTCGTCGGCGAGCAGCAGGTTGGTGAAGACCGGCCCGCCACGGAAGGACAGCTCGCCGGCGCGGTTGTCGATGACCATCGAGCCGGTGATGTCGCCCGGCATCAGGTCGGGGGTGAACTGCACCCGCCGGGTCTCCACCGACAGCGACGCCGCGAGCGTGCGCACCAGCAGGGTCTTGGCCGTGCCGGGCACGCCCTCCATCAGCACGTGCCCACCGCAGAGCATCGCGACCAGCAGCCCGGACACGGCGGCGTCCTGGCCGACCACGGCCTTGGCCACCTCGTGGCGCACGGCGACGAGCCGCTCGCGCGCGGCTGCGCCATCGGCAGCGGTGGCTGCCGCGTGGTCGTCGGGGGACTTGTCGAGCGACGTCATGAGCGGCGTACCTCTTCCTCGAGGGCCGCCAGGGCGGCGGCCAGGCTGATCAGGTCTCGGTCGGTGCCGGGCGGGCGGCCCAGGGTGCCGAGCAGGTCGGCGACCTGGGCCTCGGGCCGTCCGGTGTGGCGGGCGACGTCGCGCACCAGCGCCGCCTCGTCGGTGGTGGCGCCCAGCCGCATCCGGGCACGGACCCGGGAGCGGGTGGCGGTCCGCAGCGCCTGCGCGGCGTGGGCGCGGTCGCCGGCCTTGCGGTAGAGGCGGCCGCGGCTGCGGGTGGTCTCGATGGCCTTCACGACGACGGGCAGCGGCTCGGTCGCCAGCGGGCCGAGGCGGCGTCCGCGCCACAGCACGAGCGCGAGCACGGCGAGCCCCACGACGGCGGTCGCCGGCACGACCTGGTCGGGCACCAGCGACCAGAAATCGACGCCGTCGTCGGCGACCAGGTCGTCGTACGACGCGACGTACCAGACCAGCCGCTCCTGCTGGCCGAGCAGGCGCAGGGCGACGGCGGCGTTGTCGGCGCGCAGGACCTGGTCGTTGGTCAGCAGCTGCGGAGCGCCGAGCAGCGCGACGTCGTCGTCGGTGACGAGGGTGTCGTCGAAGCATCCCGACCCGGGCATCCGCGAGGCGCTGTCGACCTCGATGCGCAGGTCGGCGTAGAGGGCGTCGTCGCAGCCGGCGTCGACCGGCCCGTCGGTGTCGGACGGCCCGTCGGAGCCGGGCCGGTCGAGCAGGCGCAGCAGCTCGGGCCCCGGGTCGACCACGACGACCTGGGCGCCACCGGCGTCGCGGCGCAGCCGCTCGACCGTGCTCTCGCCCAGCCGCTCGGTCGAGGTGACGACGACGGTGGTGCGCGCGTCGGCGCCGGCGTCGGCGAGGTCGTCGGCCGAGCGGACCACCTCGACGTCGACACCTTCGTCGTCGAGCACGCGGGCCACGGCCCGGGCGCCGTCGGCCCCCACGTTGTCCGGGTCGTACGCCGCTTCCTGGCCGGTCCCGCCGCGGCTCGTCAGCAGCGCGGTGACCACCGCGAGCAGCAGGAAGGCCGCGAGCACCAGCGACGTGCGGTGCCGGCGCAGCCAGCCCGGGCGCGCCGCGAGAGCGGTGCTCACCGCGAGGCCGCCAGCTCGAGGTCGAGGTCGAGCACGGCGACCGCCTGCTCACGGGTGGCCGGGCGCTCGCCGTACATGACGGCGTCGAAGAGGTCGGCGCCGGCGGCGGTGCGCTCGCGCTGGGGCGGGTACTCGCGGGCCAGGGTGGCGGCCACCTCGTGCGCGGTGACGCCGGGGGAGTCCTCGAGGCGGCCGCGCTCGACCTGGCGGCGTGCGAGGGCGCGAAAGCCCTCGACCACCGCGTCGGCGTGCCGGCCCTCGGCCAGTGCCCGCTCGGCGCGCCCGCGCAGCTCGGCGGCCGTCACGACCTCCCCGGTCAGCACGTCGCGGGCGTGCGCGGTCGCGGCGCGGGTTGAGGTACGGGCCCGCGAGGCGAGCCAGGCGAGCGTGCCGACGACGAGCACGACGACGAAGGTGATCGCGAACCAGGTCAGCGCGGGCGTGCCCTGGGCCCCGTCGACGCCGCCCTGGATCTGGCGCCCGATCCAGTCGAGGACCCGCTGCAGCAGGTCGCGGTCGACGTACGCCGGGTCGGCGAGCTCGCGCCGCAGGAGCCCGCGGCCCTCGTCGCCCGAGGGGTCGAGCGGGGGCTGCAGCCTCACCAGCGCCTCACGAGAGGACTCCGGCCTGCCGCATCAGGTCGACGTCGTAGGCCTCCTTGCGCATCCGCTGGTCGAGGTACTGCAGCGACGTCACGGTCGAGCTGAACGGCGCCACGAAGGCGGTGGCCGCGACCTGCGCGATCGCGCTGCCGAGGATGGTGACGAACAGCGTCAGGTCGTTGGGCACGAGCAGCGAGCCGACGGTGCCGGCCAGCGAGAACGGCAGGCCGAGCACCTGCCCGGCGACCGCGGCCAGCAGGAAGGTGAGCAGCGCGATGCCGAGGATCCGCCAGAAGCCGCCCCGGGTGAGGCGGTAGCCGCGCCCGATGCTCGCGAAGACGCCGAGGTCCTCGAGCATCAGCGCCGGCACGGGCAGGTAGTAGACGCGGATCCAGAACCACGCCATGAACGCGACGAGCACCGGCACCGACAGCACGATCGCCACCACCGCCACGACGGTCGGCGCGAGCACGACGAGCAGGGCGACGAGCACGGCGTAGACGCTGAGGACGACGGCGGTGGCCAGGCCCAGCACGACCGCGAGGCCGACCAGCCGCCAGCGGCGACCGCGGGTCGCGGCCCAGGCCTCGCCCAGCGTCAGTCGCTTGCCGACGGCGGCCGCGGCGGTCACGTGCACCACCATCCCGGTGACCAGGATCAGCCCGAGGCCCTGCAGCAGAGCACCGGCGAAGTAGGAGCCGTAGGCCACCAGGTAGCCGACCAGGTCGTCGTCGCTGACGTCGGTGGAGGTCGGGTCGTAGGTCAGGCCGACCGTCCACGTGAGCAGCCCGACGACCAGCACCGGCAGGGCCATCGCGACGGCCGCCACCAGCACCGCCGAGCCCACCGTGGCCTTGGGGTTGAACCGGATGATGCGGAACGCGGCGTCGTAGATCTCACCGAGCGAGAGCGGTCGCAGCGGCATGGCGCCCGGCTTGTGGGCGGCGCCGAGCATGCCCGGCGGTGGGGCCCACCCCGGTGGCGGGGCGGCGTACGACGGGGGTGGCGGGCCACCCCACGGCGAGGGGCCGACAGGCTGGCCGGGCGGCGGCGCACCCGGCGGCGGGGGCGAACCGGGGGGCGGGAAGTCCGACATGGCTCCTCATCGGGTGACGGGGAGGTCATCCTGTCAGGTGGCCGTGACGCCCCCGTGTCAGCGGGAGGCGTAGTGACTGGGCAGCACGCACGCGGTGTCGAGGCCGAGCACCCGGTTGAGCCGTCCGAACGACAGCCACGAGCCGAGGCACATCGACAGCTCGACGACCTCGTTGTCCGAGTACGCCGACCGGAACCGCGCCCAGAAGTCGTCGTCGAGGCCGTGGTGGTCGAGGGCGTAGCGCTCGGCGTACTCGGCCGCCAGGCGGGTGCGCTCGTCGAACGCGTCGGTGGTGCGCCAGTCGGTGACGGCGTCGGGGAAGGAGTCCTCGACCTTCACGCCGTCGCGCTCGGTGCGCCAGTCCTGGCAGAAGAGGCAGCCGTTGATCTGCGCGATCCGCAGCCGGGCGGCCTCGAACTCGCGCAGCCCGAGCGTGCCGTGCTCGTAGATGCTCTGGGCGAACGCCGCGGCGGCGGGTCCGATGCCGGGCACCATCTCGCCCCACACGTAGAGGATGGGGTCCTTGCCCTCGGGCACGTCGATCTGCACGTCAGTTCCTTCCGATCTTTCCGACAGCGGGGGACAGGGGCACGTCGAGCGCGTCGTAGAGCCCGGGCTCGGCGGCGCGCAACCACGGCAGGGCGTTGACGAGGCGGTTGGCGGCGGTGGCGTTGCCGCCGGCGGCGCGGTTGCCGCCCTCGTCGGTCGCCTCGATGTTGACCTCGATGCGCGGGCGGCCCTCGATGACGACCTTGTGGGCGCCGTCGCCGCCGTCGGGCGGCATCGGCCAGTCGGTCGCGCAGGTGGGGGCGATGCGGGTGACGTGCTCGATGACGATGCGCACCTCGCCGTCGACCACGCCCTGCACCTCGAAGCGCAGCGCGCCCTGCGTGCCCTTCTCGAACAGGCCCATCGCGTTGGTGACGTCGTCCTCGAGCGGGCGGCGCAGCAGCGTCTCGCGGATCTCCTCGACCTCGAGGCCGAGCGCGCGGGCGATCAGGCGCACCTGGCCGCCCCACACCATCGTCGGGACGCCGGGCGAGGTCATCGGCGGCTCGTAGGACATCGGCTCGCCCATGCCGACGAGCATCCGCACGGCCTCCGGGGCGTCGTACGTCGCGTAGTCGAAGATCTCCTGGCACCGCACCTGCTCGACGGTGCCGGCCAGCCCGGTGACCAGGACCGGCAGCAGGTCGTTGCCCCAGCCGGGGTCGATGCCGGACACGAACAGCGCCGAACCGCCTTCGGCGCAGGCTTTCTCGAGCGGTTCGCGCAGGGAGGCCGGCGCTGAGGCGGGGTCGTACATCGCGTACAGCGACGGGGTGACCGTGACCGCGCCGGCCGCCAGGCACCGGCGGACGTCCTCGGCGGCGTCGTCCGGGCGCAGGTCGCCCGAGGCGGTGTAGACGACGGCGTCCGCCGCCTCCAGCGCCGCCTCGACGTCGTCGGTCAGCAGCACGCCCAGGGGCTCGAGCGCGGCCATCTCCCCGGCGTCCTGGCCGACCTTGCCGGCCGTCGAGGTGAGCACCGCCGCCAGCTCGAGGTCCGGGTGCGCCTGGATCGCGCGCACGGCCGCGCGTCCGAGGTTGCCCGTCCCCCAGACGACCGTCCGCATCCTCTAGAGCCGCTCGATGATCGTGACGTTCGCCTGGCCGCCGCCCTCGCACATCGTCTGCAGCCCGTAGCGGCCGCCGGTGCGCTCGAGCTCGTGGAGCAGCGTGGTCATGAGGCGGGCCCCGGTCGCGCCGAGCGGGTGACCGAGGGCGATGCCGCCGCCGTTGACGTTGACCTTGGCGAGGTCCGCGCCGGTCTCCCGCTGCCAGGCGAGCACGACGGACGCGAAGGCCTCGTTGATCTCGACGAGGTCGATGTCGTCCAGCGACAGGCCGGTCTTCTTCAGCGCGTGCGCTGTCGCGGGGATCGGCGCGGTGAGCATCATGATCGGGTCGTCGCCCCGGACGCTGATGTGGTGGATGCGGGCGCGCGGCGTCAGGCCGTGCACGCGCACCGCCTCCTCCGAGGCGACCAGCAGGGCGGCCGCGCCGTCGGTCAGCTGGCTGGAGACGGCCGCGGTGACCCGCCCGCCCTCCTGCAGCGTCTTGAGGCCGGCCATCTTCTCCAGCGTCGTGTCGCGCCGCGGACCGATGTCCTCAGCGGCCTCGCCGTACGGAGCGATCTCCCGCGCGAAGCGGCCCTCGTCGATGGCGCGGGCCGCCCGCTGGTGGCTGTCGTACGCGAACTGCTCCATCTCCTCGCGCGAGATGTCCCACTGCTTCGCGATGTTGTCGGCCGCCATGAACTGCGACACCGGCTGGTCGCCGTAGCGGCGGACCCAGCCCTTGCTCGTGCTGAACGGGTCGTTGAAGCCGAACTGCTCGGCGACCGTCATCGCCGACGAGATCGGGATGAGGCTCATGTTCTGCACACCGCCGGCGACCACCAGGTCCTGGGTGCCGGACAGCACGCCTTGCGCGGCGAAGTGGACCGCCTGCTGCGAGCTGCCGCACTGGCGGTCGACGGTCGTGCCGGGCACCTCCTCGGGCAGACCGGCCGCGAGCCACGCGGTGCGGGCGATGTCGCCGGCCTGCGGGCCGATCGTGTCGACGCAGCCGAACACGACGTCGTCGACCGCGGCCGGGTCGACCCCGCTGCGCTCCATCAGCGCGGTCAGCACGTGCGCCCCGAGGTCGGCCGGGTGCACCTCCGCCAGAGCCGTGCCCTTGCGGCAGACGGGCGTACGGACGGCCTCGACGAGGTAGGCCTCGGGCATGGTCAGGCTCCTTGGGTGAGGGCGGTGTGGAAGGCCGGGACCTCACCACCGCCGTCGACGAACAGGTCGGCGCCCGTGATGAACGCCGCCTCGCTACGGGACAGGAACAAGCATGCGGCAGCGATGTCCGACGGCTCGGCCATGCGGCCCATCGGGATCGTCGCCTCGACGGCGGTCGTGTCCTCGCCGTACGTCACGTCGGCGGTCTCCGTGCGGATCAGCCCGGGCGTGACCGTGTTGACGCGCACCTTCGGCGCCCACTCGAGGGCGAGCCCGCGGGTGAGGACGGCGAGCCCGGCCTTGGCGGCGGCGTAAGCGCTGGTGCCGGGTGCGGGCCGCACGGACGCGACGCTGCCGATGTTGAGGACGACGCCGCCCTCGGGCTGCTCCTGCATGACGGCGTTGGCGGCCTGGGCGACGTAGAACGGCGCGAGCAGGTTGAGCCCGACGACCTTCTCGACGAAGCGCGGGCTGACGGTGGCGGCGGGCGCGGACGGGCTGCCGCCCGCGTTGTTCACGACGACGTCGAGCCGGCCGTAGCGAGCGACCACGTCCTGCACGAGAGCGGCCACCGATGCGGGGTCGCGGACGTCGCAGGCGACGAAGTCGACGGAGGCGTCCTCCGGAGGCGTGCGCCCGCAGACGACGACCGTCGCGCCGTCGGAGACGTACGCCTCGGCGATGCCACGTCCCAGGCCGCGGGTGCCGCCCGTGACGAGGACGACGCGGCCGGCGTGCGTTCCGGTCAAGCCTCTGCGCCGGTGAGCTCCGCAGCCATGGCCTCGACGGCGAGGTGGCCGAACGCCATCGCGGGCGTGATGCAGGCGCCCGGACCCGGGTAGCTGTGACCCATCATCGACGCCATCGTGTTGCCGCAAGCGTAGAGACCGGGGATGGCGGAGCGGTCCTCGCGCAGGACGCGCGCCTGCTCGTCGCAGACCAGCCCGCCCTTGGTGCCGAGGTCCGACAGGACGAGCTTCGCCGCGTAGAACGGGCCGGTCGCCAGCGGGGCGAGCGACGGGTTCGGGTGCTGGTGCGGGCCGGCGATGCCGGGGTAGCGCTGGAAGACGGCGAGCAGCTGGCGCTCGTGGCTGTCCTCCGCGCCGCGGCCGTGCTCCTCGTCGACGCCGGCGGCAGCCGCGACGTTCCACCGCTCGACCTGCGCGACGAGCTCGGGCGCGTCGATCGCCGTGGCCAGCTCCTCGACGGTGTCGGCGCGGACGAGCGCACCGGAGGCGACCCACTCGGCCGGGTCGTGACCGGGGCGCAGGCCCGCGAAGCCGGCGGTGTCCAGGAAGTCCTGCGTCATGACGAACCACGACGGGATGACCGGGCGACCGGCGGCCTCGGCGGCGAGCATGAGGTGACCGAAGGTGTTGTAGTCGCAGCCCTCGTTGATCCAGCGCTGGCCGGTGCGGTCCACGATGATCGCGCCTGGGGCGATGCGCTCCCACAGCACGAAGGAGTTCTGGCCGTCCGGACGGACGAAGCCGGGCGCCCACCAGCAGTCCTCGAGCAGGTCGGTCGCCGCGCCGAGCGCCATCCCGGCACGGATGCCGTCGCCGGTGTTCTCCGGCACGCCGAGCGTCCAGTCGCCGTGCCCGACGACGCCCTGGCCGGCGGCCGTGCGCATGTCGGCGTTGTGCTCGAAGCCGCCGGACGCCAGCAGCACGCCGAGGCGCCCGCGCAGCTCGACCGGCGCGCCGTCGCGCTCCGCGCGGATGCCGACGACCCGGCCGTCCTCGACGACCAGGTCCGTGAACGCGGTGGACGGCACCAGCTCGACGCCCGCCTCGTCGCAGACGGTGAGCAGCTGCGCGATGAGCGACTGCCCGCCCCACACGGGGCCCTCGGGACCGACGTCCGGGATCGGCGGGCCGCCCGCGCCCATCGGCATGGGCGGGTGCACGGGGTGCCTCCCGGCCGAGAACACCGCGCCCTTCATGGACTTCGGCGTGATGGCGCGTCCGGTGAGCAGCGCGCCGGGCAGCCCCGGGTGGTAGTCGGGGTAGCCGGACATGAACGAGAAGCGCACGCCCTGCGACTCGAGCCAGGCGATGACCTCGGCGGCGGAGTGGAGGAACGCCTGCTGCATCGACGTGGGGGTGCGGTCGCCGACGGTGTGGCGCATGTACTCCTGAGCCATGTCCAGGCTGTCCGGCTGACCGGCGGCCAGCACGTGGAGGTTGGCCGGCGCCCAGAGGCCCGCGCCGGACAGGGAGGTCGTGCCGCCGAAGTACGGGGCCTTCTCGACGAGGACGACACGCAGTCCGCGGCGGGCCGCGGTGAGGGCTCCGACGAGTCCGCCCGCCCCGGATCCGACGACGACGACGTCGTGCTCGAGCGGTGTCCTCGCAGTGTCGTTCACGTGGCGATACTGGTAGAACACGTTCCAGTCGTCAAGCACAGGAGGCACCGTGACGGCCCCGTCGAGCCCGGTGTCGATGATCGAGCGGATGACGCTCGTCATGGACGCCTTCGACGGCGCGAGCGCCCGGCTGACGCTGCAGGAGATCGTGGAGCGCAGCGGTCTTCCGCGCTCCACGGTGCACCGCATCCTCGACCAGCTGGTGCGCCTGCGGTGGCTCGACCACCGGGGCGGCGACTACGGCCTCGGCATGCGCTCCCTCGAGCTCGGCGGGCTCGCCGTCGCGCACAACACGCTGCGCGAGGCGACTGCCCCCCTGCTGCACGACCTGCACACCCGGACCGCCACGACCGTGCACCTGCACGTCCTGGACCGCCTCGACGTCGTCTGCCTCGACAAGGTGTCCGGCCGCGGCGGGACGGCGCTGCCGACGCGGGTCGGCGGACGTACGCCCGCGCACGCGACCGCGTCTGGCAAGGCGATCCTGGCGTGGACCGACCCGCGCCAGGTCGAGGCGATGTTCCGCGGCAAGCTCGTCAGCCGTACGCCGCGCACGCTCCCGACGATGGACGCCTTGTCGCAGGAGCTCGCCGCGGTGCGTGGGCGCGGCGGGCTGGCGTACGACCGCGAGGAGAGCACCCCCGGCGTCGTCTGCGTGGCCGCTCCCCTGCGCGGCAGCGCCCGGGCCGTCGCGGCGGTGTCGCTGACCGGCGACGCCCGGCGCACCGACCTGAACCGGCTCGCGCCGTTCGTCGCCGAGACCGCCCGGCAGGCGAGCGCCGCGCTGTTCCCGCAGGACCACGGCACGCGCCGGCGCAAGGCCAAGGCCGACGTCCCGGAACCCGCGCAGTGGCCGCCGGGCGCCCTCGACCGTCTGGTCGAGGGCATCGGCGGCGACTACTGGCTCTGAGCTCCGCCGGGTCGCCGGCACTTCCCCTGCGTTCTCGTACGACCGACACCCTCGTGGCGTGCGAGTTCGCAGGGGAAGCGGTCAGGCCAGGTGCTCCAGGGCGGCCCGCTCGAAGTCGGCCTGCCGCTCGACGGGCACCCAGTGACCGCAGCGGCTGTAGATGCGCAGGTCGCACCGCGGCATCCGACGGGCCGGCAGGAAGGCGCCCTCGACCGGAGTGACCCGGTCGTCGCGGCCCCAGAGCATCAGCGTCGGCTGCTTGATGCGGTGGACCTCGGCCCACAGCGGGACGGCCTCGGCCATCGCCGGGTCGTAGAACGTTCCGTACACGTCCTGCATGTTCTTGACCGCTCCCGGCGCGAGCGCCGCGGCCAGGCGCGCGTCGACGAGCTCGTCGGTCGCGCGGCGCTGGTCGGACATCATGGTGAGCACCCAGGCGGCCATCCGCTCGCGGGTCGGGTCGGCGTTGAACTCCATCAGCCGGGCGATGCCCTCCGACGGACTCGGTCCGAACACCGGCACGCCGGTGCCGCCGGCGCCGTTGAGGAGCAGCTTCGTGATGCGCTTCGGGTGGTCGAGCGCGATGCGCACGCAGACGTCCGCGCCCATGGAGTTGCCCACGAGCGAGGCGGTCTCCAGGCCGAGCGCGTCGAGCAGTCCGACGACCGCGTCCGCGGCGATGCGCAGGTAGTTGCGTTCGTACTTCTCCGGGCGGCCGCTCGCGCCGAAGCCGGGGAGGTCGACGACGAGGCACCGCAGCCCCTGCGACAGCGCGGGCAACGTGTGGCCGAAGTTCGCCCAGCCGTTGACGCCCGGGCCGGAACCGTGCAGCAGCACGACGACCGGACCCTCACCGACGTCGTGGTACGCCAGCTCGTGGCCGTCGACCACATGGGTGCGGCGGGTGTCCTCAGGACTCAAGAGGCCTTCTCCGCGACGATCTCGAGCGCGATGTCGATGAGCTGGTCCTCCTGGCCGCCGACGAGCTTGCGCTCCCCCGCGCGGATGAGCAGCTCGGCGCCGGACACGTCGTAGCGCTGAGCCAGCCGGTCGGCGTGCTTGAGGAAGCTCGAGTAGACGCCGGCGTAGCCCATCGTCAGCGACAGCCGGTCGAGCAGGCACTCGCCGTCCATGACGGGACGCACGACGTCCTCGGCCGCGTCGATGATCTTCCGGACGTCGACGCCGGTCTTGATGCCGAGCTTGGTGGCGACCGCGACGAAGCCCTCGACCGGCGTGTTGCCCGCGCCTGCGCCGAAGCGGCGCGTCGAGCCGTCCATCTGCCGGGCGCCCGCCCGGTAGGCGAGCACCGAGTTGGCGACGCCGAGGCCGAGGTTCTCGTGGCCGTGGAAGCCGACCTGCGCGTCGTCGCCGAGCTCGGCGACCAGAGCGGCCACGCGGTCCGAGGTCTGCTCCATGATGAGCGCGCCCGCGCTGTCGACGACGTACACGCACTGGCAGCCGGCGTCGGCCATGATGCGCGCCTGCTTCGCGAGGTTCTCCGGCGTCGTCGAGTGGCTCATCATGAGGAAGCCGACGGTCTCCAGGCCCAGCTCGCGCGCCAGCGTGAAGTGCTGCACGGACACGTCGGCCTCGGTGCAGTGCGTGGCGATGCGGCAGATCGAGCCGCCGACGTCCTGCGCGGCGCGGATGTCCTCCTTGGTCCCGAGACCGGGCAGCATGAGGAACGCGATCTTCGCCTGCTTGGCCGTCTTCACCGCCGCGCTCAGCAGCTCGAGCTCCGGCGTGTGGCTGAAGCCGTAGTTGAAGGACGACCCGCCGAGGCCGTCGCCGTGGGTGACCTCGATGACGGGCACGCCCGCCTCGTCGAGCGCCGTCACGATGTCGACGACGTGCTCGGTCGTGAACTGGTGGCGCTTCGCGTGCGAGCCGTCGCGCAGCGAGGAGTCCGTGACGCGGACGTCGAGGTCCTCGCTGTACGGAGCCATCTCGCGGCTCAGCGTGTCCGAGAAGGGCTGCGGGTGTGCCATGACGGATCTCCTCAGACCTTGGCGGGAGCGCGGGTGGCCAGGACCTCGCCGACGCGCACGGCGGCGGCGGTCATGATGTCGAGGTTCCCGGCGTAGGTCGGGAAGTAGTCGCCGGCGCCCTCGACCTCGAGGAACACCGCGACGCGGGCCATGCCGCCGTTGACGTCGCTCGGGTCGTCGAACTGCGGGTCGCGGGCCCGGTAGCCCGGCACGTACTCGGCGACCTCGGCGACGCGGCGGGTGATCGCCTCGGCGATGGCGTGGCGGTCGGCGTCCTCGGGGATGGCGCAGAAGACGGTGTTGCGCATCAGCGGCGGCGGGTCGGCCGGGTTGAGGATGATGATCGCCTTGCCGCGCTCGGCACCGCCGACGACCTCGATGCCGCGCGAGGTGGTGCGCGTGAACTCGTCGATGTTGTTGCGGGTGCCCGGGCCGGCCGACTTGGACGACACCGAGGACACGATCTCGGCGTACTTCACCGGCACGACCGAGCTGATCGCGTGCACGATCGGGATCGTGGCCTGGCCGCCGCAGGTGACGAGGTTGATGTCCGCCGCGTCGAGGTGCTCGTCGAGGTTCGCGGCCGGCACGACGTACGGGCCGATGGCCGCGGGCGTCAGGTCGACGGCGCGGATGCCGGCCTCGGCGTAGCGCGGCGAGTTGGCCCGGTAGACGTAGGCCGACGTCGCCTCGAAGACGATGTCGGGCTTCTCGGACTGCGACAGCAGCCAGTCGACGCCCTCGTGCGACGCCTCCAGGCCCGCGTCGCGGGCGCGCGACAGGCCCTCCGACGCCGGGTCGACACCGATCATCCAGCGCGGCTCGATGACCTCGGACCGGAGCAGCTTGGCGAGCAGGTCGGTCCCGATGTTGCCGGACCCGACGATGGCCGCGGTGGCCTTCCCCATGACGGTGCCTTCCCTCAGACGAACGTGAGCGTGACGGAGCCGAGCCCGGTGAACTCGGCGGTGACGGTGTCGCCCGCGGCGACGTCGTAGGCGCGCGTGCACGAGCCGGGCAGGACGACGTGGCCGGCCTCGAGGCGCACGCCGAACGACGCGACCTTCTGGGCGAGCCACGCGACGGCGATTGCGGGGTTGCCGAGGACGGCGTCGGAGCGGCCCTGCGCGACCTGCTCGCCGTTCTTGAGCAGGACGGCGTCGATGGCCGTGATGTCGAGCTCGTCCGGCTTGCGGCGCTGCTTGCCGAGCACGACGCCGGCGGAGGACGCGTTGTCGGCGATGGTGTCGGCCAGGCCGATCTTCCAGTCGGCGATGCGGCTGTCGATGAGCTCGATGGACGGCACGACGTGCGTGGTGCAGCGCAGGACGTCCTCGACGGTGCAGCCCTCTCCCGGCAGGTCCTCCCCCAGGACGAAGCCCACCTCGACCTCGACCCGGGGCTGCAGGTAGCGGGACGCCGTCACCGGCGTGCCCTCGCGGAGCACCATGTCCTGCAGCAGGTGGCCGTAGTCGGGCTCGTCGACGCCCATCATCTCCTGCATGGCCTTGCTGGACAGGCCGACCTTGTGGCCGTAGACGGTCATCCCGGCGTCGAGGCGCCGGCGGATGTTGCGCAGCTGGATCTCGTACGCGTCGACGACGTCGATGCCCGGGAAGGTCTGCACCAGCGGGGGGACGGGCGTCGCCGTCTCCTCCGCAGTGCGCAGCACCTCGGCGGCGCGGTCGCGGTCGGTCTCGCTCAGCACCGGATCAGCCCCCCGGGCTCAGGTCGTAGTCGCCGCGGAAGAACAGCAGCGGCCCGTCCTCGCGGTGGGT
>JAOPXU010000174.1 GCA_025964985.1 Nocardioides sp.
CCGACGGCGACGGCGACGGCGACGGCGACGGCGACGGCGACGGGCCGACCGTCCGCGTCCTCGACGTCGCGCTCGGCTCCGACGGCTCGGCCACCGTGGTCGCCGACAGCCGCGTGCCCGCGAGCAGTGCGCCGTCGGCCACGGCCGGCGAGGACGAGCAGGTCGTCAGCGTCGACATCGCGCTGGCCTCGGGCGAGGTGCTGCGCCGCGACGTGGCGGTGGCCGACGTCGTGCGCGCCGAGCTGCCCCTCGAGCCCGGCTCGACCCGGCTCGAGCCGACCCGCGTCACCGACCCGACGCCGGTCGTCCACGTCGTGGTGCCGGACGGCGCACGACCGACCGGGCTGACCGTGCGCACCGACCAGGGCACGTTCCGTGCCGCCGACCCGCGGCCCGTGGGTCGACCCGTCGGCCGGGCACCGGTCCGGATCGCCGTCCCCGGCTACACCTTCGGGCCGAGGTCCAACCGGCTCGACATCGTGGTCCTGGGCGACGGCTACACCGCCGCCCAGCGCGACCAGTTCGCCGCCGACGCCAAGCGGCTGGCCGACGACGTCTTCGCCGTCCAGCCCTACGCCGCCTACCGCTCCTTCGTCAACGTCGTCGCGCTGTTCGCCCCCTCGGCCCAGAGCGGGGCCGACCAGCCGGCCTACCGCGCGGGCTGCACCGACCAGCGCCCGGCGCCGGGCTGCTGCCCCGAGAGCAGCGCCGCCGCCCAGACCGGGAAGCGGGTGCGTACCCGCTACGACTCCACGTTCTGCGCCTTCGGCATCCAGCGCCTGCTCGTGCCGATCGACGACCGCGCGATCGCGCGCGACGCCGCGGCGTACCCGGGTGCCGACCAGGTGCTCGTCGTCGTCAACGACCCGAGCTACGGCGGCGCCGGCGGCGCGGTGGCCTCGGTCTCGACCAATCCGGCCGCCTCCTCGATCCTGCCCCACGAGATCGGGCACTCGCTGCTCGGACTGGACGACGAGTACACGACGCCGACGCCCGGCTACCCGCCGTGCTCCGACCGCCGCCGCAACGGCGTCCGGATGCGCTGCGACGCCAACATCACCGACGTGAGCGACCGCTCCCGCATCAAGTGGCGCCGCTGGATCTCCGCCGACACCCCGGTCCCGACCTCGGGCCCGGTCTCGCCCGAGGACCGGATCGGCCTGTTCCTCGGCGGCCACTACTCCGCCGACACCTACTACCGCCCGTGCGACGACTGCCTGATGCGCTCGCTCGACCGGCCGATGGGGGCCGTCGGCAGCGAGCAGCTGCCACTGCGCCTGTTCGGGCCGCGCCGCTTCGACGTCGACCTGATCGACGGCGCCTCGCCCGGCAACGGCGCGACGGTGCTCGTCGGCACCGGGGAGGTGCAGTCCTTCACCGTCGACGTGCTCAGCACCGCGCCCGCTGCGGGCACCCAGCTCACCTGGACCGTCGACGGCGCCGTGGTGTCCTCGGGCCTCGTCGCGACCGGTCCCACGACCCTCACGCTCAACGGCGACGGGGCCGCCCACACGGTCAAGGTGACCGCCGGCGAGGCCGTGGGCGCCCTGCACCCCAGCGACCGCGGCCTGAGCCGGACCACCCGCACCTGGCGGGTCCGGCCCCGGGCGCAGGTCGTCGCCAACCCCGGCTTCGAGCGCAAGCTCGGCACCACGTGGCGGGGCAACGCCCGCAAGGCGCGCGTCTGCTCCGATCGGGCGCGCACCAAGCGCTGCTCGGCGCGACTGGTGGCCTCGCCCAAGCGGGCCGTCGTCCTGGCGCAGGCGCTGCGGCTCGCGTCGGTCGACGCCGGCGACCGGCTGGTGCTGAAGGGGTTCGCCAACTCCGCGGCCAACAAGCCGACGACCGCGACCCTCAGGCTGGTCGGCACCGACGGCAGCCGCAGCACCCTGGTGCTCAAGTGGAGCGCCGACCGCCGCGACCGCAAGCGCTACGTCGCCCGCTCGCGCAGCCTGACGCTGCCCACCGGCGTACGGTCGGCGACCCTGACCCTCAAGCTGCCGCGGGGCCGGGGCGCGACCAACCTCGACGACCTGTCCGTGCTGGTCACCGCCGCGCCCGGCTGAGCGCGGCGGCGACCTGCTCGGTCGGACCTACTTGGGGGGCATCCGGATGCCGCCGTCGACGCGGACGGTCTCGCCGTTCATGTAGGAGTTGGTCAGGCACTCGATGACCATCGAGGCGAGCTCGGCACCGGAGCCGAGGCGCTTGGGGAACAGCACGTTCTGGCCGAGGTTGGCCTTGAACGCGTCGGCGTCGGGGCCCTCGCCGTAGATCGGGGTGTCGATGAGGCCCGGGGCCACGGTGTTGAGGCGGATGCCGGAGGCCGACAGGTCGCGGGCGACCGGCAGGGTCATGCCGACGACGCCACCCTTCGACGCGGAGTACGACGCCTGGCCGATCTGGCCGTCGAAGGCGGCGACCGAGGCGAGGTTGACGATCGAGCCGCGGCAGCCGTCGGCGTCGGGCTCGTTCTGGCTCATCACGGTCGCGGCCTGGCGGACCATGTCAAAGGTGCCGATCAGGTTGATCGCGATGACCTTGGTGAACGCCTCGAGCGAGTGGGCCGACTCGAGCTGACCGTCGCGGCCGATGGTGCGCTGGGCCCAGCCGATGCCGGCGGAGTTGACGACCGCGCGCAGCGGGGCGATCTCGGCGGCGGCCTTGACGGCCGCGGCGATCTGGTCGGTCTGGGTGACGTCGACCGGGGCGAAGACGCCCTTGATCTCCTCGGCCAGGGCCTCGCCCTTGTCGGCCTGGAGGTCGGCGACCACGACGGTCACGCCGAGGGCGGCGAGCTGGCGGGCGGCGGCGGCACCGATGCCGGAGGCACCGCCCGTGACGATGGCAGAAGATCCACTGAGGTCCATGCCCGGAGATTAGTCCGGCTCAGAGGTCAGTGGTGCCACGGGCCACGATGAGGGCGGGACCGGTCATCAGCACCCGTCCCTGGGCGGTGCGCTCGATGACGACGGTGCCGCCCGGCTGGTCGACGCGGCACGTCATCGCGCCGTCGCCAGGCACCGCGGCCACAGCGACCGCGCAGGCGACGGTGCCGCAGGCCATGGTCTCGCCCGACCCGCGCTCGTGGACCCGCATGGCCACGTGGCCCTCGCCGCGGCGTACGACGAACTCGACGTTGACGCCGTCGGGGTAGACGGCCGTGTCGTGGGTCGGCGGCTCGAGCAGCGGACCGGCCTCGGCGAGGTCGTCGACGAACGCGACCGCGTGGGGGTTGCCGACGTCGACGTGGGTGGCGGTCCAGCTGCGCTCGCCGACGCCGACCGTCGACTCGCCCAGCACCCGCGGCACGCCCATGTCGACGGTGACCTCGTCGCCGACGACGGTGACGACCTTGGTGCCGTCACGGGTGTCGACGTCGAACGGCGCCCCGGCCTCCTCGAGGCCCTCCTGCACCAGGTGCAGGGCGAAGACCCGGATGCCGTTGCCGCACATCTCAGCGACCGAGCCGTCGGCGTTGCGGTAGTCCATGAACCACCGCTCCCCCCGGCGCACGACGCGGAGGACGCCGTCACCGCCGATGCCGCCGCGCCGGTCGCACAGCGCGCGGACCCGCTCGGCGTCGAGGTCGCCGTGGACCGACTCGTCGTGGTCGGGCAGCAGCACGAAGTCGTTGCGGGTGCCGTGGCCCTTGAGGAACGGGTAGCTCATGCGTAGAGCCCTCGCGAGTAGTTCTCGGGGCGGTAGTAGTCGTCGAGCTCCTCGAGGCTCAGCCCGCTGGGCTCGACCTCGGCGGCGATGACCGCGCGGCGCGGCACGACGGCCTCGGGGTCCCACGTCTCGGGCTTCCACAGCCCCGAGCGCAGGAACGCCTTGGCGCAGTGGAAGAAGACCTCCTCGACGTCGACGACCACGGCCAGCAGCGGGCGGTGGCCCTTGACGAGCATCTCGTCGAAGAACGGCGCGTCGGAGACGAGGCGCGCGCGGCCGTTGACGCGCAAGGTGTCGCCGCGTCCGGGGATGAGGAAGTGCAGGCCGACGTGGGGGTTGGCCAGGATGTTGCGGTAGCCGTCGGCGCGCTTGTTGCCCGGGCGCTCGGCGATGGCGATGGTCGTGTCGTCGATGACGTGGACGAGCTGGCCGGCCGGGTCGCCCTTGGGCGAGGCGTCGCAGCGCCCGTCGGCGTCGGAGGTGGCGAGCACGCAGAACGGCGAGGCGGCCAGCCACTGCCGGTCGACGTCGAGCAGGGCCGCGCGGCCCTTGTCGCGGGCCCGCTGGTTGGGCTCACCGAGCAGCGCGGTCAGCGCCGCGACGTCGGCGATCTCGGTCCACGCGCTCGTCCCGCTCACGGGGATCAGCGTAGGCCGGGGTGGCTCTTGGTGAGGAACGGCAGCAGCAGGGTGCGCGGGGTGACCTGCGAGACCGCGGCGGCGACCCGGTTGGCGGCGCCGGGGATGACGACGAGCCTGCCCTTGTCGAGCCCCTCGACGGCGACGCGCGCCACCTCGGTGGCGCTGACCCACATCACTGGCGGGAGCGCGGCCTTGGCCTCCTCGTCGGTGAAGCCGGCCCGCTCGCCGAACCCGGTCTCGACCGGCCCGGGGCACAGCGTCGTCGCGGTCACGCCCGTGCCCTTCAGCTCGCCGGCCAGGCTCTGCGTGTAGGAGAGGACGAACACCTTGCCGGCGCCGTAGCCGGCCTGGCCGGGCAGCGGCTGGAAGGCCGCGGTCGAGGCGACATTGAGCACCGCGCCGCGTCCGCGCTGCACCATGCCGGGCAGGAACCGCGAGCACAGGTCGACGACGGCGACCACGTCGAGCTCGACCATCGCCATCTCGGCCTCGGGGTCCGAGGCGGCCACCGGCCCGAGGGTGGACAGCCCGGCGTTGTTGACCAGGACGTCGACGCTCAGGCCGCGTCCCTCGATGGCGCCGAGCAGCCCGGCCCGGGAGCTGCGGTCGGTGAGGTCGGCGGCGATGACCTCGGCCCGCACGCCCTCGGCCCGCAGCTCCGTGGCGAGCGCCTCGAGCTTGGACACCGACCGGGCCACCAGGGTGACCCCGTGGCCGCGCCGCGCCAGCTGGCGGGCGATCTCGGCGCCGATGCCGGAGGACGCCCCGGTGACGACGGCGGTGCGGTCGGGCGCGGGTGCGGGCAGGCTCATGCGGGGAGCGTAGGCCGTGGCGGGACCCGTCCGGGGCGGGTCTCGCGGGGGGG
>JAOPXU010000332.1 GCA_025964985.1 Nocardioides sp.
GTAGCGGTAGCCGTCGAAGCCCCAGTAGTTCACCCGCAGCAGCCGCAGGCCCGAGCGCCCGACGGGGTCTGGGCCTCGATGGTCGGGCGCAGCTGGCACTCCGGCTGCCCCGTCGGCCGCGAGGGCCTGCGGCTGCTGCGGGTCAACTACTGGGGCTTCGACGGCTACCGCTACCGCGGCGAGGTGATCGGGGCGACCAGCGCCGTCGACAACTTCGCTCGCGCCCTGACCGCGATGCACGACCGCCGCTTCCCGATCCGCTCCATGTACCGCGTCGACCGGTTCGGCTGGTCCCCGCGCCTGCAGGGCGGTGACGACTACCGCTCGATGGCGGCCGACAACACCTCCGGCTTCAACTGCCGCTGGGTCGTCAACCGGCCGGGCGTGCGCTCCCCGCACTCCTACGGTCGCTCGCTCGACGTCAACCCGTGGGAGAACCCCTACCGCTCCGCGAGCGGTCTGGTGCCCAACACCTGGTGGCACTCCCACCCGCACCCGCTCGTCTCGTGGCGCAGCAGCAGCCACCCGGTGGTCCAGATCTTCGCACGGGCCGGGCTCCGCTGGACCTACGGCACCGGCGACAGCCACCACTTCGACGCCGTCGGCAGCAGCGGCAGGGTCATCGCCCCGTCGGCCCGGCAGTGCCCCGACGCCTGCCACTGAGTCCTGCCACTGAGTCCTGCCACTGAGTCCTGTCCAGAGTCCTGCCGCTACGCCCGCCACCCAGCCTGCACGCGGCCGCCACGGCGCGTTCACCGCTCGGCCACCGGCCACCGATGGGGTCGGGCCATGACTCCTCGGACCCTGCGCCGGATGGCGCCCGCATCCCTGCTCGCCGTCACCGCCCTCACCGTCTCCACCCTTCCCGCCGACGCCACCGCCCCGGTCGAGCGCGCCATCCCCGCCGCCGCCAAGGCGAAGGGCAAGGCGCTGCAGCAGCTCGACGTCCCGCTCGTCTTCGGCCACCGCGGTGCCTCCGGCTACCGCCCCGAGCACACGCTCGCCGCCTACGAGCTGGCGATCAGGATGGGTGCCGACTTCATCGAGCCCGACCTGGTCTCGACCAAGGACGGCGTGCTCGTGACCCGCCACGAGAACGAGATCAGCGGCACCACCGACGTCGCCGACCACCCCGAGTTCGCCTCGCGCCGCACCACCAAGACGATCGACGGCGCTTCGATCACCGGCTGGTTCACCGAGGACTTCACGCTCGCCGAGCTCAAGACCCTGCGCGCCGAGGAGCGCCTGCCGCAGGTGCGTCCCGGCAACACGCGCTACGACGGCCGCTTCGAGATCCCGACCCTCGTCGAGGTGCTGCGCCTGGTGCAGACGTGGGAGAAGCGGCTCGGCACCAAGATCGGCGTCTCGCCCGAGACCAAGCACCCCACCTACTTCGACTCGATCGGCCTCTCGCTCGAGGAGCCGCTCGTCGCCACGCTCGAGCGGTTCGGCCTGGACCGCAGGAAGAGCAACGCCGTCATCCAGTCCTTCGAGGTCTCCAACCTCAAGGACCTCGACCAGCTCATCGACACCCCGCTCGTCCAGCTCACCGGCGCCTCCGGCGGACCGTTCGACCTCAAGGCGCAGGGCACGACGTACGCCCAGATCGTCTCGGCGCAGGGCCTCGAGCAGGTCAGCCGGTACGCCGACTGGGTCGGCCCGGAGAAGTCGCAGGTCCTGCCCCGCAACGCGGCCGGCGCCACGACCACCCCCAGCGCCCTGGTGCGCGACGCCCACCGTGCCGGCCTGCGCGTGACCGTCTACACGGTGCGCGACGAGAACCAGTTCCTGCCGGTCAACTTCCGCGTCGGCGTCGACCCCGTCGCGAAGGGCGACGTGCGCGGCGAGATCGTGCAGCTGCTCGACGCCGGCGTCGACGGCTTCTTCGCCGACTTCCCCGACTCGGGCGTCGACGCCCGCGACTCCTGGCTCCGCTGACTGGTCACCTCCGGCCGGCGCGCGTCCCGCTGGCCGACCGGGCCTGGTAGCGCTGCCGCCGGTCTGGGAGTCGGCCGCCGGAACGCAGGAGCCGACCTCCGGCTCCGTGCGCACTGTGGTCGGCCTGGGCAGATGGTCGGGGCGCCGTCCTGCTGGGCGGCTCTCCGGCCGTCCGGCTAGCGTCGTGGCATGAGCAAGCCCTGCGTCTTCTGCGCGATCGTGACGGGGGAGGGCGAGGCCGACGTCGTGCTCGACGAGCCGGCGTTCCTCGCCTTCCTCGACGTCCGGCCGGTGTTCAAGGGCCACGTGCTGCTGGTGCCGCGCGAGCACGTCGAGACGCTGCCCGACCTGCCGGCCGGGCTGCGCGACGGCTTCCTCGAGGCGGCGCAGCGGCTGGCCACCGCGGTCAAGGACGGGCTCGGCGCGCAGGGCAGCTTCGTGGCGATGAACAACACCGTCAGCCAGTCGGTGCCCCACCTGCACCTCCACGTCGTGCCGCGCACCAAGGGCGACGGGCTCCGCGGCTTCTTCTGGCCGCGCACGAAGTACGCCGACGGCGAGGCCGCGGACTACGCCGAGCGCCTGCGGACCGCTCTGGCGCAACCAAACCCCTAGTCGGGTGAGGCGTCAGTCGCGGCGCGCCGGGAC
>JAOPXU010000354.1 GCA_025964985.1 Nocardioides sp.
CGCCGGCATCGCCCGCGACGGCGCCAAGCTCGTCACCGCGGTCGCCTGCTCGGTGGTCCCCAAGTTCACCGTCGTCATCGGCGGCTCGTTCGGCGCCGGCAACTACGGCATGTGCGGGCGCGCCTACGACCCGCGCTTCCTGTGGATGTGGCCCAACGCCCGCATCTCGGTGATGGGCGGCGAGCAGGCCGCCTCGGTGCTGGCCACCGTGGCCGGCAAGCCGGACGACGAGGAGTTCAAGGCCCCGATCCGCGAGCAGTACGAGACGCAGGGCTCGCCCTACTACGCCACCGCCCGACTGTGGGACGACGGCGTGATCGACCCGGTCGACACCCGCCGGGTCCTCGGCATGGGCCTGGCCGCGGCGGCCCACGCGCCGGTGCCCCAGCCCTCCTACGGCATCTTCCGGATGTGATGGCGATGATCCAGACACTTCTCGTGGCCAACCGGGGTGAGATCGCGGTCCGCGTCATGCGCACCGCGAGCCGCCTCGGCATCCGCACCGTCGCCGTCTTCACCGACCTCGACGCCGGCGCCCCGCACGTGCGCGCCGCCGACGACGCGGTGCGGGTCGGCAGCTACCTCGACGTCGACGAGGTCGTCGCCGCGGCCGTGGCCAGCGGCGCCGACGCCGTCCACCCCGGCTACGGCTTCCTGTCCGAGCGCGCGGTGTTCGCCACCGCGCTCGAGGCGGCCGGCATCGTGCTGGTCGGCCCCAGCCCGGCCGTCATGGAGCAGATGGGCCGCAAGGACGCCGCCCGCGAGCTCGCCGTCGCGGCCGGCGTACCGGTGGTGCCGACCGGCGACGACCCTGGCGGCATCGCGTTCCCGGTGCTGGTCAAGGCCGCCGCCGGTGGTGGCGGCAAGGGCATGCGCATCGTGCGCAGCGCCGCCGAGATGGACGAGGCGGTGGCTGCCGCCAAGCGCGAGGCGCTGCACGCGTTCGGCGACGACACGATGCTGCTGGAGAAGTACGTCGAGCACGGCCGCCACGTCGAGGTGCAGGTCATCGGCGACACCCACGGCACCGTGCTGCACCTCTTCGAGCGCGACTGCTCCACCCAGCGCCGGCACCAGAAGGTCCTCGAGGAGGCACCCGCGCCGACCATCGACGACACCACCCGCGAGCGCATCACGAGCGCGGCCGTCGCCCTCGCCGCCCACGTCGGCTACGTCGGCGCCGGCACGGTCGAGTTCCTGCTCGACGCCGCGACCGGCGAGTTCTACTTCCTCGAGATGAACACCCGCCTCCAGGTCGAGCACCCCGTGACCGAGGCCGTGACCGGGCTCGACCTCGTCGAGCTGCAGCTGCGCGTCGCGGCCGGTGAGCCGCTGCCGCTGACCCAGGACGACGTCCGGCTGACCGGGCACGCCATCGAGGCCCGGGTCTACGCCGAGGACTCCTTCGGCGGGTTCCTGCCGCAGGCCGGGCAGGCCAGCATCGTGCGGTGGCCGACCGGGCGCCCCGGCGTACGCGTCGACCACGCGCTCGAGCCCGAGCAGGTCGTCAGCACCGCCTACGACCCGATGCTCGGCAAGGTCGTGGCCCACGGTCCCGACCGCGAGAGCGCGCGCCGCGCCCTGGTCGACGCCCTCGACCACACCGCGATCCTCGGGCTGACCACCAACGCCGGTTTCCTGCGGGCGCTCGTGGCCTCCGACGAGTTCCGCGACGCGACGATCGAGACCGCCTGGCTCGACACCGCGACGGTGCCTGCGCCGGACGACACCCTGCCCCGCCAGCTGGTCGCCTGGGTCTCGGCGATGCTGACGTCCTTCGGCTCGGGTGCGGGCCACGCCTTCCAGAGCGACGGGTTCCGCCTCGGCGCCGCGCCCGCGCCGACCGTCGTCGAGCTCGACCGCGAGGTCGTCGTCGACCGCCACGCCCGCACCGTGGACGGGGTGCCGTTCCGACAGCTCGCCGGCGCCGACCACGTGCTCGAGGCCGACGTCGACGGCGAGCTCGTGCGCGCGGTCGTCAACGTGCAGCCCGGGCGCCCCGGCACCTACGAGGTCGCCTGGCGCGGCCAGCGCTTCGCGTTCGTCCCGCCCGACCGGCTCGCCGGCGCGGCCGCGGTCGGCGACGGCACCCTGCTCGCGCCGATGCCCGGCACCGTGCTCGACGTCCGGGTCGCGGTCGGCGACGCCGTCGCGGAGGGCGACGTGCTCGGCACCATGGAGGCCATGAAAATGGAGCTGTCGCTCAAGGCGCCCTTCACCGGCACGGTCACCCGCGTCGGGTCCGACGCCGGCGCGCAGGTGCCGATCGGCACGGTGCTGTTCGTGGTCGAGGCCGAGCAGTGAGCGCGCTGCCCATGGTCGTGCCCGAGCCCGGCCTGCCCACCGCGGTGACGATCTACGAGGTCGGGGCCCGCGACGGCCTGCAGAACGAGGCTGCGCTGGTCCCGGTCGAGGTCAAGGAGCAGTTCGTGCGGCGCCTGCTCGCGGCCGGCCTGCCGGTGGTCGAGGCGACGAGCTTCGTGCACCCGACGTGGGTGCCCCAGCTGGCCGACGCCGCCGAGCTGATGACGCGGCTCGGCGCCGACGGCGTCGACCTGCCGGTGCTGGTGCCCAACGAGCGCGGACTCGACCGCGCGCTCGAGCTCGGCCTGCGCCACGTCGCGGTCTTCGGCTCGGCCACCGAGACCTTCGCCCGGAAGAACCTCAACCGCTCCTTCGACGAGCAGTTCGCGATGTTCGAGCCCACCGTCGCCCGGGCCCGCGCGGCCGGCGTCGACGTGCGCGCCTACGTCTCGATGTGCTTCGGCGACCCGTGGGAGGGCGCGGTGCCGCTCGAGCAGGTCGTCGCCGCCGGACGCCGCCTGCTCGACCTCGGCGCCGGCCAGCTCAGCCTCGGCGACACGATCGGCGTCGCGACCGCCGGTCACGTCACCGCGCTGGTCGAGGCCTTCGGCGCCGCCGGCGTGCCCGCCGACCGGCTGGCGCTGCACTTCCACGATACCTACGGCCAGGCGCTGTCCAACGTGCAGGCCGGCCTGCGCGCCGGCGTGACGACGTACGACGCGAGCGCGGGCGGGCTCGGCGGCTGCCCCTACGCCAAGAGCGCCACGGGCAACCTGGCGACCGAGGACCTCGTCTGGTTGCTCACGGGGCTCGGCATCGAGCACGGCGTCGACCTCGACGCGGTCGTCGCGACGAGCACCTGGATGGCCGGCCACCTCGGCCGGCCGAGCCCCTCAGCCGTCGTGCGGGCGCTGGGGACGGCGTAGGACCCGACGCCGCTCGGGCGCCGGCGGCGGCACCGCCGCGAGCTCGGCCTGCAGCCGGGACACCTCGTCCTCGAGCCGGCCGATCGCCTGGCGCTGGTCGCGCTCGTGGAGCAGCATCGCGCCGATGACCTCGGGCAGTCCGCGCACCACGTCGTCGGCCGCGACGTCGTCGGGATGGGGCGTGCCGGACGGCGGCGCCTGCGGCCGCAGCTCGGCGAGGTCGCCGTGGACCGGGAAGCCGCGGTCGGCCAGCATCGCGATCCACATCTCCGCCACCTCGGCGAGCGGGGTGGCGACGTCGGCGGGCGTCACCGGACGGGCGGAGCGCGCGCGGCCGAGCAGCGTCTGGGCGAACCAGCGCTTGCCCACCCACGACAGCCACGGCTGCTCGAGCCCGTCGGCCTTGGCCGCGGCGAGCACCTGGCGGAGCAGGGCGATCTGGGCGGTGCCGAGCGACTCGTTGGCCGCGGTCGTCGTCGTCGGGTCGATCGCGTCGGCGGGCAGGCCGACCGCCTCGCAGAACCGGGCCCACAGCGCGTGCGGCCCGGCCGAGCGGTCGGGCGTGAGCACGAGGTGGATGCGGTCGGGCGGCACGAGCCGCTCCCACCGGGTCAGCACCCAGGGCACGTTGTGGCCGTGCCAGAACCCGTGCGCCGTCGACGTCATGTCGACGGGCCGGTGGGCCAGGACGGTGGCGGCGAAGTCGGCGTAGGTCTCGTCGACGCCGTTCTTGACGCGCTCCTGCCACTGCGCGGCCATCGTGCGCGCGAGGTCGCGGACGGTGACGACGACCCGCACGTCGAAGTCGGCGAGGCGCTCGCCGATCCGGTCGACCTCCTTGCGCGTCGCGGCGCTGAAGATCTCGTGGCTGACCAGGGCGGTGCGCCCGTCGCTGCGGGCCGCGTCGAGCACCCGGTCGAACGAGCCGGCGACGTCGTCGTCGGTCAGCCCCCACTTGTCGGGGCTGCCGGCCATCTCGAGCGCGGCGTGGAACATCGCCTCGCGCCCGGCCTCGGGGTAGACGAAGCCGTGCTCGGCCAGCGCGGTGCGGTTGTCGGCCAACAGGGACTGCACGAACGTCGACCCGCTCTTGGGCATGCCGATGTGCAGGAACATCGGCTGTGGTCCGCTCATCGGCGCCTACTCAACCACCTCCGGGTGAACGGGGAGAGGTCGATAGCCTGCAGGTGTGAGTCGACGGGTCTTCCTGCACGTGGGTGCGCCCAAGACGGGCACCACCTACCTCCAGGACCGGCTGACCCGCAACGCCCGCACCCTCGCGCGCCACGGCGTCCACGTCCCGGCCCGGCACCCGCTGGCCGACCCGGCGGTCAGCCAGTTCCGCGCCGCCCTCGACCTGCTCGGCCAGGACTGGGGCGGCCCGCCCGGCCACGCCGAGGGCGACTGGCCCCGGCTCGTGCGCCGCATCCGCAAGCTCGAGGGCACCGTCGTGGTCAGTCACGAGATCCTGGCCGCCGCCGACCCCGCCCAGGTGGCCCGGGCGATGCACGACCTGCGCGACAGCGAGGTCCACGTCGTCTACTCCGCGCGCGACCTCGGCCGCCAGCTGCCGGCCGCGTGGCAGGAGAGCATCAAGCAGGGCCGCACCTGGTCCTACCAGCGCTTCCAGCGCCGCATGGTGCGCGGCCACCCGTGGTTCGCCCGCGCCTTCGACCTCCCGGCCGTCCTCTCGACGTGGGGCGAGGACCTGCCCCCCGAGCGGCTCCACGTCATCACCGTCCCGCACCGCAGCGGCGACCTGCTGTGGCAGCGCTTCTGCGAGGTCATCGGCGCCGACCCGGCCTGGGCGCCCCGCGAGGCCCAGCGCGTCAACCGCTCCCTCGGCGTCGCCGAGACCCAGCTGCTGCGCCGGCTCAACCGCCGCGTCGGCCGCGAGACCCGCCGCGAGGCGCCGTACGACGAGGTGGTGCGGCGGCTGCTCCACGAGGGCGTGCTCGGCAACCGTCGCGGCACGGCCCTGCAGCTGCCGCCCGACCTGCACCCCTGGGCGGTCGCCCAGGCCGACCGCTGGACCCAGTGGGCGACCACGCGCGGGGTCCACGTCGTCGGCGACCTCGCCGAGCTGCAGCCGGGACCGGCCGTGGCGCCCGAGGACTACGTCAACCCCAGCCAGGCCTCGACCAAGGCCCAGCTGGGTGCCGCGCTCGACACCCTGGTCGCGCTGACCGCCGAGGCCGCGCGCCGGCCCGACCCCGACAAGCGGCTGCCGGCGCGGGTGCAGAGCAAGCTCCAGACCCGCCGCGAGCTCGAGTGACCGGAGTGACCGGAGTGACCCCGTGAGCGAGGCACGCGCGTGGGGCTGGGTCGCGTCGCTGCGCGACGGCGGCACCACGCCGTGGGCCGCGTGGACGGCGGAGGCCGACCGCACCGGCCGGCTCCTCCCGGGCGCCCAGCAGCTCGAGGTCCTGCGCCGGGTCAACCTCGCCGCGGCCGCCGCGGGTGGCCGCCCCGACCCGGTGCTGGTCGAGCGGGTGCTGACCGCCAGCGCGCCCGGCCGGGGCCGCCCCGACCTCGAGCTGGTCGGTGCCGTCGAGGAGCTCGCCTACGGCCCGCGCCCCGTCGACCCGGCCGACCTGCCGGCCGACGAGCTGCTGCGCGTCGCCACCAACCTGCTGGCCGAGGACCTCGCCGCGACCGGGGTGCCGGCCCTGCCGCGGCCGCGCTGGCGACGTCCGGGGACGCCGTACCGGATCGCCGGTGCGCCGTGGACGGCCGAGGCCGTGCGCGAGGAGATGCTGCGCCGCGGCCGGCCCCCGGGTGGGCGCGGCGCCGTCGTCCACGTGCTGGGCCACGACCTGGCGACGATGACCGAGCTGGCGTTCGTGGCGCGCTCCTTCGCCGACGGCGGTCCCGCCTGGCACGACTGGGTCACCCACGCCGCGGCCGGCGCCCGTCCGGCGCCGCGCGCCGACCTCGCCGAGATGGCGCGCAGCTGGGTCGAGCGGGTCGGGCGCCGCCGGGTCACCCTCGTCCTCGACCACGCCGGCCTCGGCCGCCAGCTCGGGACCCGACGACCGCTGCCCGACGTCGTGGTGCCGTCGGCCGACGCCACCGACCTGGTCCGCCGCACCTCCGAGCCGCTCGGCCTGCTCGTCCTGCCCGCCGAGCAGTCGGCGCTCCTGCGCCACACGCTGCTGCCCCGCCTGCGCGACCACCCGGGCCCGCAGCTGCGCCTCGACGAGACCGGCCTGGCCTGGGCCCGCGAGGCGGGCGACCGGGTACGCCGCGAGGTCGACGCCGCTGACTACGCTGTCGCCGGCAGCACCGACCAGTTGGTCCCGCGCCGCGAGCCGGGCCCCGGTGTCGGGCCCGACGACGACCGGGTCCTCGACCTCGCGGTGGCGCTGCTGGTGGAGGGGCCCGCCGGCCCCGCGGAGAGGGAGGGGCGCCCGTGAGCGGCCGCAAGGTGATCCTGCACGTGGGCACCCCCAAGACGGGCACGTCGTACGCCCAGGACGTGCTCTACCGCAACCGCGTGCGGCTGCTGACCCACGGCGTGCTCTACCCCGCCGAGCGCTTCGACGGCCACTTCCTCGCCGCCCTCGACCTGATGCGGCTGCGCTGGGGCGGCCTCGAGCAGCAGGCGATCGGCGAGTGGGACCGGCTCGCCGCGCAGGTGCGCCGCCACCCCGGCACCTCGATCATCAGCCACGAGATCCTCGCGACCGCGTCGCGCTCCCAGGTCGGGCGGGCGCTCGAGTCGCTGGGCCACGGCGGCCCCGACGCCCCCGAGATCCACGTCGTGCTCTCGGTGCGCGACCTGACCCGGCAGATCCCCGCCGAGTGGCAGGAGAACCTCAAGCACCGCCGGGCGTTCCGCTACTCGCGCTTCCTCGAGCTCATCCAGGACCCCGAGCGGCCGGGCCGGCTCGCGTCGTGGTTCTGGGGCGTCCAGGAGATCCCGGCGATCCTCGACCGCTGGGCCCACGACCTGCCGCCCGAGCGGGTCCACCTCGTCACCGTGCCGCCGTCCGGTGGTGCCCCCGAGGTGCTGTGGCAGCGCTTCGCGCAGGCCTTCGACGTCGCCGACCTCGACCTCGACCTCGAGACCGGGCGCAGCAACCCATCGCTCGGCGTGCCCGAGATCGCGCTGCTGCGCCGCATCAACAACGCGGTCAACAAGCAGCTTGCGCCCAAGCACTACCGGCCCCTCGTCCGCGAGCTGCTCGCCCACCAGACGCTGTCGCAGCGCCGTCGTACGCCGCGCCTCGGCCTGCCGCCGACGATGCGGCAGTGGGTCGGCGACCTCGAGCGGTCCTGGGTCGACGAGGTCACCCGCCGCGGCTACGACGTCATCGGCGACGTGGACGAGCTGATCGGCAGCCCGCACCCCGAGCGCGCCGCCGACGGCGGCGTCGTGGACCAGGCGACGGTCCGCTGGGCCGACCCCGACCGGCCGCACGAGCGGGCGGTCGCCCGGGCGGGGGTCGTGGCGATCGCGGCGCTGCTGGCCGACAACGCCCGGATGCGCGAGGAGGAGGAGCGGCTGCGCGAGGAGCTGCTCGAGACCCAGCGCGCGCTGGAGCGGGCCTACCTGCGCCCGACCTACCGGGCGCGCGAGAAGGTCGTGCGGCGCCTGGAGTCCGAGGCCGCCGGTCGTGCGGCGATGAAGGCCTACCGCGCCGTGCGCGGACGGAGCTCGCGCTCGGCGTAGTGGCCGATGCGGTAGGTCCCCCACCCGTCAGCGGTCATCCCGACGACGCCGCCGAGGCCCGGCACCCGTCGTCCGATGGTGGTGGCGAGCCGGCGCCCGGTGATGCGCGCGATGAGGTCGCGGGCGACCTCGGTCGAGACCACGGCGTCGATCGTCGCGTCGTGGACCGGCGCGGTGGCCAGCGCCATCGGCGGCGCGGGCAGGGCCTTGCGCTTGACCAGGCGGTTGACGGACTCCTCGCCCAGCACCGTCACGAGGATCGCGTTGTGCACGCGCGGGTCGGTGAGGTCGTAGCCGCGCAGGTGGGCGACGGCGGCGACCATGCGGCACTGGATGAGCGCGATGCCGGTCAGGTTGGCCGGCACCGTCACGGCCATGGTGACGAGGCCGCCGATGTTGGTGGCGAAGCCGGAGGCGCCGGCGTAGCGGATGTGGTTGTCGACGACGTCCTTGACGGCCTTCTCGACGTCGCCCTGGTGCTCGGCGAGCTGCTTCTCGGCGGCCTCGCGGGCCGGCGGCAGCGGACCGACCCCGTCGATCGCGCGGTGCAGGGCCTCGCGCACGAACGAGCTGGTGAGCCCGGGCGCGAGGTCGGTGATGCGCGGCGCGATCTGCCGGCCGAGCTGCTTGCCGACGCTACGAGTCACTCCCATGCCCCTGATCGTAGGCCGCACCCCGCAGACGCTGCGGCCCCGTGCGGCCCGGGGGGAGCCCCCGGCCCTTGTACGGTCGAGCGCATGCCCGTCGAGCCACCGCCCACGCGATGGCGGTTCGACGAGGCGACCGGACCGCGCGCCGACCCCGAGGACGACCTGGTGGCGATGGGCGCCGACCTCGCCCCGGGCACCGTGCTGGCGGCGTACCGGCACGGGCTGTTCCCGATGCCGCTCGGCTCGGCGCGCGACCCGATGGGCTGGTGGTCGCCCGTACGCCGCGGCGTGCTGCCGCTCGGGGGGCTGGTGGTGTCGCGCTCGCTGCGGCGCTCGTGCCGCGACTTCGAGGTGCGCGTCGACACCGCGTTCGAGGAGGTCGTCGACGCCTGCGCCGACCCGCGGCGCCCGCACGGCTGGATCGACGACCAGATCCGCAGCGCCTACGTCGAGCTGCACCGGCTCGGCTGGGCGCACTCGGTCGAGACCTGGCGCGACGGCCGCCTGCAGGGCGGGCTCTACGGCCTGGCGATCGGCGGGCTGTTCGCCGGTGAGTCGATGTTCCACCGCGCCACCGACGCCTCGAAGGTCGCGCTCGTCGGGCTCGTCGAGCTGCTGTGCGACGAGCACGCCGACCGGCGCCTGGTCGACGTGCAGTGGGTGACGCCGCACCTGGAGTCGCTGGGGGTGCGCGAGACCAGCCGCGCGGACTACCTCGCGGGGCTGTCGCGCCTGCTCGACGTACCGCTGCCGCAGGCCTTCGCCTGAGCCTCAGGCCACGGTGGGTGCGGCGCCGGTCTCGCTGACCATCGGGCGCCCGGCGGCGGCCCAGTCGAGCATGCCGCCGTCGAGGTTGACGACGTCGTAGCCCTGCTCGGCCAGCCAGGCGACGGCCTGGCCGGAGCGGCCGCCGACCTTGCAGACGACCAGCGTCTGGCCGTCGCCGACCTCGGCGAGGCGGTCGGGCAGCTCGCCGAGCGGCACGTGCAGGGCGCCGTCGATGTGGCCGGCCTGCCACTCGAAGTCCTCGCGGACGTCGAGGACGGTCAGCCCCTCGGGCAGGGGGTCGGGCACGCCGGACACGGCGACGGTGGGAACGCTCACGGGTGGGTCCTCATTTCAGGAACTTGCTGGTCCTGCGGTCGGCGAGCGGCTTGCCGCCGGTCTGGCAGGTCGGGCAGTACTGCAGGCTCGAGTCGGCGAACGACACCTCGCGCACGGTGTCGTCGCAGACCGGGCACGCCTGGCCGGCGCGCCCGTGGACGGCGAGGTTGGACTTCTTCTCGCCCTTGAGCTCGCTGGCGGCCAGGCCGCGCGAGCGCTCGACGGCCGCGCCGAGGGTGGTGCGGACGGCGGTGTAGAGCATCTCGAGCTCGCCGGACTCGAGCACGGCGCTGGCCGGGCGGTAGGGCGACATGCGGGCGGCGTGGAGGATCTCGTCGGAGTAGGCGTTGCCGATGCCGGCGATGGTGCCCTGGTGGCGCAGCACGCCCTTGATCTGCTTGCGGCCCTCGCGCTCGAGGATCGCGCGCAGCACCTCGGGCGTGAAGTCGTCGGTGAGCGGGTCGGGCCCCAGGCTGGCGATGCCGGGCACGTCGAGGGGGTCGCGGACGACGTACATGGCGAGGCTCTTCTTGGTGCCGGCCTCGGTGACGTCGAGCCCGGAGTCGTCGTCGAGCACGATGCGCACGGCCAGGCCGCTCTTGCTGTTGGGCCGCGGCGGCAGTGACGGCACCTCGTCCTTCCAGCGCACCCAGCCGGCGCGCGCCAGGTGGAAGACGACGTGGAGCCCGGAGGCCTCGATGTCGAGGAACTTGCCGTGGCGCGTGACGTCGTCGACCAGCGTGCCGTGCAGCGCCGAGACCGGCGGGTCGTAGGTCTTGAGGGCGCTGAACGCCGCCAGGTGGACCATCGCGATCGCGTGGCCGTCGAGTCGCCCGCGCAGGTCGAGGGCCAGCGCTTCGACCTCGGGCAGCTCCGGCATGACGCCACTTTAGTGGCGGGCGCTGACAAGCAGCCCGTCGCGGAGGATGATGGGCTGATGACGACCGCCCGCTCGCTCACCACCCCGGGATCGATCTTCCTCGACTCCCGTGGCGGTCAGCGCGCGCTCAAGGTCTCCTGGCACCAGGAGGCCGGCATCGTCGTGCTGTCGCTGTGGCGCGACAACGTCTGCTCCGCGACCTTCCGTCTCGCCGTCGACGAGGTGCCCGACATGATCGCCCTGCTGCGCGAGGGCCTCGACCTCGCCTTCGAGTCGACGAGGACCGCCCGCTCCGCCTGACCCGGCCCTCAGCGCAGGACGCCGGGGCCCGCCTCGTCGTCGAGCCAGCCGTCGCCGTCGTCGTGCAGGTCGCGGTCGCGACCGTCCTCGCGCTCGCGCTTGCGGCCCGTGCGGCCGCCCGCGGCCCC
>JAOPXU010000386.1 GCA_025964985.1 Nocardioides sp.
CCTAGCGGGAGCTCCTCGACCGACGTGTCCTGCGGTCGAGTGGTCTCGTGACGCTCCCTAGCGGGAGCTCCTCGACCGACGTGTGGTGCAGAGGTGCTTGATCATCAGCCCACCCGGACCCGGCGCCCGAGGGCGACGGGGAGTCGTTCGTAGCCGCGCAGCACCCGGGTGTCGCGGCGCACCGGCGTACCGGCGACGGCCAGGTCGGGGAACCGGTCGTAGAGGGCGCGCAGGCCGACCTCGGCCTCGCGGCGGGCGAGGCCGGCGCCGAGGCAGAAGTGGGCGCCGGACGAGAACGCGACGTGCGAGCCGGCATTGGGGCGGCGTACGTCAAAGGTGTGCGGGTCGTCGAAGACGGCGGGGTCGCGGTTGGCGCCGCCGAGGTAGGTGATGACCGGGGTGTGGACGGGGACCTCGGTGCCGAGGACCTCGGTGTCGCGGCGGGCGACGCGCAGGGTCATCTGCACCGGGGAGTCGTGGCGCAGGACCTCCTCGACCGCGTTGGCCCACAGCGAGGGGTCCTCGCGCAGCGCGGCGCGCTGCTCCGGGTGCTCGTCGAGGACGGCGACGGCGTTGCCGATGAGGTTTACGGTGGTCTCGAAGCCGGCGCCGAGGACGAGCAGGCCGGTGGCGCGCAGCTCGAGGTCGGTGAGGTGCTCGTCGTCGAGGAGGACGGCGAGGCGGCTGATCAGGTCGTCGCCGGGGGCGGCCCGCAGGGTGCGCACGTGCTCGGCGAACCACAGGTGCAGCTTGCGCATGGCGTCCTCGGCGCGGCGGAAGTCGCGCCAGCCCAGGCTGGGGTCGAGGGTGACCGAGGCGGCGTTGCCCCAGTCGAGCAGCCGGCCGTGCATGTCGTCGGGCACGCCGAGCATGTCGGCGATGACGGCGACCGGCAGCAGGGCGGCGTAGCGGTCGACCACGTCGGTGACCGACCCGCCGTCGTCGAGCCCGTCGAGGAGGCGGTCGGCGGTGTCGCGGATGCGGTCCTCGAGGCCGCTCACCGCACGCGCCGTGAACGCCCGCGAGACGAGCCGCCGGTAGCGCGTGTGGTCGGTGCCGTTGGTCGCCAACATCGACGGCGGGTCGACGGGGCTGGCCGCCCACGGGTCGAGGAGCTTGCCGGTGAGCCCGCGCAGCGGGCCGGGCAGCTCGGCGCCACCGGCCCCGACCACGAAGTCGTCGGAGCGCAGGATCGTGGTCGTCGCCTCGTGCGAGGCCGTCGCCCACACCACGCCGCCGCGGCACACCGGGCCGGCGGCACGCACCTCGTCGTAGGCGTCGTACGGCGACAGCTGCAGCTCCCGTTCGCTCTCGAGCCGTGCGACCAGGTCGCCACGGCGGGCTCCGGCGCGGAACGCCAGGCCACCGACGCCGTAGGACACCGCCCAGGTCGCGAGGCTGCGGCCCGGGATCCGCCGTCCGGGCCCGCCCATCGCGTCGGAGCCGTCGGGGTCAGGCGACCGCACGTCGTGCCTCCTGCAGGTCGAGAGCGGCTAGTCCCACGCGGGCCAGGGTACGGGCGCGGTGCTCGCGGTGTACGTCGTCCACGGCGGGCTCGGCCAGGCGCAGCAACCAGCGGTAGCGCAGGTAGGCGACGAGCCCGGCACGGTCACCGAACAGGTCGGCGTACGCATCGGTCCACGGCAGCGGGGCCAGCGGGTCGGTCGCCACCGCCGCCTCGATGTCCTTGAGGGCCTGCCACCTGCTGTGCGTCTGCTGCCAGGTCATCGCCGTCTCCTTCGTCGGGTCACCGTGCTGCTCGGGTGTCCCCCACGCTGCCAGCGGCAGTGCCCGGGGCACATCGGTCCGCGGGACGCTTCCGGACTCCTCCCCTGGTAGGAGTCGGGCGGCCTTCCGCAGACGGATGGCAGCCTCGGCGCGCCGCCCTAGGGTGAGGCGGGTGAGCGTGCTCGACGGGACCGCGACCCTCTTCGGGCGCTTCCGCGACCGCATCGAGCACAAGGGCGCGCGCCAGGGGCTCGTCTACCCGTGGTGGATCCCGGTGCTCTCCACGATCGGCCTGGTCGGCGGGGCCGGCATCGGCGCGTTCCAGCGCCTCGACGTCGCCAACGACGCGTTGGTCCTCCTCGCGGCCGCCATCACCGTCGGCCCGTGCGTGGCGCACTTCCTGATCCGGCCGTGGCTGCCGTGGTGGGTGGAGCTGCCGGTGGCGCTGCTCGGCGTCGGCCTGCTCGTCTCGGTGCCGCTGCGCGACGACGGCGCGATCGACTTCGCCCCGCTGTCCCTGGCCTTTGCGGTCGGCGAGATCACCGCCACCGACGGCGGACGGCGGGGGCTGCTCGGGGTCGGGGCGTGCGCCGGCCTGCTGCTGCTCGTCGGCGACCACGACGCCGACCTGTTCAGCCTCTACCTCGGTGAGCTCGTGATCGGCCTGGTCTTCGGCTACATGCTGCGCTGGCAGATGCGGGCCCTGGCCGCCGAGCAGACCGCGCGCGACGAGGAACGCGTCCGCGCCACCCTCGCCGAGCGACAGCGCGTCGCCCGCGAGATCCACGACCTCGTCGCGCACTCGCTCAGCGTCACGATGCTGCACGTCACCGGCGCCCGGCGCGCGCTCGAGCAGGACGCCGACATCCCCGACGCCATCGAGGCGCTCACCGACGCCGAGCGCGTCGGGCGCGAGGCGATGGCCGACATCCGGCGCACCGTCAGCGTGCTGGCCACCGACGGCACCGCCGCGCCCGGCGTCGACCAGCGCCCGCTGCCGGGTGCGGCCGACCTCGACGCGCTCGTCGAGGGGTTCCGCCAGGCCGGGCTCGACGTGACGTGGCGCCGCGACGGCGACCTCGCGCGGCTGTCCCCCGCCGCCGGCCTGGCGCTGTTCCGCGTCGTGCAGGAGTCGCTGGCCAACGTGGTCAAGCACGCGCCCGGCGTACCGGCCGACGTACGGCTCGACGTGACCGGGCCGGTCGCGCGGCTCACCGTCACCAACCCGCGGCTCGCGGGTGCGGTCGTCGGCACCGACGGCTCGGGCGTGGCCGGGATGACCTCGCGCGTCGACCAGCTCGGCGGCAGGCTCGAGGTCGGCGACGTCGACGACCAGTGGCGCGTCGAGCTCGGCATCCCGGTGGTCGCCCCGTGAACGACGCCGCGGTGCGTGTCGTGCTGGTCGACGACCAGGACCTCGTGCGGTCGGGGCTGCGCAGGATCCTGCGTCGCCGCGACGGGTTCGAGGTCGTCGCCGAGTGCTCCGACGGCGACGAGGTGCCGGCCACCCTGGCCGGTCTCGACGCCCCTGCCGACGTGGTCGTGATGGACCTGCGGATGAAGCGCGTCGGAGGCATCGAGGCGACCGTCGGCGTGCGCGCGGCCGGCGGGCCGCCGGTGCTCGTGCTGACCACCTTCGACGACGACGAGCTGCTCTCGACCGCGCTGCGCGCCGGCGCCGCCGGCTTCGTGCTCAAGGACTCCGCGGCGGAGGACCTCATCCGCTCGGTGCGCGCCGTCGCCGCGGGCGACTCGTGGCTCGACCCGGCCGTCACGGCCAGGGTGCTGACCGCCTACCGCGCCGCCCCACCCGACCGTACGACGTCCGCCCGGTCGGCCGACGACGCACTCACCTCCCGGGAGGCCGAGGTGCTCGAGGCCATCGGCGGCGGGCTGACCAACGCCGAGATCGCCGTGCGGCTGCACATCAGCGAGCTGACCGTGAAGAGCCACATCGGCCGGATCTTCACCAAGCTCGACCTCCGCGACCGGGCCGCGGCCGTGGTCTACGCGTTCGACCACGGCATCGTCCGGCCGCGCTAGGGCCTCACTTCTTCGGCACGTTCTCCAGCTCGGCCAGCCAGGCTGCGGGCGAGGCGTCGGACGGCATCCGCCAGTCGCCGCGCGGCGACATCGTGCCGCCGGGGGTGACCTTGGGGCCGTTGGGCAGCGCCGAGCGCTTGAACTGCTGGGAGAAGAAGCGCTTGATGAAGTGCTCGAGCCAGCGGCGGATGGTCGCGATGTCGAACTCGCCGCGCCGGTCCTCGGGGAAGCCCGCCGGCCACTCCCCCGCCTCGACGTCGTGCCAGGCGTGCCAGGCCAGGAAGGCGATCTTGCTGGGCCGGTAGCCGCGGCGCAGCACGTGGTAGAGCGTGAAGTCCTGCAGGGCGTAGGGCCCGGTGGAGTCCTCGGTGCGCTGCACCTCCTGCGCCGCGGTGGCCGGGATCAGCTCGGGGCTGATCTCCTGCTCCAGGATCTCCTGCAGCACGGCGTCGGTCTCGGCGTCGTACTGGTCGGTGTCGATGGTCCAGCGGATGAGGTGCTGGATGAGCGTCTTGGGCACGCCGCCGTTGACGTTGTAGTGCGACATCTGGTCGCCGACGCCGTAGGTGCACCACCCCAGCGCGAGCTCGGAGAGGTCGCCGGTGCCGAGGACGATCGCGCCGCGGTGGTTGGCCAGGCGGAACAGGTAGTCGGTGCGCAGGCCGGCCTGGACGTTCTCGAAGGTGATGTCGTAGACCTCCTCGCCTTGCGCGTAGGGGTGTCCGATGTCCGTCAGCATCTGGCGCGCGGCGGCGGTGATGTCGAGCGTCTCGAAAGTCACGCCGAGGCTCTCGGAGAGCCGCGTGGCGTAGCCCTTGGTCTTCTCGCCGGTCGCGAAGCCGGGCATGGTGAAGCCGAGGACGTCGCTGCGCGGGCGGCCGAGCCGGTCCATCACCTTGGCCGCCACGATGAGCGCGTGGGTGGAGTCGAGCCCGCCGCTGACACCGATGACGATCTTGGGCTGCCAGGTGTCGGTGGACATCGAGCGCAGCCGCTGCTCGAGCCCGGAGACCTGGATGTTGTAGGCCTCGTAGCAGTCCTGGGCCAGGCGCGCCGGGTCGTCGGGCACGAACGGGAAGCGGCGCTGCGGCCGCAGCAGCCCGATGTCGCCCTCCGGCGGGTCGAGCGTGAAGTCGACGAACGTGTACGCCGCGTCGCCGCCGGCCGAGCGGCGGTTGTCGTCAAAGGTGCCCTGGCGCATCCGCTCCTGGCGGATCCGGTCGAGGTCGACGTCGGCGAGCGTGCGGCGCGCGCCGTCGGGGAACCGCTCGCCCTCGGCGAGCAGGTCGCCGCACTCGTAGACCATCGTCTGGCCGTCCCAGCTCAGGTCGGTCGTCGATTCGCCCTGGCCCGCCGCGGCGTAGACGTACGCCGCCTGGCAGCGCGCGCTCGCGCTCTTGCACAGCAGCCGGCGGTCCTCGGCGCGCGCGATGGTGATCGGGCTGCCGGACAGGTTGAGCAGCACGTGCGCGCCGTGCAGCGCGGCCTTCGCGCTCGGCGGCACGGGGACCCACAGGTCCTCGCAGATCTCCACGTGGAAGACCAGGTCGGGCACGTCGTCGGCGCGGTAGAGGATGTCAGGACCGAACGGCGCGACGTGCTCGCCGACGGTGATGTCCTCGCCCGCGGTGGCGCTGATGCCGTCGCCGGCGGCGAACCAGCGCCGCTCGTAGAACTCGCGGTAGGTCGGCAGGTGGGACTTGGGCGCGACCCCGAGCAGCCGGCCGCCCTGGATGACCAGCGCGCAGTTGTAGACGCGGTCGCGGTGGCGCAACGGCGCTCCGACGACGATCACCGTGCGCAGCGTGATGCTGGCGGTGACGACCTCGTCGACCGCCTCCACGACGGCGTCGAGCAGCGTGTCCTGCAGGAACAGGTCGTCGACGGCGTACCCGGTCAGGCCGAGCTCGGGGAACAGCGCGACCGCGACACCCTCGTCGTGGCAGGCGCGGGCCTGCTCGATCGTGCGTTCGGCGTTGGTGGCGGGATCGGCGATCGCGACGGGCAGCGTGCAGGCCGCGAACCGTGCGTAGCCGTGGGCGTAGGCCGAGTAGAAGTCCACGGCCTCACTCTAGGGACCGCAAGTCGGCGCCCGGACCGCGATGAGTCCGCGGGCGCGCCGGAGTCTGACCGGGCATGACCAGCATCAGTGCCTGCTTGTGGTTCGACGACCAGCTGGAGGAGGCCGCCGCCTTCTACACCTCGATCTTCCCGAACTCCTCGATCGAGCACCTGACGCGCCACGGCGACGCCGGCCCCGGCGAGAAGGGCACCGTGATGGCCGGCGAGTTCACGCTCGACGGGACGACGTTCCACGGCATCAACGGAGGCCCGAGCTTCCCCTTCACCGAGGCCGTGTCGTTCACCATCACCTGCCGCGACCAGTCCGAGGTCGACTACTACTGGCACTCCCTGGCCGACGGCGGCCAGGAGTCGGTCTGCGGCTGGCTCAAGGACCGGTTCGGGCTGTCGTGGCAGATCGTCCCGACCCGGTTCTACGAGCTGGCCACCGACCCCGATCCCGCCCGTGCCGACGCCGCCACCCGCGCCATGCTCGGCATGACGCGGATCGTCGTCGCCGAGCTCGAGGCCGCCGCCGACGCGGCCGGCTGACGCATCCCCCGCCCCACCCACCACCCACCAGGAGCAGACATGAGCACCCACCTCTCGCCGTACCTCAACTGGCGCGGCCAGGCCGCCGAGGCGATGACCTTCTACCAGTCCGTGCTCGGCGGTGAGCTGCAGAGCAGCACCTTCGCCGACTACGGCGGCATGGGGGTGCCCGAGGAGGAGCAAGGCCAGGTCATGCACTCGGAGCTCCGGGTCTCCGACACCGTGCTCCTCATGGGCTCCGACGCACCGAGCTCCATGCCCGGCGACATCCACAACGGCACCGTCACCATCAGCGGCGACGAGCTCGACACGATCCGCGGCTGGTTCGAGGCGTTGAGCGAGGGCGGCTCCGTCGACATGCCGTTCGAGCAGGCACCCTGGGGCGACCACTTCGGCCAGCTCAAGGACCGGTTCGGGGTCCAGTGGATGTTCAACGCGGCGGGCACCCCGGGCTGACCTGGCCGACCGGCGCCCCTACGGTCGGGGCATGAGGCCCTGGCAGCGCATCGCGCTCGCGATGTTCGCCGTCGGCTGGGGTGCCAACCAGTTCACGCCGCTGCTCATCGCCTACCGCGACGAGCTCGACATGTCGGTGCAGACGCGCGCCTTCCTCTTCGGTGTGTACGCCGCCGGGCTGGTGCCCGCGCTGCTGGTGGGCGGCGCCGCCTCCGACCGCTGGGGGCGGCGGGCGGTGGTCCTGCCGTTCGTCGCGCTGTCGCCGCTGGCGAGCGTGCTGCTGATCGTCGGGCACGAGTCGGTGGCCGGGCTCGCGGCCGGGCGGCTGCTCGCCGGGGCCTGCTCGGGCGTCGTCTTCAGCGCGGCGACGGCCTGGGTGGCCGAGCTGTCCGAGTCGGGCGCCGGGCCGAGACGGGCGGCGATCGCACTGTCGGCCGGCTTCGGGGCCGGGCCGTTCGTCGCCGGGCTGGTCGCGGAGTGGGCGCCGCGTCCGCTCGAGGTGCCCTACCTGCCGCACGTCGTCTTCGGTGTCGTCGCCCTCCTGCTGTGCCTGCAGGTCCCCGGTCCGCGACCGGTCGGGATCACGCCGCGCTCACTGTTGCGGGTGCCGGCCGTCACCCGCGGCCACCGCTTCGTGCTCGTGGTCGCCCCCTCGGCGCCGTGGGTGTTCGGCTGCGCCGCCATCGCGATCGCCTACCTGCCCGGCGAGATCGGCGGCACCCAGGACGGCGCGCTCGCGTTCGTCGGCCTGCTCTCGGGCCTCACCCTCGGCTGCGGCGTGCTCGTGCAGGGCCTGGCCCGGCGCCTCGACGACCGGCGTCCGCTGCTGGCCGGCCAGGTCGGCCTCGCGGCCGCGGTGGTCGGCTCGAGCATCGGCGTCCTCGCGCTGACCACTGACGTCCGCTGGCTCCTGCTGCTCAGCGGACCCGTCCTCGGCGGCGCCTACGGCTGCGTCCTGGTCTCCGGGCTCCGCGAGACCGAGCGGCTGGCGCACCCCGACGAGCGCGGCGCGACGATCGCCGTCTTCTACGGCCTCACCTACGCCGGCTTCGCGGTCCCCTACGTCCTCGGCGCCCTCGGGGGCGGCGTACCGGCCCTGGTCGTCGCGATCGCGGCCGCCGCGCTCTGCCTGCTCGTCGTCTCCGTCGCCGGACGTCGGCCCGTGCAGGCGAGCCCGGCGTGAGGCGCGACACAGCGCACACCCGGACGCATCGGCCTAGCCTGAGGACTGTCCGTGGACCTCAGCAGGAGGCCGCGAGACCACACCGATCGGAGACTCGACGATGAGCACGCCCGAAGAGACCGCCCCCTACGGCACCGGCCCGGCCACGACGCCGGCCGCACCCACCAAGCGCATCCGCACCCACCACCTGCGCGAGATGAAGGAGCGGGGCGAGAGGTTCTCGATGCTGACGGCGTACGAGCAGTACGCCGCCGCGACGTTCGACGAGGCCGGCATCGAGGTGCTTCTCGTCGGCGACAGCGCGAGCAACAACGTCTACGGCAACGAGACGTCGCTGCCCGTGACGGTCGACGAGCTGATCCCGCTGACCCGCGCGGTCTCCCGCTCGGTACGCCGTGCGCTCGTCGTCGGCGACCTGCCGTTCGGCAGCTACCAGGCCTCGGCCGAGCAGGCGTACCTGACCGCGGTGCGCTTCATGAAGGAGGGCGGCGCCCACTGCGTCAAGCTCGAGGGCGGCGTCGAGATGGCCCCGCAGATCGAGAAGCTCACCCAGGGCGGCATCCCCGTGATGGCCCACATCGGCTTCACCCCGCAGTCCGAGCACACCCTCGGCGGCTACCGCGTCCAGGGACGCGGCGAGACCGGCGACCGCGTCCTCGACGACGCCCTCGCCGTGCAGGAGGCCGGCGCGTTCGCGGTCGTCATGGAGATGGTCCCCGGCGACACCGCCGCCCGGATCACCAAGGAGCTCGCCATCCCCACCATCGGCATCGGCGCCGGCCCCGACTGCGACGGCCAGGTCCTCGTCTGGCAGGACGCCTTCGGCCTGCGCCAGGGCCGGATGGCCCGCTTCGTCAAGCAGTACGCCGACGTCCACGCCGTCCTGCTGCAGGCCGCCCGCGACTTCGACGCCGACGTGAAGGCCGGCACGTTCCCGGGACCAGAGCACACTTTTTAGTCTGCGCTCGCTCCGCTTCGCGCGGGCGCGCCGCCTTGGGCGGCCGTCTTCCCTCGTCGCGGAGCACGTCCTCCGCTCGTTCCTCGCTCCGGACGCACCCCGCTCCTCAGTCCAGACGCCCGCGCGGCGCGCCGTGCTCCACCACAGGAGTCACGAACCTGCCAACGGGACCACAACCCGCTCGGCGCCGGGGCCGTCTGCACGACGAGCGAATCGAGTGCGCAGCGACGAAGGAGCAAGCACTCGAGCGAGCGAGGAGGAAGACGGCCCCTCAGAGGCGCCGAGCACCTCCGAGCGAAGCGAGGAGAAACTAACTAGCCATGATCTTGACGCTCATCGTCACGCCCTTGCGGGGCGTGTAGGTGATGGTCGAGCCGACGGCTGCGCCGATGATGGCGCGGCCGAGGGCGCTGGTGGGGGTGATGGTCTCGACGCCGGCGACGGCCTGCTCGACGGAGCCGATGGAGAACGACTCGGGCCCGTCGCCGAAGTCGAGGGTGACGTCGTCGCCGACGGAGACGACCCCGTCGACGTGCTCGAGGTGCTGGGACGCGGCGATCTCGAGCTCGAGGGCGGCGATGCGCTCCTCGAGGAGGCCCTGGCGGATGCTGGCCTCGACGTTGGTGGCCCGGTCGACGACGTCACCGACGGCTTCCGCGCGCGTCTCGGCCTGGGCCTGGTCGCGCTCGGTGCGCAGCGCAGCCAGCCGGTCCTGGAGCACGGACAGACGGTCGGCGTTGCTGGTCAGCGTCATGTGGGGATCCTTCGGTCATGCGTGGGATGAGCGGTGTCGGCGAGGCAACCCTGCCAGGCGACTGGTTGTTCCCGCTTCCGCGTTTGGGGTGACCACGGGCCGCCGTGTCGACCATCGGGTGGCTGCCCGGGACCGGTGGGTCGGCGTACGGTGACGGCATGCGTCGAGCCCTCGTGACCACCGCCCTGCTGGCCCTGCTCGCACCGGCCCTCCCGGCCGGTACCGCCACCGCCGTCAACGCCTCGGGCCACGACCTGAGGACCGTTCCTGCCGAGCGGGCGGTGCCCGACCTGGCCGTGTCGACGCGCGTGGCCGGGCTCAACCACCCGTGGGACGTCAAGGAGCTGCCGAGCGGCTCGCTGCTCATCACCGAGCGCGACCCGGCCCGCCTGACGCTGAGCACGCGCGGCGGCACGAAGCGCACGATCCGCTTCCCCAGCGCCCGGATCTGGACGTCGGGCGAGACGGGTCTGATGGGCCTGGCGGTCGACCCCGGCTTCGCGAAGAACCGCCGCTTCTACACGTGCAGCGGCTGGGAGAAGCACGGTCCGGGCCACGACGTCCGGGTCAACGCCTGGACCCTCGACCGCGGCGAGCGCCGCGCGACGCTGAGGCGGGCGCTGCTCACCGGGCTGCCCACCACGAGCGGGCGCCACGGCGGCTGCCGCGTGCTGGTCGCCCAGGACGGCTCGCTGGTCGTCGGCACCGGTGACGCCGCCGTCGGCAGCAACCCGCGCGACCTGGGCTCGCTCGGCGGCAAGACCCTGCGCCTCAACCGGTTCAGCGGCAAGCCGTGGCCCAGCAACCCGTTCGTCCGCTCCCCCAACCGCAACAAGCGCTACCTCCTGACCTTCGGCCACCGCAACGTGCAGGGGCTCGCCCAGCGCGCCAACGGCTCGCTGTGGTCGGTCGAGCACGGCTCGTTCCGCGACGACGAGGTCAACCTGCTGGTCCCCGGCGGCGACTACGGCTGGCACCCGGTGCCCGGCTACAACGAGCAGGTCCCGATGACCGACCAGGGCCTGCCCGGCCAGCAGGTCGCCGCCCGCTGGCGCTCCGGCAACCCCACGGTGGCCACGTCAGGAGCGAGCTTCGTCTACGGCGAGCAGTGGGGCGACCTCGACGGCGCGCTCTTCGCCGCCACCCTCGCCGGCGAGCGCCTGCTGGCGATGAAGTTCGGGTCGAAGGGCTTCCTGCGCGGCGTCACCACCCCCGCCGCCCTCGCCGGCACCCAGGGCCGACTGCGCACGGTCACCCAGCTGCGCAACGGCGACGTCCTCATCTGCACCGACGCCGACGGCGGCCAGGGCCGGGTCCTGCTCGTCCGCCCCCGCTGACGCCTGCTTGTAACTCACCGTTCGCGTCGCTTCCCCACCCGTAGACGGGCGGGTGAGCGGTGCGAACGGTGAGTTGCAAGCCAGCAGCAGCCGGTCAGGCCGACCAGTCGAGCCAGACCCCGCCGCCGGTGAGCACAGCGAACCAGAGCGCGGTCAGGGCCAGGGCGAGCACCGTGATCCGGCGCGGGTGCGTCGACCACCAGGTGCAGGCGCGCACGAACGCGACGACCCACACCACGAGCAGCAGCACGACGGCCCACCACGGCGCGACGATGCCGCTGACGGCGTAGAGGAAGAAGGTGGCGGCCATCAGGATCATGCCGCCGAAGGGCCAGAAGTCGACCGCCTGCGGGGCCTTCGCGACGCGTCGCCGCTGGAACGAGATCAGGGCTCAGTCCTCGAGCTCGTCGTCGTTCCACTCGGAGTCGCGGTCCCAGGCCTCGCTCTTCTCCTGGGCGGTCTCGAGGGCCCGGGCGGCCTCGGCCTCGGTCGGGTAGGGCCCGAGGCGCTCCTTGTTGGGGCAGCCTTCGCGACCCTCGACGCGGCTGTGCTTGATGCAGTACCAGTACTCGGGCTGATCGGCCATGGGCCCGAGACTAACCTCAGGGCACGTGACCCCGATCGCTCCTGCCGTGGTGTCGCCGCGGCGTCCCGTCCCGCGTGACATCCCGCGTCCTGAGTACGTCGACCGCGAGGCCCCCGCGCCGTACGACGGTCCGGCGGTGCAGGACGAGGGGACCGTCGAGCGGATGCGCGAGGCAGGGCGGCTGGCGGCGCAGGCCCGCGACCTGGTCGGGGCCGCCGTCGAGCCGGGCGTGACGACCGACGAGCTCGACCGGATCCGTCACGAGTTCCTCTGCGACCACGGCGCCTACCCCTCCACGCTGGGCTACCGCGGCTTCCCGAAGTCGCTGTGCTCGAGCGTCAACGAGGTCGTGTGCCACGGCATCCCGGACAGCCGGGTCGTCGAGGACGGCGACATCGTCAACATCGACGTCACCGCCTTCCTCGACGGCGTGCACGGCGACACCAACGCGACGTTCCTCGCCGGTGACGTCGACGAGGAGACGCGGCTGCTCGTCGAGCGCACCCGCGAGGCCCTCGACCGCGCGATCAGGGCGGTGCGACCCGGCCGGCGGATCAACGTGATCGGCCGCGTCATCGAGTCCTACG
>JAOPXU010000395.1 GCA_025964985.1 Nocardioides sp.
TCACGCAGGGTGGCCTCCGCGACCTCGCCGGCCTGTGCGGCACCCTGCTTGAGCACCGAGGTCAGGTGCGCCTGGTCGTCGAGCAGCTCCAGGGTCCGCTCGCGGAAGGGCGTCACGAAGTCGACGACGACCTCCGCGAGGTCCTTCTTGAGGTCGCCGTAACCGCGGCCGGCGTACTGCTCCTCGAGCGCGGTGATCGCCTCGCCGGTCAGCGCGGAGTAGATCGTCAGCAGGTTGCTGATGCCCGGCTTGTTCTCGACGTCGAAGCGGATCTCGCCGTCGGAGTCGGTCACGGCGGAGCGGATCTTCTTCGCGCTCACGCTGGGCTGGTCGAGCATCTCGATGATCCCGGCGGGCGACGAGGCCGACTTCGACATCTTCGACGTCGGGTCCTGCAGGTCGGCGATCTTGGCGGTCGCCTTGAGGATGTAGGGCTCCGGGAGCCGGAAGGTCTTCTTGTAGCGGTGGTTGAACCGCTGCGCGAGGTCGCGGGTCAGCTCGAGGTGCTGGCGCTGGTCCTCGCCGACCGGCACGAAGTGCGGGCGGTAGAGCAGGATGTCGGCCGCCTGCAGCACCGGGTAGGTGAACAGCCCGACCGAGGCGGCCCCCTCGCCGCCCTTGGCGGACTTGTCCTTGAACTGCGTCATCCGGCGGGCCTCGCCGAAGCCGGTCAGGCACTGCAGCACCCAGCCGAGCTGGGCGTGCTCGGGCACCTGGCTCTGCACGAAGATCGAGGCCCGGGCCGGGTCGACGCCCATCGCGAGCAGCTGGGCGGCGGCACGCAGCGTGCGCTCGCGCAGCACCTTGGGGTCCTGCTCGACGGTGATCGCGTGCAGGTCGGCGATGAAGAAGAACGGCTGGTGGTCGCGCTGCAGGTCGACCCACTGGCGCAGCGCGCCGAGGTAGTTGCCGAAGTGGAACGAGTCCGCGGTCGGCTGGATCCCGGACAGCACGCGGGGTCGGGCCCCGCCCTCCGCCACCGGGGGCACACTGACCTCGGGTCGGGTCGTCGCAGACATGGCCGCCATTCTTGCCGATGCCTCCGGCGCGGCGGCCGGGAGGCCGCCTCGTCGCCGTCCTGGGAGGATGGCGCCGTGCCCACCGACCTCTCCTTCGAGCAGCACCTGACCGGCTTCCACACCGCGATGCTCGAGCTCGCGCGCCACGCCGGACGGTCCGGCCTGGACGTGCCGGTGCCGACCTGCCCCGAGTGGACCGTGCGCCGGCTGATCGGCCACCAGGGCGCCGTGCACCGCTGGGCGGCGGCGGCGTTCCGCGGCGAGGACCTCGAGTGGACGCCGATCGAGAAGGCCGGGCGCAGCAGCAGCGACCCCGTCGACTGGCTGCGCGACGGGGCGATCGCCCTGGTCAGGACCCTGGTCGACGCGCCCGTCGACGCCGAGGCCCCCGTCTTCCTGCACGACGCTCCCCCGCCGCGCCGCTTCTGGGCCCGCCGGCAGTGCCACGAGACGACGATGCACGCGGTCGACGTCCTCGCGGCCGCCCTTGGCCGGCCGCCGCGGGCCGACGAGACGTGGGTCGGCCGCGACCTGGCGCTCGACGGGATCGACGAGCTGCTGCTCGGCTTCGTCCCGCGCTCGAAGTCGCGGCTGCGCTCGGCGGAGCCGGTGACGATCGCCGTCCTGCCCACCGACGCCGAGCACTCCTTCACCGTCCGGGTCAGCGACGAGCCGCCGGTCTCGACCCGCGTCGAGGGACGCGCGACCGGCGACCTGGTGGTCGAGGCGAGCGCGGTGCAGCTCTACCTCGCGCTGTGGCACCGCACGCAGGAGGTCGAGTCGGACGTCTGGCCGCTCTGGCACGACAGCGCGGTCCTCTGACCTCGGCGAGAAACGAGCGGCGCGACCCGCGGCCCCGTGGCAGGGTCGGCGTCGTGGACGTCCCCATCCTGACCGACGGCTCCGTGACCCTGCGGGCGCTCGACGAGCGCGACATCGCCGGCGTGCTCGAGCAGTGCCTCGACCCGCTGTCGATCGCGTGGACCAACGTGCCGGTGCCGTTCGGCCTCGCCGACGCCCGGGGCTTCGTCGAGCGGATCGCACCCGGGGCCTGGGCCGACGGCTCGCAGTGGATCTTCTGCGTCGACGCCGGACCGGCCGGGCTGCCCGACGGCAGCCACTACGCCGGCAACATCGCGCTGCGCGACGAGGGTCACGGCGTCGCGGAGATCGCGTACGGCGCCCACCCGGCCGCCCGCGGCACCGGGGTCATGGAGGCCGCCCTGCGGCTGCTGGTCGAGTGGGGCTTCGCCCAGCGCGGCGTGCAGACGATCGTGTGGCGCGCCAACGTCGGCAACTGGGGCTCGCGCAACCTGGCCTGGCGCCTGGGGTTCAGCCTCGACGGGGTGCTGCGGCACTCGCACCTCTCCCGCGGCGAACTCACCGACGCCTGGGTCGGGACCCTGGTGGCCGGCGAGCCGACGAGGCCGTCCGGGCGCTGGCTGCGTGTGCCGGTGCTCGAGGGCGACGGCCTGCGCCTGCGCCCGTTCGCCGAGCACGACGTCCCGCGGGTCGTCGAGGCGTGCTCCGATCTGACGACCCAGCACTGGCTGGGCCGGATGCCCTCGCCCTACACCGCCGACGACGCGCGCGCCTGGATCGACAGCCACGCCGAGCGGCTGGCCACTGGCACCGCCGTCACCTGGGCGGTCACCGACCCGGCCACCGACCTGGCCCTGGGCGCGGTCAACGTCTTCGACATCGGCGACACCGACGCCGAGGTCGGCTACTGGAGCCACCCCGACGCACGCGGGCGGGGCGTGACGAGGACCGGCGTACGGCTGGTCACGTCGTGGGCGTTCGCCGAGCTCGGCCTGCGCCGGGTGCGGGCGGTCGCCGCGGTCGACAACGCCGCCTCACGGCGCGTGATCGAGGCGTCGGGCTTCCGGCAGACCGGCGAGGAGCGGCTCGCCACCGTCGTGCGCGACGGGCTCGCCGACGTCGCGCTCTACGACGTGCTGGCCGAGGAGTGGGCGCGGCGCTGGAGGTAGGCCGACAGCACCACGACGAGCAGACCGGCGACCGACAGCCCGATGCCGACCAGCGCGGGCGCGCGGTAGCCGTAGCCGGCCGCGATGACCAGGCCACCGAGCCAGGCGCCGAGCGCGTTGGCGACGTTGAGGCTGGCGTGGTTGAGGGCGGCGCCGAGGGTCTGCGCGTCGCCGGCGACGTCCATCAACCGCAGCTGCAGGTTGACCACCAGGACCGAGCCCAGGAACGTGATCGCGAACGCGACGGGCAGCAGCGCCCACCCGGCCGGGGCGACCAGCCAGAACGCGACGAGCGCGACGCCCATCCCGCCCGAGCCGATCACCAGGGCGCGGAAGATCGACCAGTCGGCGAGCTCGCCGGCGGCCCAGGTGCCGCCGACCATGCCGAGGCCGAAGAAGAGCAGGAAGACGGGGACGGCGCCGTCGCCGAGGCCACCGACCTCGGTGACCGTGGGGGCGATGTAGGAGAAGACGGCGAACATGCCGCCGAAGCCGATCGCGCCGGCCAGCAGAGTGAGCCACACCTGCGGCTTCTTGAACGCCGCGAGCTCACGACGTCCGGTCGCCTCGGCGTCGCCGGGGACCGACGGCACGAACGCCAGGACCATCGCGACGGTGACGAGCGAGAGCAGCGAGACCGACCAGTACGCCGAGCGCCACCCGAGGTGCTGGCCGAGCCAGGTGGCCGCGGGCACGCCGACGACGTTGGCGACCGACAGGCCGAGCATCACCGAGGCGACGGCGCGACCCTTGCGGCCCGGCGCCGCCAGGCTGGCCGCCACCAGCGACGCGACGCCGAAGTAGGCGCCGTGGGGCAGTCCGTCGAGGAAGCGGGCGAGCAGCAGCCACTCGAAGCTGGTGGCCATCGCGCTGAGGGCGTTGAAGACGGCGTACGCCGCCATCAGGGCCACGAGCAGCCCGCGGCGCGGCCAGCGGGCGCCGGCGAAGGCGATCACCGGGGCGCCGACGACCACGCCGACGGCGTAGGCCGAGATCACGTGGCCGGCGCTGGGGATCGAGACCCCGACGCCGCCGGCGATCTCGCGGATCAGGCCCATCGTGACGAACTCGGTGGTGCCGATCGCAAACCCCCCCATCGCCAGTGCCAGGATCGCCAGTCGCAGGTGCGCGGCCCGGCGCGGGGACGCGTCGGACGCAGCGGGATCGGTCGTGGTGGTGGTCATCGGGGGCTTCCGGTCGGGGGCACGTCCATCCTCCAACCGGTGACCGACGGGGTCCTATTCCGCGTCCTGGCTCCCCAGTGCGACCGGCGGGCGTCCGGCGGGTGAGCCAGGATGCGCCGGGCCCCGGGATCATCGGCGCCATGGACCTCGACGGGGCACGGACACTGGTGGCCGGCGCGAGCGGCGCTCTCGGATCGGGCATCGCCTCGGCGCTGCACGCACGCGGGGCGAAGGTCGTGGTCGGCGGTCGCCGGCGCGCCCCGCTCGACGCCCTCGCCAGCCGCTTCGACACCTCCCCCGTGCTCTTCGACGCCGTCGACGGCGACTCCTGCCGGCGCGCCGTCGGCGAGGCGGTCGACCAGCTCGGCGGGCTCGACCTGATCGTCGTCGCGGTCGGCGTCGCGGCGTTCGGGCCGGCCGTCGACGCCGACGCCGCGGTCGTCGACGAGCTGTTCGCCGTCAACGTCCTGGGCCCGATGTCGCTGGTGCGCGCCGCGGCCCCGGCCCTGGCCGAGAGCGACCGCGGCCGCGCCGCCGTGCTGTCGGCGATCCTCGCCGACCTGCCCACCAACCAGATGGCCGAGTACTCCGCCACCAAGGCCGCCCTGGCCGCCTGGCTCGACGTGCTGCGGCGCGAGAACCGCCGTGCGTTCGGCGTGCTCGACGTACGACCGCCTCACCTGGACACGGGCCTGGAGACCCGCGCACTCGCCGGCATCCCGCCCAAGCTGCCCGAGCCGCGCCCGGCCGCCGAGGTGGTCGACGCGTTCGTCGCGGCGCTCGTGGACGACGTGAAGGTGCTCGGCTGGGACCCGCAGGAGAAGAAGCTGGTCAGCAGAGGTTCTTGACGTCCTCGACGGCCGTGTCGAGGTCGTCCTGCGCGTCCTGGACCGCGGTCGTGTCGACCTCGGCACCCGCGACGGCGTCCTCGGCCTGCCCCTGCAGCCGCTCCACCGCCGCTCGTGCGTCGTCGAGGTGGCGCTTCAGGTCGCCGTCGACCCCGCGCGCCGCGGTCGCCAGTGCGTCACGGACGGCAGCGAGCTCGCGCTCCGCGGCCTGCGGGTCGGCCCCGATGTCGTCGACCGCCCGGCTCGCCTGCCGCCCGGCCTCGTCGGCCGCCTGACCGGCGACGGAGCAGGCAGCGTCGCCGGCGGCGTCCTTGACGGCGTCCTCCGCCGCGTCGCAGGCGGTCAGGGACAGCAGGGCGGTCATGGTCGCGGCGGTGAGGGCGAGGGTGCGGCGCATGGGTCCAGTGTGCCGGAGGACGGGGGTCGCGGACGTCGGGACGTGCCCGCTCAGCCCGCGAGGTGGCTCCACTGCGCGGACAGCTCACGCCAGGGGCCGGTGGCGGTGACCTCGCCGTCGACGAGGACGACGACGCGGTCGGCCTGCTCGAGGGCGGCGCGCTTGGAGGTGGCGCCGATGACGGCGGTGCCGCGCGAGCGCAGGGCGGCCCAGAGCTCGACCTCGGTGGCGGCGTCGAGAGCGCTGGAGACGTCGTCGGCGAGCAGCAGCTCGGCCTCGGCGGCGAGCGCCCGGGCCAGGGCCAGGCGCTGGACCTGCCCGCCCGAGAGCCGTACGCCGCGGTGCCCGACGACGGAGTCGGGCCCGCCGGCGTCGGCGAGGTCGCGCTCGAGGCGGGAGTCGGCGACGGCGCCGTCGAGCTCGCGGTGGTGGCCGAGCAGGACGTTGTCGCGGAAGGTGCCGGACAGGACGCGCGGGACCTGGGCGACGTGGGCGACCTGGTTGGGGCGCATGAAGGACTCGGCATCGCCGACCTCGACGCCGTTCCAGCGGATCGAGCCGGTGTGCTCGACGAGTCCGGCCAGGGCGGAGAGGAGGCTGGACTTGCCCGAGCCGACCTGGCCCAGCAGGAGCACGAGCTCGCCGGCCCGCACGTCGAGGTCGACGCCGACGACACCGCGGGTGCCGTCGTCGTGGACCGCGGCGACGTCGCGCAGGGACAGCTCGGTGAGCGGGGTGCGCGGGGCCTCGACCGGGGCCGGGGCGGTGCCCGCGACCAGGTCGACCCCGGGGCGCAGCGAGACGAGGTCGACGCCGCCGGCCAGCCGGCTGGAGGCCTGCTGCCAGGAGCGGACGCCGGGCGCCTCGGTGACGACCGCGCCGGCGACGCGGCCGAACCAGTCGAAGCCGTTGACGGCGGCGGAGACGAGGATCGCCGTGGCGAGGTCCCAGCCGCCCATGAAGTAGGTCGCCCAGGCGGCCACGACGCCGCACTGCACCATCACGAGGGGGACGCCGTCGAGGACGGCCTGCACGCGGTGCTCGAAGACCGCCGCCTCGACGCGGCCGCGGTCGACGGTGCGCAGGTGGGCGTGGACGGCGGGCGTGGCCGCGGCGAGCTTGACGGTGCGCGCGGACTCGAGCACCGAGACGAGCGAGCGGCCGAAGCGGGCGCGGGCGGCGGAGGACTCGGTGGCCGAGCGGCCGGCGATCGGGCGCCCGAGCGACGAGGCGGCGGCGGAGCCGACCATGACGGCCAGCAGCACGCTGCCGGCCAGCAGGCTCTGCGCGGCGATGCAGGTCACGATGACGATCGCGAGGCCGTTGATGAAGTCGACCCAGCGGTCGGCGTAGCGGGCGTAGCGGTCGGCGTCCATCGAGCGGGCCACCACCTCGCCGGGCGGGGTGCGGGTGAGGCGGTGCTGCTCGGTCTGGCCGATGAGCATCGACATCCGCACCCGCAGCATCACCTCGATCCACCACTTGGGGTAGCGCTTGATCGCCTCGGTGATGATCAGCGGGGCGGCCATGATGCACAGCGCCAGGCCGACGGAGTACCACCACGTCGCGGGCTCGCCGCCGCGGCCCTGCTGAAGGTCCTGGACCAGATTGCCCCACACCCAGCCGGTGACCGCGCCGAAGGCGCCGACGAGGGCCTGCAGCAAGAAGAGGAACGCCGCGAAGGCGCCCCACCAGGGGCGGACCAGCAGCGCGTGGGTGATGCCGCGAGCCAGGCTGGGGCCGGTACCGACGTGGGGCAGGGTCGGCGGCTCGCCCGTACGACGGGCACCTCCGACGGCGCCCTTGGCCGCTCCGGTCTCGTCCGACTCGGCCACGGCCTCGAGCTCGTCGCCGCTGTCACTGCCGGCGTCGAGCAGCCGCTTGAACGGCCCCGGGTGGGCGCTCAGCACGTCGCGCGGCCCGACCTGGACGACGCGACCGGCCTCCAGGACGGCGACGAGGTCGGCGCGGGCGGTGGTGGAGAGGCGGTGGGCGACCAGCAGTCCGGTGCGCCCGCGCAGCAGGCGGTCGGAGGCCCGGACGACGAGCGACTCGGTGAGCGGGTCCATGCGCGCGGTCGCCTCGTCGAGCACGACCACCTGGACGTCGCGCACGAGGAGCCGGGCGAAGGCGACGAGCTGCTCCTCCCCCGCGGACAGGGTGGTGCCGCCGGGGCCGAGGACCGTGTCGATGCCGTCGGGCAGGCCGGAGACCCACGCGTCGAGGCCGAGCTCGGCGACGGCGGCGACCACGCGCTCGCGGGGCACGTCGGTGAACAGGGCGATGTTGTCGGCCAGGGTGCCGGCGAGGATCTCGGTGCGCTGGGTGACGACGCCGACGGCGGAGCGCAGCAGCTGCAGGTCGTAGTCGAGGACGTCGGTGCCGCCGACGAACAGCGAGCCGCGCTCGGGGTCGACCGCGCGCGAGACGAGCGAGGCCAGGGTGGACTTGCCGGAGCCGGTGCGCCCGACGAGGGCGATCGTGTGACCGGCCGGCACGTGCAGGTCGACCTCGCGCAGGGCGAACGCGCCCTCCTCGTAGGCGAAGTGCAGGTCGCGCAGCTCGACGTCGAGCGCGCGAGCCGGCAGGGGCAGGCCGCCGACCGGCTCGGGCTCGGTCTCGAGGAGCTGGCGCAGCCGGACGAGCGCGCCCAGGCCGGCCTGGAGGTCGGGCAGGTGCCGCGCCATCTGGTCGACCTGGCCGACGAAGGTGCTGGTGACGAGGAAGAGCGTGACGAGCCGCCCGACCGACAGGTCGCCGTCGACGGCCAGCGCGACGCCGACCAGCGCGATGCCGGTGAGGAGCGAGTGCAGGAGCATGCCGGTGCGCAGGGTGATCGTGGTCTGCAGGCCGAGCAGGGCGGCGAAGCGGCGGTGGACCTCGCCCGACAGCGCAGCCACCCGGCGTACGACGTGGGCCTGGCCCAGGCTCGTGCGCAGGTCGTCGCGCCCGCTGACGCCCTCCTCCATCGCGGCGGCGTGGTCGGTCCAGGCCATCTCCTCGAGGACGGTGAGCTCCTTGACCTCGGGGAGCAGCGGCTTCATGACGCGGTAGGCGCCGTAGCCGAACAGCGGGAACAGGAACCACGCCGGCCACCACGTCAGGCCGGCGACGACCCACATCGGCACGGCAGCGAAGACGGTGCGCAGCGCGTCCCAGACCTGGCGTCGCAGCAGCGCCCCGACCTCGTGGGTGTCGTCGTCGACGCGGTCGAGCACCTCGCCGACGGCCTGCTCGTGCAGGGCGACGAGCGGCTGGTGCAGGGCGGCCTCGAGCAGGTCGCCACGCAGGCGTCCCTCGGCACGGTCGACGACCGCGGCCCACACGGTGCGCCCGGCGGTGTCGAGCACGGCGCCGCCGACCACCGCGATGGCGAGCAGCCAGACCAGCGCGCGGGTGGGGTCCTCGGCCAGGGCCCCGGCCACCACGGTGCCGAGGGTCTTGCCGAGGGCACCGAGGAACGACGCCCCCATCGCCCAGGCGACCGCCGCGCTGCGCAGCCGGCGCCAGTCGACCGTGCGCGCCGGGACGGACGTCGACCGCTTGTCGCCGGAGGGGCCGGCACCACCCGCGGTATCGGGTCGCTCGGCGGTCGTGGTGTCGGTCATCGGGTCGAACCTACGCTCCTGGACCGACAGTCCTCACCCCGGTTTACGCGGCCCCGCGCAGCACCGCGGGCCGCTGGCCGAAATGCCGTCCGCCCCACCGTGGGCCGGGGCTCACAGTGGGGCGGACGAGGTGGTCGTGCGGTGGATCAGAGCGAGGCGAGTGCCTCGTTGAGCGCGGTCGACGGGCGCATCACGCGGTCGGCCTTCTCGGGGTCGGGACGGTAGTAGCCACCGATGTCGGCGGGGCTGCCCTGCACGCCGTTGAGCTCGGAGACGATGGTCTCCTCCTCGTTGGCGAGGCGCTCGGCGAACGGCTTGAACACCGCGGCCAGGTCGGCGTCGTCGGTCTGCGCCGCGATCTCCTGCGCCCAGTAGAGCGCGAGGTAGAAGTGCGAGCCGCGGTTGTCGATGCCGCCGATGCGACGCGTCGGCGACTTGTCGTTCTCGAGGAACGTGCCGGTCGCCTTGTCGAGCGTCTCGCCGAGGACCTTCGCGCCCTTGTTGCCGGCGTAGTCGGAGAGGTGGTCGAACGAGGCGGCCAGCGCGAAGAACTCGCCCAGGCTGTCCCAGCGCAGGTAGTTCTCCTTGACCAGCTGCTGCACGTGCTTGGGCGCCGAGCCGCCGGCGCCGGTCTCGAACAGCCCGCCGCCGTTCATCAGCGGCACGATCGACAGCATCTTGGCCGACGTGCCGAGCTCGAGGATCGGGAACAGGTCGGTGTTGTAGTCGCGCAGCACGTTGCCGGTCACCGAGATGGTGTCCTCGCCCTTGCGGATCCGCTCGAGGGAGTAGGCCGTGGCCTCGGCCGGGGCCATGATCTCGATCGTCAGCCCGTCGGTGTCGTGCTCGAGCAGGTAGTCGTTGATCTTGGCGATGAGCGCGGCGTCGTGCGAGCGGGT
>JAOPXU010000421.1 GCA_025964985.1 Nocardioides sp.
GGCCGGAGCGGGGCCGGGGCCGGGCCGTCGGAGCCGGTGCTCGGCGTGGACGACCGAGGACCGCGAGATTGCCTCGGCCTCGGCGTACAGGTCGGTGTAGGCCTCGCGGAGCTGGTCGAGGCCGGCGTGGGCCTCGGGGGTGTCGCCGCCGGGCTCGGCGAGCCCGTTGAGCGCCGTCCAGGTCTCGGCCACCAGCTCGTGCAGGCGCGGCGGCAGCGCGAGGTCGTCGAGGGTGAGCGACATCCGGCGCAGGCTCGGGTCGACGAAGCGGTGGCCGTCGCGGATCTGCTCGCTGTTGGCGTGCAGCACGTGCTGCAGCTGCAGCCGCTCGCCGGCGTCCATGGTGACGCGGGTCCAGTCGTCGAGGAGGTCGGCGTAGCGGACGAAGACGCGGTCACCCTCGCCCGAACTGTCGCGGGTGCCGCGCTCGGTGTGGAGCAGCATGTTGAGCCATGACGCCGCGAGGTGGGCGGACCCGAGCTTGTTGGCGTAGTAGGTCTGCTTGCTGCCGACGACCTCGGCGGGCGGTCGCAGCATGGTGGTGAAGACCGGTCGCGCGCCGGAGCGGATGGCCGCGACCCGCCACAGGCCGAGGAACCAGCTCAGCCGCGGGTCCTTGACGACCAGCTCGGGCGACACGGCGAGGTGCGACTCGAGCCACGCGGCGGTGGCGATCCGCTCGGGCTCACGCGTGCTGACGCGGCCGGTGTCGAACCACGCCTGGGGCCGTGAGTCGGAGACCTGGACGACGGCCTCGCGCAGCAGCCGGTCGTGGTGGTCGACCACCCACTGCGGCTCGCCGAAGCCCTTGGGGTTGGTCGCGTCGGCGGCCACCTCGGGCTGCGGGACGTGCAGGCCGAGGATCTTCATCAGGCCGGCCATCGTGCTGGTGCCGGAGCGTCCCGCGCCGGCGACGAAGAGCACCGTGCGGGGGTATGCGTCCGGGTCGAGCGCACTGGGGTCGGTCACGGGGGCTGAGCCTACTAACCTCCGGGGATGCGCCTGACCCGCCGCACTCCCCCGCGGATCAGCGTCGTCGTGCCGGTCTACGACGTCGAGGCCTACCTCCCGGCCTGCCTCGACAGCCTCCTCGCCTCGGCCTGGGCCGACCTCGAGGTCGTCGTGGTCGACGACGGCTCGACCGACGGCTCCGGCGCGGTCGCTGACGACTACGCCGGCCGCGACCCCCGGGTCCGGGTCGTCCACACCGCCAACCACGGTCTGGGCGCCGCCCGCAACGAGGGGCTGCGCCACACCACCGGCCCGCTGGTGACGTTCGCCGATTCCGACGACGCCGTGCCCGCGACGGCGTACGACGTCCTGCACCGGCAGCTCAAGCGCTCGGGCTGCGACTTCGTGACCGGCTCGATCGCGTGGTGGCTGCCGGGCGCCGAGCGCGAGCTGGTCGAGCCGCCGTGGATGCGCCGGCTGCACCGCACCCGCTCGGCGCTGGTCGTCGACCAGCACCCGGAGCTCCTGGGCGACGTGTTCGCCTGGAACAAGCTGTTCCGCCGCGACTTCTGGGACGGCGCCGAGTTGTCGTGGCTCGAGGGCCACCGCTACGAGGACCAGCCGACCACGACGCTCGCCTACCTGCGCGCGCGGCGCTTCGGCGTGGTCCCCGAGGTCGTCTACCACTGGCGCCAGCGCGCCGACGGCACCTCGATCACCCAGCAGCGCGCGTCGCTCGACGACCTGCGTGACCGCTGGAGCACCAAGCGGATGGCCCGCGCCAGCGTCCTCGACTACGGCTCCGACAAGGTCACCAAGGTCTTCGCCGACAAGGTCCTGCCCGGCGACCTGCACCGCTACTTCCTGCACATCCCGCAGGCCGACGACGAGTGGTACGCCCTGCTCGAGTCGGGCGTCCGAGAGCTCTTCGGCGCCCGCTCGCTGGTCCACAGCGGCCTGCCGCCGGTCCACCGGCTGACCGGCTGGCTGGTCGAGCAGGGCCGCCGCGACGACGCGGCCCTCGTCATGTCCTACGTCGCCTCGCTGGCCCCCGGCGAGCGCGTGCCCCGCGTCCACGACGCCCACGGCACCCGGCTCGACCTACCCGGCCTGCCCCCGGCGAGCGTGGACCGCGCGGCGCTCGCCCTCCGCGACACCGAAGCCTGAGGAGCCCGCCCCGCGACGTGCGACGTGACCACGATTCCGCCGAACAACCTTTGGGGTATGTCGATCAGGTTAGTGTTGGCCGGCTCGCCCACTCCCTGCAAACCAATCGGGGCCCGCATGATCGAGTTCGAATCGGTTTCCAAGCGCTTCCCCGACGGCACGGTCGCCGTGGAGGACTTCAGCTTCGTCCTGCCGTCGCGGCAGACCACGGTGTTCGTGGGCTCCTCCGGGTGCGGCAAGACCACGCTGCTGCGCATGGTCAACCGGATGATCGAGCCCACGTCGGGCCGGATCACCATCGACGGCGTCGACATCGCCGGGCGCGACAAGGTCGAGCTGCGGCGCAGCATCGGCTACGTCCTGCAGTCCTCCGGGCTGCTCCCGCACCGCAAGGTCGTCGACAACGTCGCGACGGTGCCGCTGCTCAACGGCGTCCCCAAGGCGCAGGCGCGCAGCGAGGCCCTCGAGCTCCTCGACAAGGTCGGCCTCGACCGCTCGCTCGCCAAGCGCTACCCCCGTCAGCTCTCCGGCGGTCAGCAGCAGCGCGTCGGCGTCGCGCGGGCACTGGCCAGCGACCCCAACGTGCTGCTGATGGACGAGCCGTTCGGCGCCGTCGACCCGATCGTGCGTGCCGACCTCCAGGCCGAGCTCAACCGGCTGCAGCGCGAGCTCGGCAAGACCATCGTCTTCGTGACCCACGACATCGACGAGGCGTTCCTGCTCGCCGACCAGGTCGTCATCCTGCGCAAGGGCGGCGTCGTGGCCCAGGCCGGCACCCCGGCCGAGATCCTCGCCGACCCCGCCGACGACTTCGTCGCCAGCTTCATCGGCGCCGACAAGGGCAAGCGCACGCTGCACCTGCAGCAGCGCCCCGGCGACGACGGGCTCACGCTCGTCGTCGACGCCGACGGCCGCCCGATCGGGGTCCTGCGCGAGGGCGCCGTGCACGGCGACGACCCCGACCCCTGGGCGAAGACCTCCACGTCGTGACCTGGACCCGCGACAACCTCGACCTCATCCGTGACCTGACGCTCAACCACGTCCAGCTCGCGATCCTGCCGATCCTGCTCAGCTTCGCCCTCGCGGTCCCGCTGGGCTGGCTCGCCACCCGCAACCGCTTCATGCGCGGACTCGTCGTCGGCGGCGGCAGCGTGCTCTACACGATCCCGTCGCTGCCGCTCTTCGTGATCCTCCCGGCGATCATCCCGACCCGGGTGCTCGACGACACCAACCTGGTCGTCGCCCTCACCATCTACGGCGTCGCGCTCATGGCCCGCTCGGCGGCCGACGCCCTCGCCTCGGTCGACCAGACGACGATCGACGCGTCCACGGCGGTCGGCTACTCGTCGTTCCGGCGGTTCCTCCGCGTCGAGCTGCCGCTGGCCGGTCCGGTGCTGCTCGCCGGCATCCGCGTCGTCTCGGTGAGCACGATCGCGCTCGTCTCGGTGGGCGTCATCATCGGCTCGAGCAACCTCGGCTACCTGTTCCAGAACGGCAAGCAGCGCGGCATCCTCGAGGAGGTCGTCGTCGGGATCGTGATCAGCCTGCTGCTGGCGCTGGTCTTCGACCTCGTCATCGTGCTGCTCGGCCGCGTGCTGATGCCGTGGAACCGCCCCGACCGCGGCGGCACCCCCCGTGAGCGCAAGGAGGTCCCCGTGCCGGGGGCCGAGAACCAGGCGCTGGCCCCGAGCGCGGGTGGTCCCTGATGGACCTGTTCCTCAGCGCCATCCGCTGGATCTTCGACCCGGCCCACTGGGAGCCGGGCAGCATCAGCCCGTTCCCGCTGCAGGACCGGCTCATCGAGCACCTGCGCTACACCGCCGTCTCGCTCCTCATCGCCGCGGCGATCGCGCTGCCGCTCGGCTTCTGGATCGGCCACACCGGGCGCGCCCGGCAGTTCGTCATCTCGTTCACCGGGGCGATGCGCGCCCTGCCGACGCTGGGCGTCCTCTACTTCCTGCTGATGGTCTTCGGCTACTGGCTGTCCTTCGACACCGCCCCGATCGTCGGCTCGACCATCGCCTTCATCGTCCTGGCGATCCCCTCGATGCTCGCCGGGTCCTACGCCGGCCTCGAGTCCGTCGACCGCCAGACGATCGACGCCGCGCGGGCCAACGGGATGACCGAGTGGCAGATCCTGGTCAAGGTCGAGATCCCGCTGGGCCTGCCGCTCATCGTGGGCGGCCTGCGGGCCGCGACCCTGCAGGTCATCGCCACCGTCACCATCGCGTCGTACGCCGGTCTGGGCGGCCTGGGCCGCGTGATCACCAGCGGCATCGGCCTCAACGACTACGACCGCATCCTCGGCGGAGCGCTGCTCGTCACCGGCCTCGCCCTGGCCGTCGACGGCCTGTTCGCCGTCGTCCAGCGACTCACCGCCACCCGAGGACTCTCGGACACCCACCCCGCGGCTCGACGCCGCCCCCAGTCGGTCACCACGGCCGCGCGCGCCCGAGGGCGCGTGACAGAAGGAGACACCACATGACCCACATCCGCCCGCGCCGCCTGCGCGCCTCAGTGGTCGGGCTCGGCCTCGTCGCCGCGCTCGCCGCCTGCGGCTCCGACGACCCCACCTCCACCGCTGACCCCGCCGACGAGGGGGACGGGGGCAACGGGGGCGAGAGCACCAGCGAGACGATCGTCGTCGGGTCGTTCAACTTCCCCGAGAGCGAGATCCTCGCCGAGATCTACGCCCAGGCCCTCGTGGCCGACGGCTTCGACGTCGAGGAGAAGTTCAACATCGGCGCCCGGCAGCAGACCATCCCGGCGCTGCAGGACGGGTCGATCAACCTGATCCCGGAGTACAACGGCAACCTGCTGGCCTACTACGACACCGAGTACGCCGAGCGGACCACCGAGGAGGTCGACGGCGCGCTCCCCGACGCCATCGCCGCCGACGGTCTGGTGGCCCTGGAGTCGGCCGAGGCCGAGGACAAGGACGCCTACGTCGTCACCAAGGAGACCGCCGAGTCCGAGGACCTCACGTCGATCGGCGACCTCGAGAAGCTGGGCGAGTTCAAGCTCGGCGCCAACCCCCAGTTCGGCGAGCTGGGCTACGGCATCCCCGGCCTCGAGAGCGTCTACGGCGTCACCGGCGCCGAGTTCGTCCCGATCGAGGACTACGGCGGCCCCGACACCGTCAAGGCCCTCGTCGACGGCTCGGTCCAGGTCGCCGACATCTACACCACCTCGCCGGCCTTCGGCACGGAGGACCTGGTCATCCTCGAGGACCCCGAGCTGATGATCTCCTCGCAGAACATCGTCCCGGTCATGGCCGAGGACGTCTTCAGCGAGGAGCTGGCCGAGGTGCTCAACGCCGTGTCCGCCGAGCTGACCACCGACGACCTGATCGCCCTGCGCGGACGGGTCGAGGAGGGCGAGAAGGTGTCGGCAGAGGTGGCCGCCACCGACTGGCTGACCGAGAAGGGCCTCATCTGAGGCTCGCCCTGCACTGACGACGTCCGCCGGCCCCTCGGGGTCGGCGGACGTCGTGCGTCAGGAGGTGACCGTCACGTCCCGGTGCCACGACTCGGTGACGTACGACGTCGCCCAGCCCATCGACGTGTAGAGCCCGTCGGCGCCGGTCGAGGAGTCGGCGTCGACCTCGAGGCCCACGCGGTCGCGCCCGCGCCCGGCGGCGTCGGCGATGATCGTGCGCAGCAGGCCCTTGGCCACCCCGCGGCCGCGGGCCGCCTCGCGCACGCCGATGTAGGAGACGTAGGACCCGTCGGGGCCGGTGCTCGACTCCGAGACGGTGCCGACCAGGGCGCCGACGGGCTCGTCGGTGTCCTCGAGCTCGGCCAGCCACCAGTGGTCCCAGCGGTGGCCAGGGTCCTCGCGCAGCCGGTGCAGGAACTCGTCGAAGGTCTCCTCCCACGAGTTGAAGTGGTCGAGGAACGCCTCCTCGAGCACGTCGTGGACGGCGCGCAGGTCGGCGTCGTCGGGCAGGCCGTCGCCGGCCCGGCGTACCTGGCGGAAGCGGACGCCGCGGTCGGCCCACTCGTCGGTCGAGGGCACCAGGCCGGCCTCGTCGGCGGTCACCGGGCGTTTCATCTGCCACCAGGTGCGCACGCGCTCGAAGCCGGACGCCGTCAACCAGGCGGCCTGACGGGCGTCGCCGGCGAAGGCGCCGGTGTCGATCTGCTGCACCTCGAGCCCGCGGGCGCTGCCGACGGCGACGGCCTGGCCGACGGCCCACTCGACGAGCAGGTCGGAGCAGGCGCGCGCCACGGGGGCGGGCAGGCCGCGCTCGACGACGTGCACGAAGAGCATCCGGCCGCCGGCGCGGTCGTGCACGCTCCCCCACGCGCGCACCAGGCCGGCCTCGTCGCGCACGACGACGTTCTCGCGCGTGAGCAGGCCGGCACCGGACACCTCGACCAGGACGTCGTCGACGCCGGCGCCGGCCCAGCCGCGGCCGTGGCGCTCGTGCTCGCGCAGCAGCGTGGTCAGCCGCGCCACGTCGACGGGGTCCTCCGGATCGGGGGTGCCGACGGCCCAGTCGTCGGGCAGGGCGGGCGGCACGTCACCCACGATCTCCTCGGGGTCGGGCTCGAAGCGGGACTCGTCAGGGATCACGACACCCGATTGTGCCGTGTCGGGGTCACGTCACCGCGAGGGGGAACTGTCACGACGTCGCCCGCTGCTAGTGTCCGCGCCCATGACGGGCGGCGCAGCACCACGGTCGCGGCCGACGTTCGTGCTCGGTGTCGGCGCCCAGAAGGCAGGCACCACTTGGCTCTCGCGCTACCTGCAGAACTCGCCGGAGTTCGACCGCGGCTACCGCAAGGAGTACCACGTCTTCGACAGCCTCGACCTGGAGTCGGAGGACTGGATGCGACGGCGCCTGGTGCGCCTGGCGCGCGACTCGGCCGACGCCGTCGGACGCCACGAGCCGGGCGACGCGGAGGTCCTGCACCGCCTGGCGATGTTCGTCGACCTCGAGTTCTACTTCGACTGGTTCGCGGGCCTGGTGCGCCGCGGCGACGGCGTCCGCGCGACCGGCGACATGACGCCGGACTACGCGATGCTGTCGGCCGAGCGGATGACGTCGATCGCCGCCGGGTTCGACGCCCGCGGCCTCGACACCGTCGCCGTCTTCCTGATGCGCGACCCGGTCGACCGGATCTGGTCGCACATCCGGATGAAGGCGCGCGCCCGTCCCGACGCGTTCACCCGCTCCCCCGAGGACGAGCTGCACGCCGAGCACGCCGACGAGCGCTACGCCCGGCGCACCAGGTACCACGAGACGCTGGGCGCGCTGGGCACGGCGTTCGACGACGAGCGCGTGCACGTCGGGCTCTACGAGACGCTGTTCACCGACGACCGGCAGGTCCACGCCATCAGCCGGGTCGTCGGCATCACCCCGCGCAAGCCGCGACTGCGGCGCACGAGCAACAGCTCACCGCGGCTCGTGGCCGAGCTGCCCGAGTCGATCGCCCGGCCGGTGGCCGAGCACTACGCGGAGACCTACCGCGAGGTCGCGCGACTGCGTCCCGACCTCGACCTCGAGCGGTGGTGGCCGCGCAGCCGGTGGGTGCTCTGAGCGGGTCTCTCAGGCGTGGCGGCGCGCGGCGCCGGTCGTCTGCCAGGCGCTGAGCTCGGCCTGGACGATGTCGAGCTCCTGCTCGAGCTCGGCGACCTGGACGACGGCCATCGCGGCGCGCTCCTCGGCGTCCTCGAGGCGGGAGGTGAGGCGGCGCAGGTCGTCGGCGGAGGCCTGCTGGACGGCGAGCACGCGGGCCTGCTCGGCGGCGAGCTCGTCGCGGGTGGCGGCCACCTCGGCGGCGGCGTCGGCCAGGCGCGACTCGAGGCGGGCGATGGTCGCCTCGTGGCGGGCCAGCCGGCCGCTGGTGTCGGCGACGTAGAGGGCCTGCTCGGTGGTGCGGGTCTCGGTGATCGCGGCGTAGGCCTGCGCCTGCTCGGCGCGGTCGCGCGCCCACGCGCGACGGGTGTCGGCGACCTCGGTGTAGGTGATGCGGGTGGCGGCGACACCGAGGGCGGTGGCGACGAGGGCGGCCAGCGTGGCGACGAGCCACGAGCCGCTGACGGCGGCCGCGACGACGGCCGCGACAGCGACGGCGAGGAGGGCGACCGAGACCAGGAGACGGGTGGAACGCTGCCGGCGCCGGGCGGCGGGGCCGGGTCGGGCTGACGGGGAAGTCATGGGGTCAAACTAGTTGGCGGGATCGTCCGATCGGACGCGACACGCACGCTCCAGGAGCAGCGAAGCGACCACCGTCAGCAGCCCGCCCAGCGCCCCCAGCCCCGAGCGCACGACCCGGTCGTCGGCCAGCGGGGAGGCGTCGCCCAGCCAGGCCAGCGCGTAGCCGAGGTAGCCGCCACCGACCAGCGAGCCGGCGTAGGCGCAGGCCCGGGCCAGCACCAGCCGGTTGACGGCGCGCTGCGGGTCGAGCCGCTCGCGGCGCACCTGGATGGCCCGGTGGGTCATCCAGGCGGTGCCGCCGACGATGGCGGCGACGAGGAGCAATCCCAGCGGCTGGGCCCAGCTGACCAGCGGCGCGGTGCCGTCGATGCGCTCGGCGACCGGGCGCAGCAGCGCCCCGAGCACCAGGCCCGCCAGGGCCCACCCCGCGAGGACCGGGGGTCGGGTCGGCTGGACGGTGCCGCCGCTAGGTCCGGGCCGGTCGTCGTACGGCGCTCCGCTCACGCGAGGGTCACTCGACGTCGAGGGTGAGGTCCTCGCGCAGGATCAGCCCGTCGACGCCGGTCTGGGCGAGCAGGTCGGCGATGGGGCCGTGGCCGGGCAGCTCGGCGTCGGGCTCGAGGTCGAACCACGGCTTGAGCACGAACGCGCGCTCGGCGGCCCGCGGGTGCGGCAGGCGCAGGGTCTCGGTGTCGCTGCGGCGGTCGCCGACGACGATGAGGTCGACGTCGAGGGTGCGGGGGGCGTGCGCCACGTCGCTGCGCTCGCGGTCGTAGGCGTCCTCGACGGCCAGGGCGCGCTCGAGCAGCCGGTTGGCGGCGAGCGTGGTGTCGGCGAGGAGGATGGCGTTGAGGAAGTTCTGCGAGCCGGGCGGGCAGTCGACCGGGGCGGTCTCGTAGACCGGCGAGACGCTGGTGACCCACACGTCGGGGGTGTCGGCGATCGCGTCGACCGCGCCCTGCAGGGTCGACAGGGAGTCGCCGAGGTTGGAGCCCAGCGAGATCACCACCCGGCGGATCGGACGCATCTCACCGGTGAGGGTGTCGGCGTCGACGATGTTGGGGTTGGGGGTCTCAGTCACGGGTGACCTCACGCTCTCGGGTGATCGTCAGCGCGACGTCGGCGAACGTCGCGTCGATGGGGGCATCAGGCTTGTGGACCGTGACCCGCGCCCATTGAACACGTGCATCCAACAGGCAGACGTCCGCGATCCGCTGGGCAAGGGTCTCGATCAGGTCGACCGGGTCCTTCTCCACGGCGGCTTTCACCGAGGCCACGAGACTTCCGTAGTCGACGGTGTCGTGCAAGTCGTCCGAGGCCGCGGCCGGGCGCGTGTCCATGCCGAGCACGAGGTCGATGACGAACGTCTGGCCCTCGCGCCGCTCGAAGTCGAAGACACCGTGGTGGCCCCAGCACTCGACGCCGAGGACGGCCAGCTCGTCGACCGTCATCGCCCGCTGGTCCGTCGCCACACGCGCAGCACATCACGAGTGCCCCGCACGTCGTGCACCCGGACCCCCCAGACGCCGCGCTGCGCCAGGACCATCGTGAGCGCGTGGCCGGCGACCTCGCGCTCCCCCACCGGTCGGGGGGTGCCGTCGGCGTCGGCGAGCAGGGTGCCGAGGAACGACTTGCGGCTGGCGCCCACCAGCAGCGGGAACCCGAGGTCGGCGATCCGGTCGAGGCCGTCGAGCAGCTGCCAGTTGTGCTCGCCGCGCTTGGCGAAGCCCAGGCCCGGGTCGAGCACCACCTGCTCGTCGGGGACGCCCGCGGCCCGGATCGCCTCGACCCGCTCGGCGAGCTCCCGGCGCACGGCGGTCACGACGTCGTCGGGCCCGCCCGGCGCGTCGTACGTCGCCAGGTCGGCCATCCGGTCGCTGTGGGCGCGCCAGTGCATGGCGACGTAGGTGGCGCCCGCGCCGGCGACGACGTCGAGCACGCCGGGGTCAGCGAGACCGCCCGAGACGTCGTTGACGATGGTCGCGCCGGCGGCCAGCGCCGCCGCGGCGACCTCGGAGCGCATGGTGTCGACCGAGACCCGGGCGCCGTCGGCGACGAGCGCCTCGATCACCGGCACGACCCGGTCGAGCTCCTCGGAGACCAGGGGCCGGGTGGCGCCGGGGCGGGTGGACTCACCGCCGACGTCGAGGACGTCGGCGCCGTCGGCGAGCAGGCGGCGTCCGTGGGCCACGGCGGCGTCGGTGTCGGCCCAGCGGCCGCCGTCGGAGAACGAGTCGGGGGTGACGTTGACGACGCCCATCACCACGACGGAGCCGTCCATGCGCCAGAACCTACCGGCACCTATCGACTGCGCACCCGCACCCGCGCCCACCCGGTGAGCAGGTGGTGGTCGGACAGGGTCGGCACGACGCGCAGGCTGTGCGGGGCGCCCGGCGGCACCCGGTTGGCCGAGAAGAAGACGTAGTCGATCTTGATCGAGCCGCCGTCGAAGGTGGTGCTGAGCGAGCGGCGGCAGGCGAGCACCGCGCGGGGGCAGCCGGTGGCCTCGATGAAGCGGCCGGCGCCGTCGACGGCGTACAGGTGGTCCATCGTGCGGCTGGCCGGGCCGGCGTTGAAGTCGCCGCCGACGATCACGAGGTTGCCGCGGCGCACCCAGGGGCCGGTCCAGCGCCTGACCTCGCGGGCCTGGCGGAACTGCGTGCCGCGCCGCTTGGTCACCTTGGAGGCGTTGACCAGGTGGGTCGAGCACGCCCGGCGGACCGTGCCGGTGGCGCGCCAGCTCACGCAGACGAGGCCGTGGTCGAACCGGCGTGCGCCCTGGTGGCGGAAGGTGCGCGCCGTGACGGCTCCGCGGGCGCCGCCGGTCCAGATGGCGACCAGTCCGGAGTCGCGGCGGCCTCGGTCGGCGAGGGCCTCGAGGCCGGTGTTGCGCAGGCAGCTGCCCGAGGAGGCGTCCGCCTTCCAGCCGACCGTCCAGTCGGGGTGGGCCTGGCGGATCGCGCGGGCCTGCCACCAGCAGACCTCCTGGAGCAGCACCACCGGCGCGCCGGTGCGGGCCGCGGTGCGCAGCGCGACGTCGATGGCCGACTGCCGGCGTTCGACGTTGTGGTTGACGACCTCGAACCGCACGGTCCACGGCTCGGCGCTGCGCGACCCGCCGCCGCGACGGTCCTCCAGCGCGGCCCCCGCGGCGTCGTACGACGAGCCGGTCGCGGTCGGCGGCGCCAGCACCGCGAGCGCGACCGCCACGGCGGCGACCAGCGCCACGAGGAGACGGAGAGGTCGCGAGAGCACGGCGAGGTCTTCCTGACGGGCGGCGGGTCGGCACTGGAATGTAGTGGCGCCGCCGGTCCCCGCGGTACCGAACCGGCGAAGTCGCCCGGTGACGGCCACCACGCGCGGCGCGGGGCGGCGCGGTGTGGTTCGCTTGGCGACGTGCCTCCCGCTGCGACCAGCCCCGACCCCGCACCCGTCGAAGCCGTGTCCAGCTGGGCGCGCCGCGTCCGTGACGACGTCCGCGTCGTCGTCACGCTCTCCGGCGACCTGCACGACCGGGTCGGCGACGCCCTGGGCACTGAGCAGCAGGTCTGGCTGCGCCTGAGCCGCAAGGTCGACGGCGAGCCGCAGCGGCTGCGCGTGCCCGTCGAGGTGACCCCCGGCGACCGACCGGTCGTCACCGCGACCGTGCCGCTGGCCTCGGTGCCGCACGGCACCTGGAACCTCGCGCTGCGCGTGGGTCAGGGCGGGCCCGTCGTACCCCTCGAGGCCCGGCTGCTCACCACCGACACCGCCGTGCAGCCGCTCGCGCTGCTGGCCGGGCCCAAGCCGACGACGCGGCTGCCCGAGCCCACCCCCCGCTGACTCAGCGCAGGGACCTGACGGCCTCGCCGACACGGGTGCGGGCCTCGTCGGTCGGCAGCGTCCGGGCCGCGGCCAGCTCGCCCCACACCGGGAGGTCGAGCAGGGCGCGCGGGTCGTGGGCGCGGCTGCGGTCCATGATCTCGGCGGGGACGTCCTGCGGGTCCGGGGTCACGTAGGACTCGACCACGTCGTCGGCGGCCTCGACCAGCACGGTGTTGGTCGCGTCGGGGTTGAGGACGACGACGACGCCGGTGGGCGCGGTGTCGACCTCGAGGCAGACCAGGTCGGGACGCAGCTCGCGCAGCGTGCCGAGGATCTTGTAGACGTCGCCGGCCCAGGCCGGCTTGCCCGACGGCACCGAGCGGTCGCGGCGCGCCTCGGGGACGTCGCGCGGCAGCATGTCGTCGATGACGACCACGGAGCCGGGGTGGCAGAAGCGCTCGACGTTGACGAAGTCGCGGAAGGCGTACTCGGCCAGGTGCATGCCGTCGATGAACGCCAGGTCGATGAGCGGCTCGTCGAAGTGGGCGAGCGGGTGCTGCCGGGCGAAGAACTCGTCGCTCGAGGTGCGGACCAGGTGGACGTCGCACATGATCTCGCGGTCGACCGAGAAGTAGGGGTCGACGCCGATCGAGCGGGTCCGCGACAGCGTCATGCTGCCGCCGACGTTGACCCCGATCTCGAGGTAGGTCCGGGGGGCCAGCAGCCGGTGCAGCTCGGCGAGGAGGTCGTGGCGACGCATGGCGGAAACCCTAAGGCCCGTCGGCGTCAGAGCTCCGCGAGGGCCTCGCGCAGCAGGCGGCCTGCGGGACCGTCGAGGTCGAGGTGGTAGTCGGAGTGCATCGCCCGCTCGCTGAACCCCTCGGTCACCAGGTCGGGTACGCCGCGCACGACGGTGATGGGGTCGTCCCAGAGCGCGGCGATCGCCTTCTCGTTCCACACGTGGTAGCCGGTGTGGGAGACGACGACCACGGGTCGGGGCGTCCCGCCCAGCAGCAGGTGGAACATCCCGCTGCCGCCGTAGCCGGCCACGGCCTCGGCGTTGCGGGCCATCGCCGCCTGGTCGGGCAGGGGATGCGCCTCGGGCGCGACGACGGTGAAGCCGTGGGCCTCGAACAGCGCCTCGACGTCGGCCGCCTCGTGGCAGCGCCGCTTGTCACCGGGGCGCGTCACGAAGATGCGCCGCGGGGTGGACTCGAGGCCGGAGCGCTGCTCGAGGGCCTCGCCTGTGGCGGCGTAGAGCTCGCGCAGCGACGGGTGGACGTGGCGCAGGATCACGTAGCCCGGGGTGGCGGCCAGGAGGCGGTCGACGCGGACCGGACCGGGCGCGGCGTGGACGCGCTCGCGCGGCACCCCGGCGGCCTCGAGCAGGTCGAGCTCCCAGGTGGCGACCGGCTTGGTGGCCGCGGCGACCAGGACGCCGGCGTCGGGGTGGCGGGCCAGCACCTCGGGCCAGGCCCACAGCTGCGAGACCTGCTCGGTGATGGCGTGGCCGAAGTGGCCGCGCATCAGGTTGTCGGCGTGGAACCAGGTGCCGGGCAGCCGGGTCGGCGGCGGGCCACCGACGCCGAGCTCGTGGGGCACCCGCACCGACCACCTGGTCCAGTCGGTCAGCGGCGGGGTGCGGGGCCGCTTGTGCTCGGTGTTGCGGAACGCCTGGGGCAGCACGACGTCGCGGGCGTGGGCGATCATCCGGGGAGTGACCACCACGTCGTCGTAGGAGCGCAGCGACAGGTGGGGGGCGTCGTGGGCGGGCAGGGGCGCCTCCTCGGCCCAGCTGCTGCGCATCCGGGCGGACGTCGTACGACGCTCGGCGGGTCGGCTCGTGACGACGTGGCCGAGGCCGGGGGTCGCGGCCAGCACGTCGTCGGCGCGGGCCTCGGGCAGCACGCTCCACGTCTCGACCGCCACGCGGGCGACGAGCAGGACGTCGTCGAGCTCGAGGACCTCGAGGGTCGCCGCGAGGGCGTGGAGGTCGCGGAGGGGGTAGGGGCGCGGGTCGCGTCGGCGCGACGGCGGCTCGAGGTCGCCCGCGCGCAGCGCCTGCAGCTCGGCGACGAGCTCGAGCAGGGGGTCGCGAGCGTCAGGGCGGCCGGGCACGGCCACGACGAGGAGCCCGCCGCGGCGCACGTGGGCGGCCAGCACCCCGAGCCGCTCGACGGCGCCCGGGCCACGGGCGAGGTCGACGACCGCGTCGGCGTGGCCGAGGCCGGTGAGGTCGTCGTGCAGCGCGACCGCACGGCCGCGCGGCCGCTGGGCCCACAGGTGGCGACCGGGGGCCTCGAGGGCGCTGAGGTCGCGGTCGTCGGGGACGACGACCGTCACCGAGGGGGCGTCGCCCAGGAGCGACGCCACGCGGGACAGCAGCCGGCTCACCGGACCCGGTGGATCAACGCCATCGCCTCGGCACGGGTGGCGGGGTCGGTGCGCATGGTGCCCCGGACCGCCGAGGTGAGGGTGCGCGCGCCCGCCTTGCGGACCCCGCGCATCGTCATGCAGAGGTGCTCGGCGTCGATCACCACGATGACGCCCTGGGCCTCGAGGATGTCCATGAGCGCGTCGGCGACCTGCGTGGTCAGCCGCTCCTGGACCTGCGGGCGCTTGGCGTAGACGTCGACCAGGCGGGCCAGCTTGGAGAGCCCGGTGATCTTGCCCGTGGCGGCCGGGATGTAGCCGACGTGGGCGACGCCGGTGAACGGCACCAGGTGGTGCTCGCACATCGACCACAGCTCGATGTCGCGGACCAGGACCATCTCGTCGTGGCCGATGTCGAACGTCGTGGTGAGCACGTCCTCCGGGCGCTGGCGCAGCCCGACGGTCAGCTCGGCGTAGGCGCGGGCGACCCGCGCCGGGGTGTCGAGCAGGCCCTCGCGGTCGGGGTCCTCACCGATCGCGCAGAGCAGCTCGCGGACGGCGGCCTCGGCCCGGGCGTGGTCGAAATCGGGCACCTTGGCCGGGTCGATGACCTGGCCACCGATGGGGTCGACCACGTCAGGCACCCGGCCACGGCGGGGTGGGCGGGGTGGACCCGCCGGCGCCGCCGTTGAGGCCGGGGTCGTGCACGTCGCCACCCGGTCCGGGCGGGGTCACGATGGCGCCGCCCTGCTCGGGCTGCTTGGCGAGGAGACCGTTGGCCGCGACGCGGTCGCGGATGGCCTGCGGGATCTCGACGGGCGGGATCGCGGAGGGGTTGCGGGTCGGCGAGCCGGTCCACGCCGGGCGGTCGGCCCGGCGCTTGAGCGGCAGGAAGATCTCGGCGACCTGCTGCTTGTCGAGCGTCTCCTTGTCGAGCAGCGCGAGGACCAGGGCGTCGAGCACGTCGCGGTTGGCCTCCAGGGCGTCGAACGCCTCCTGGTGGGCGGTGCTCAGCAGCTTGTTGACCTCGTCGTCGACGATCGCGGCGACGTCCTCGCTGTAGTTGCGCGAGTGTCCGAAGTCGCGACCGACGAACGGCTGGTCGTTGTCGTTGCCGAGCTTGATCGCACCGAGGCGCTCGGTCATGCCGTACTGGGTCACCATCGCGCGGGCCAGGTTGGTGGCCTTCTCGATGTCGTTGCCGGCACCGGTCGTCGGGTCGTGGAAGATCATCTCCTCCGCCGCCCGGCCGCCGAGCATGTAGGCCAGCTTGTCGAGCAGCTCGGAGCGGGTCTGGGAGTACTTGTCCTCATCGGGCAGCACCATCGTGTAGCCGAGGGCGCGACCGCGCGGCAGGATCGTGATCTTGTGGACCGGGTCGGTCTGCGGCATCGCGGCGGCGACGAGGGCGTGGCCGCCCTCGTGGTAGGCCGTGACGAGCTTCTCCTTCTCGCTCATCAGGCGCGTGCGGCGCTGCGGCCCGGCGATGACGCGGTCGATCGCCTCGTCGAGGGCGGCGGCGTCGATCGTCTTGGCGTTGTTGCGCGCGGTGAGCAGCGCGGCCTCGTTGAGCACGTTGGCCAGGTCGGCACCGGAGAAGCCGGGCGTGCGACGCGCGGTGTCCTCGAGCTTGATGTCGGCGGCCAGCGGCTTGCCGCGGGCGTGGACCTGCAGGATCTTGGTGCGACCGGCGAGGTCGGGGGCGTCGACGGAGATCTGGCGGTCGAAGCGGCCCGGGCGCAGCAGCGCCGGGTCGAGGACGTCGGGACGGTTGGTGGCGGCGATGAGGATGACGCCGCCGCGCACGTCGAAGCCGTCCATCTCGACGAGGAGCTGGTTGAGCGTCTGCTCGCGCTCGTCGTGGCCACCGCCCATGCCGGTGCCGCGGTGACGGCCCACGGCGTCGATCTCGTCGATGAAGACGATCGCCGGGGCGTTCTCCTTGGCCTGCTCGAACAGGTCGCGCACGCGGCTCGCGCCGACGCCGACGAACATCTCGACGAAGTCGGAGCCGGAGATGGAGTAGAACGGCACGCCCGCCTCGCCCGCGACCGCGCGGGCGAGCAGGGTCTTGCCGGTGCCGGGCTGGCCGTAGAGCAGCACGCCCTTGGGGATCTTGGCGCCGACGGCCTGGAACTTGGCGGGCTCCTGGAGGAACTCCTTGATCTCGCCGAGCTCCTCGATCGCCTCGTCGCAGCCGGCGACGTCGGCGAACGTGGTCTTGGGCATGTCCTTGGAGATGAGCTTGGCCTTGGACTTGCCGAACTGCATCACGCGACCGCCGCCGCCCTGCACGCTGTTCATCAGCCACAGGAACAACGCGATGATCAGGATGAACGGGATCAGCGTGAAGAAGATGCTGGCCAGCGCGCTCGGCTGGGGGTTCTCGGAGGTGAGCTTCTCGATCGTGCCGCCGTTGGTCTCGAGCTCGGCCTCGGCCTGCGCGATGAGGCTCTGCTGCTGACCCATGACCCAGTAGGCGGCGACCTTGTCGCCGCTCTCGCTGCGCACACCGTCCTGGAGCTCGATCTCGATCTTCTGCTCACCGTCGATGAACGTGATCGTCTTGACCTGGCCCTCGGCGATGTACTCCTGCGCCTGGGAGGTCGGGACCTCGTCGTAGCCGCCCCCGGACGCGAGGAACTGCAGCGCGAGCACGACGGCGATCACCGCCACACCGATCCAGATCCAAGGACCCTTGAAAATCCGCTTCACGACCACACTTCCGCAGGTAGCACGACTGGATCCTCGACGGTACAGGGCGCCGGGGACGCTGCCATCTTCTCAGGGGTGTGGGTGGGGGCCCTCCCCGGCCGCCTGCCGCGGCGACCCGGGTCGGCCGGTCAGCTGTAGACGTGCGGGGCGAGGGTGCCGATGTCGCGCAGGTTGCGGTAGCGCTCGCGGAAGTCGAGGCCGTAGCCGACGACGAACTCGTTGGGGATGTCCCAGCCGACGTACTTGACGTCGACGGGCATCTGCAGGGCTTCGGGCTTGCGCAGGAGCGTGCAGATCTCGACGCTCGCCGGGCTGCGGGAGGTGAGGTTGGACGTGAGCCACGACAGGGTCAGGCCGGTGTCGATGATCTCGTCGACGATGACGACGTGGCGCCCGGAGATGTCGGTGTCGAGGTCCTTGAGGATGCGGACGACGCCGCTGGACTTGGTGCCCGAGCCGTAGGACGAGACGGCCATCCAGTCCATCTCGACGTGGCGGGTGAAGGCGCGGGCCATGTCGGCCATCACCATGACCGCGCCGCGCAGGATGCCGACGATGAGCAGGTCCTGGCCCTCGTAGTCCTTCTCGATGCGGGCCGCCAGCTCGCCCACCTTCTCGTGGATCTGGGCCTCGGTGAAGAGGACGTTCACGAGGTCGCTGTCGACGTGGGCTGCGTCCATGAGTTCAGGCTAGTGGTGCCCGGACGAAGCGCAGCACGTCGCCCTCGCGGATCGCGGTCACGTGGCCGGGCAGCTGGATCCGGCGCGGCAGGTGGGTGGTGTTCCACACCTGCTCGGCCAGCGCCTTGATGTGCACCGACGTCAGCTCGGACGGCGGGCAGCCGGCGCGCAGCGCGGCGAGCCGGAGCACGCGGTGGCGCAGGGCGAGGTCGAGCGGCGCCAGGTCGCCGACGTCGAAGCCGGTGGTGTCGTGGTGGAGCTCGAGGTGGCGCTGCTCGGCGAGCGCGTCGAGCACCTCGCCGTCGGCCTGCAGCTGCTCACCGGTGCGGGCCAGGGCCTCGGCGATGCCGGGGCCCAGCTCTCGCTCCAGGACCGGCAGCACGGTGCGGCGCACGCGGGAGCGCGCGAAGCGCGAGTCGTCGTTGTGGGGGTCCTGCCACCACTCGATGCCCTCGGCGCGGCACGCGGCCTCGGTCTGCGAGCGCCGCAGGTCGAGCAGCGGTCGCCAGAAGACCGGTCCGTCGGAGGCCTCGTCGCGGTGGAAGGCGCGGCGCATGCCGCCGATCGAGCGTCCGCCGCTGCCGCGGGCCAGGCCGAGCAGGACGGTCTCGGCCTGGTCGTCGAGGGTGTGACCGAGCAGCACCCTGCTCGCGCCGAAGTGGCGGCCCATCTGGTCGAGCACGTCGTAGCGGGCCTCGCGGGCAGCGGCCTCGGGCCCGAGGCCGGCGGCGTCGACCCGCACCCGGCCCGAGGCGGTCTCGTCGACCCCGAGGCGCACCATCTGGGCCACGACGCGAGCGGTGTGGTCGGCAGAGCCCTCCTGGAGCCCGTGGTCGACGATCGCCCCCACGACCCTGACGTCGAGGCGTCGGGTCTCGAACACCGTGGCCGCGAGCAGCGCCAGGGAGTCGGCCCCGCCCGAGCAGGCGACCAGGACGGCCGGGGACTCCAGGCCCCGCAGCCGCCGGCGTACGGCGACCCGGACGGCGGCGACGCTGGGGTCCAGGGTCAACCCAGCACCCTCGAGACCCAGGCGTCGGGATCGGCGAGCTCGGCCTTGGACGGCAGGTGCTCGGCGCGCTCCCAGACCGCGTTGAACTCGGTCATGCCGACCTTGTCGACGACGGTGCGCACGAAGTGGGCGCCGTCGCGGTACTGCGCCATCTTGGCGTCGAGGCCGAGCAGGCGGCGCAGCATCCGGTCGAGGGCGCCGACGCCCTTGCGGCGCTGGGTGAAGCTCTTGCGGATGTCGTCGACGGTCGGGATGACCGACGGTCCGACGCCGTCCATGACGACGTCGGCGTGGCCCTCGAGCAGCGACATCATCCCAGTGACGCGGTCGAGGATCTCCTTCTGCTCCGGGGTGCTGAAGAGCTCGACGATGCCGCCCTCGCCGATGCCGTTGCGCAGGGCGGCCGAGACGCGCTTGACCAGCTCGTCGACGCCGGAGGGGCTGACCGTGGCCGAGAGCGCCTGCACCTCGGAGAAGAGGTGGTCGCGCATCCACGGCACCGCGGTGAACTGCACCCGGTGGGTCTCCTCGTGCAGGCACACCCACAGCCGGAAGTCGCTCGGGTCGGCGCCGAGCTCGCGCTCGACGTGGACGATGTTGGGCGCCACCAGCAGCAGCCGACCGTCGGGGGCGTGGAAGGGGTCGAACTGGCCGAGCACCTTGCCGGCGAGGAAGCCGAGCAGGCCGCCGACCTCGGCGCCGGTGATCTTGGAGCCGATCGCCAGCGCGGCGCCGGTGGGCGGCTTCTTCTCGCTGAGCTTGTCGACGAGCGGCGAGACGAGGTAGCGGAAGGCGTCGGTGTTGGCCTGGATCCAGCCGGGGCGGTCGACCACGAGGACGGGCGCGGTGTGGTCGGCGGCGACGAGACCGGTGAACTCACGCACCAGGCCCGTGGAGCGCTCGGCGCCGGCCCGCAGCTCGGCGACGACGGCGCTGGCCTCGCTCGCCGAGACGTCGGGGCCCTTGCCCGCGAGGCGGGAGGCGATGCGTACGGCGAGGTCCCAGTCGACCATCTCGGGGGCACGGTCGTCGGGCGGGTTCATGCGACGAACCTACCCGGCGGCGACCAACGCCCCGGTCGAAAAAGCCGGCGAGGACCGGCTCCAGGCTGCTCCCCCCGGAGCGCCGAGCCAGTCCTCACTGGATCCCATGCGGGGCCCGTCCGTTCCGCGATCCCCCCAGATGCGCGGTGCCGGTCGAGCTGATGAGGAGAACGCTACGGTCGCGATCGCCACGTCCCGGGCACGCGCGGGGAACACTCGTGCACCGGATCCCCCAGGGTTCGGTAACAGCCGCGGTGCCCGTCAGCGGCCGGTCAGCGGCCGCAGGCGCAGGCGCCGAGGGCGGCCGCGGCGCTGTCGAGGGTCGTGCGGGCCAGCGTCTCGTCGGCGTCGCGCACCCGGTCGGCCATCAGCACGAAGACCATGACGTCGCCGTCGACGCCGGTCGCGATCCCGGCCAGCGAACTGACGCCGCTCAGGGTGCCGGTCTTGGCCCGCACCCGACCGCGTCCGGCCGGCGGTCCCTCGTCCATCCGGTAGGTCAGCGAGCCGGTGAACCCCGCCACGGGCAGGCCGGTGACGACCGCGCGCAGGTCGGGGTGGTCAGGCGAGGCGGCGAGCTGCAGCACCGAGACCAGCAGCGAGGGGTCCATCCGGTTGGCGCGCGACAGGCCGCTGCCGTCGTAGAGCTCGCTGGCGCCCATCCGGACGCCGGCCGCGCGCAGGACCTGTCGTACGCCGTCGCGCCCGGCCTCGATCGACCCCTCGCCCGACGTGGCCAGGCCGACGTGGCGCAGCAGCACCTCGGAGGCGTCGTTGTCGCTGACGTCGAGCAGGCGCTCGACGATCTCGCCGAGCGGCGCGCTGGTGACCGCGGCGATCGGCTCGCTGCGCGGCGCCTTGCGACGGACCGGGGCGCCGCGCACCTGGACGCCGGCCTCCTCGAGCGCCACGACGAAGGAGCGGGCGGCCTCGTCGGCCGGGTCGGCGGCGCGCTCGAAGGAGCCCACCCGGCCCTCGTCGACCCAGAGCGCGGACGTGGGGCTGACCTCGGCCGAGGAGACGTAGTCGGGCTCCCAGGTCTCGTTGACGTCGGGGCCGGTGAACAGCGAGTCGTCGTAGGCCAGGCGCACCCGGCGCACGCCGTCGGTCGAGAGCGCGGCCGCCGTCGCCTGGGCGAGGTCGGCGAGGTCGGCGCGCGCGGGGTAGGGCCACGGCTCGCCCTCGTTGAGCGGACCGCGCTCCAGGAGCGGGTCGCCGCCGCCGACCAGGGTCAGGACGCCGCCGGCGCGTCGTACCTCGGTGGTGAAGACGTGGTCGGGCCCCAGCGCGAGCAGGGCCGCGACGCCGGTGACGACCTTGGTCGTCGAGGCCGGTACGGCGGTCTCGTCGGGGCGGGCGCCGCGGGTGAAGGTCGCCGGGCCCTTGAGCGGCGCGACCTCGGCGAGGACGTGCGGCCCGAGCCGGCGGTCGCGCAGGAACCGCTGCAGCGTGCGGCGTACGGCGGCGGGGTCGAGCGCAGCCTCGGTCGACGACGCCCGCGCCACCACGGGCGGGGCGACGACCTCGGGCAGCTCGACGCCCTCGGGCGGGGCGACGGCGGCCGGGTCGGAGCTGTCGGGCGAGGACGGGCCGAGCCCGGGCACGCGGTCGAGGAGGTCGTAGCGGAGGACCGCGACGCCGCCGGCCACGAGGGCCAGGACGAGCACGAGGAGCACCGTGCCGCGAACGGCACTGCGGTCGCTGCTGCGGTCCGTCGTCCTGCTGGCCACCGCTCCCCCTCCCTGCCGTCACCCTCGTCGAGAGGTGTCGATCGTCTCCCTGCTCGTGCCCCGTTGCACGGCCACGGACATTGTGCGGAACACTAGGCGCCAGAACCGCGGGGCCCCACGTCTGCGGAGCCGCGCCCCGCAGACCGACCGGAGGAAGCACGTGCTGGAGTTCGACGTACTGATCGAGATCCCCAAGGGTGAGCGCAACAAGTACGAGGTCGACCACGCGACCGGCCGGATGCGCCTCGACCGGATGCTGTTCACGTCGACGCAGTACCCCGCCGACTACGGCTACATCGAGAACACCCTCGGCCTCGACGGCGACCCCCTCGACGCCCTCGTGCTCCTCGCCGCGCCGACGTTCCCCGGCTGCCTGATCAAGTGCCGCGCGATCGGCATGTTCCGGATGACCGACGAGGCCGGCGGCGACGACAAGGTGCTGTGCGTGCCGTCGACCGACCCGCGCCAGGAGCACATCCGCGACATCAACCACGTGCCGAAGTTCGACCGGCTCGAGATCCAGCACTTCTTCGAGGTCTACAAGGACCTCGAGCCCGGCAAGTCCGTCGAGGGTGCTGACTGGGTCGGTCGCTCCGACGCCGAGCTCGAGGTGCTTGCGTCGTTCGAGCGCGCCAAGACCGAGGGCTACCACCACGCCTGAGTCCGCACCGACGCCTTGGTGAGCCGGGGCGCTCGATCGTCCGAGAATCACCGCTCCAGCGGAGATTCTCCTGCTTCTTGCACGAAGTTTCGTACGAGAAGCAGGAGTTCCGTACAAGAAGCAAGCGCGCGCCGGGCGGCGACAGACGACCGGTCCAGGCGGTTGTCCACAGGCGCAGCACCACGGGGCGACGCCAGCATCTGGCGGGGGCATCGTGCCGGGCATGCAACCGCTCAGCCACCCGCATCCCCTGGTCGGCCTCTGTGACGCCCACGGGCTACTGCTCGCAGGAACGCTGTGGAGCCGGCGTCGACGACAACGCGCTGGCCACCCTGGTCCGAACGGGTGTGCTGGTCCGGCTCCGTCAGGGCGGCTACTGCCTGCGGTCGGACTACATGCACGCCGACAAGGCCGAGCGCCACCGGCTCCTGTGCCGCCTCGTGATGGCGCAGTACGACGACCACGTCCTGCTGTCCCAGGCGAGCAGCTGCCTGGTGCAGGGCGGACCCGATTGGGGCCTCGACCTCAGCAGCGCACACCTGACCCACACCTCGGGCGGTGGGCGACGTGCCAGCAGGGTCGTCCACCACCTCGGTGACTGCCGCGTCGTCGACGTACGCGAGCATGCCGGCTTGCGCGTCACCGTGCCGGCCCGGGCGGTGGTCGAGGTGGCATGCACTGACGGCGCGCAGGCTGCGCTCGTCCAGGCCAACCACTTCCTGCACCGCGGTGAGATGAGCCTGGAGGAACTGCGTCTGCAGGCCGAACGCAGCACCTACTGGCCGGGCTCGCTCAGGATCCACCCGGTGCTGCTGCTCGCGGACCCGCGGCTGGAGTCGGTCGGCGAGACCCGCTGCGACCACTTCTTCTGGACGGTCGGGCTGCCGCGGCCGGTGCCGCAGTACGAGGTCCGGCTCGAGGACGGCACCGTCGTCGCTCGTGTCGACTTCGCCTGGCCCGAGCTGGGTGTCGTCGTCGAGTTCGACGGCAGGACCAAGTACCACCAGCTGCGCCGGGAGGGCGAGACGATCGAGCAGGCCGTGATGCGGGAGAAGGCGCGAGAGGACCTCATCCGCGAGGTCACCGGCTGGAGCGTCGTCCGGCTCACCTGGGCGGACCTCGACAACCCTCAGCACACCGCCGCTCGCATCCGCCGGGCGATGAGGGTGCGGGCGGCCTGAGCGTTCGCGAGCGACCTTCTCGTACGGAACTCCGGGTTCTTGTACGAAGTTTCCTACCAGAAGCAGGAGATCCACCGCTTCAGCGGAGATTCTCGGACCCGCACCCGCTCAGACCTTGACGCCGCGGAAGTAGCCCATCGCGCCGGAGCGCTCGACCTCGACGTCGGGCACGCCGCGGGCGGCGAGCCAGTGCACGAGCTCGGCACCGGTGCAGCCGGGGCCCATCAGCCCGGCGAGCCGGCCGCCGCGACGCAGCGGCTCGTGGCGCAGGCCGGTGTCGTTGAGGATCGCGCTGCCGGTGATGACACCGCCGGGTCGCAGCACCCGCGTCATCTCGACGACGGCGCGCGCCGGGTCCGGGAAGCAGTGCAGACCGGTGAAGGACACGACGAGGTCGAACTCGTCGTCCTCGAACGGCAGCGCCCCGACGTCGGCGACGCGCGGCACGACCTGGTCGGCGACGCCGCGGCGGCGGGCCGCAGCCATGGTGCGGTCGAGCATCGTCTGGGCGATGTCGGCGGCGACGTAGTCGACGCCCTGGCCGGGCCGCAGCCCGCGCAGGGCGACGCCGCCGCCGCACGGCACGTCGAGGACGCGGGCGCCGGCGGGCTGCCGGCCGATCTCGTCGGTGGCGGCGTAGAGGCGGCGCAGGTCGCTCTGGATGCCGAAGCGCCAGACCAGGCCGCCGGCGCGGGGGTGCTCGACCGACCAGTCGTAGACCGTGGCCCAGGCGGGGTCGTCGCCCCAGCCGCCGAGTCCGGGCACCTTCACGTCAGGCCCCGCAGCGTCCAGGCGACCGGGAGGACGTCGTACCCGTGGTCGGGCAGGACGACGGCGAGCACCGCCTAGACCCGGTCGAGCATCTCGGGCGAGCGCAGCATCGCGTCGGGCACGCCGAGCGCGTCGACGAGGTCGCCGGCGATGGGGCGGATCCGGCGGCACAGGTCGGCGATCTCGCGGCTGATCGCCTTGCTGCGCTGGGACGAGAGCCGGCCGTGCTCCATGTACCAGGCGCGGTCGGCCTCGATGCCGGACAGCGCGTGCAGGTCGCAGAGCAGGTTGAGCGCGACCTTGTCGTCGCCGTCGGGCATGGCGCGCGTCTTCTCGACGAACGCCTCGAGCACGAGCCGCTCCATGTGGGCGCGGGCGGCGGCGATAACGTGGTCCTGCACGCGGGAGAACACCTGGCCGGGGTTCATCCCGCCGTCCATGCCGCGCTTGAGCCGGCGGGCGACGCCGGCGAGCGTGTGCTCCTCGCGGAAGCGGTACATCGCCAGCTGGTAGTCGGGGTCGAGCAGCCCGGCCTCCTGGTCCCAGCGCGCGTCGCCACCGGGCAGGACGTCCTTGATGCGCTCGAGCAGCTTGTGCACGTTGGTCTTCTCGATGACCGTCTCGACGGCGAGGCCCGCGACGAAGCGGACCATGCCGAACTGGTCCATGTCCTCGAACTCGCTCGAGTACGCCGTCAGCAGGCCCTTGGCGACCAGCTGCAGCAGCACGTGGTTGTCGCCCTCGAACGTCGTGAAGACGTCGGTGTCGGCCTTGAGCGCGGCGAAGCGGTTCTCGGCGAGGTAGCCCGCGCCGCCGCAGGCCTCGCGGCACTCCTGAATGGTGCGGGTGGCGTGCCAGGTGCCGAGGGCCTTGGTGCCGGCGGCGCGGGACTCGAGCTCGCGACGGGCCAGGTCGGGGTCGGCGTCCGGGTCCAGCGTGCCGGCGAAGACGTCGTGGCCCTGCCCGGCGACGACCTCCTGGGCGAAGTGCAGCGCGAAGGTGCGGGCCAGCAGCGGGAACAGCCGGCGCTGGTGCAGGCCGTAGTCGAGGAGCAGCTCCTCCTCGGTGTCGCTGGTCGCCTCGAACTGGCGGCGGTTGAGGGCGTACTTGGTGGCGATGGTGATCGCGACCTTGGAGGCGTTGATCCCGGCGCCACCGACGCAGACGCGGCCCTGCACCAGGGTGCCGAGCATGGTGAAGAAGCGCTTGTTCGCGTTGTCGATGTCGCTGGTGTAGAGCCCCTCGGCCGTGACGTCGGCGAAGCGGTTGAGCAGCGCCTCACGCGGCACCCGGACGCCGTCGAACCAGAGCCGCCCGTTGTCGACGCCGTTGAGGCCCATCTTGAGGCCGTCGTCCTCGATCTTGACGCCGGGCGCGGGCTCGCCGTCGACGCGGATCGGCACCATCAGCGCATGCACACCCTTCGACTCGCCGCCGACGACGAGCTGCGCGAACACGACCGCCATCTCGCCGTGGGCGGCGGCGTTGCCGATGTAGTCCTTCCACGCGTCGGGCCGCGTGGAGGTGATGACGAATTCCTGCGTCGCCAGGTCGTACGTCGCCACGGTGCCGAGCGCCTGCACGTTGGAGCCGTGGCCGGTCTCGGTCATCGCGAAGCAGCCCATCAGCTTGCCCGTGATGAGGTCGGCCAGGTAGGTGTCGTGGTGCTCCTGGGTGCCGAGCTGCAGGATCGCGCCGCCGAACAGCCCGAACTGCACGCCGACCTTCACGAGCACCGACAGGTCGCCGTAGGCCAGCGTCTCGAAGGCCGCCACCGAGGCGCCGATGTCCCCGCCGCCGCCGTACTCGGTCGGGAAGCCCATGCCGGTCTGGCCGGTCGTCGCCATCTCGACCACGA
>JAOPXU010000196.1 GCA_025964985.1 Nocardioides sp.
GGCAAGGACGCGATCAAGTACCTCGTGATGGTCAACGAGGTCGCCGGGCCCGACTGGCTCGACCCCGACTGGTTCCGCTTCGGGGCCTCGACGCTGCTCAACGAGCTGCTCATGCAGCGCACCAAGACGACCACGGGCCGCTACTCCGGTCCCGACTACTTCACCCTCGACTGAGGGCACCCGAGGACACCGACACCATGGACTTCACCTACGCACCCGCCCCCGAGTCGCGGAGCATCCTCGACCTCAAGGCGACCTACGGCCTGTTCATCGACGGCGAGTTCGTCGACGGCCACGGCACGCCGTTCAAGACGATCAGCCCGGCCACCGAGGAGGTCCTCGCCGAGGTCGCCGAGGCCAGCGACGCCGACGTCGACGCCGCCGTGCGGGCCGCGCGCCGCGCCCACACCCGCGTCTGGTCGCGGATGCCGGGCAGCGAGCGCGCCAAGTACCTCTACCGGATCGCCCGCATCATCCAGGAGCGCAGCCGCGAGCTCGCCGTCCTGGAGTCGCTCGACAACGGCAAGCCGATCAAGGAGTCGCGCGACGTCGACGTACCGATCGTGGCGGCGCACTTCTTCTACTACGCCGGGTGGGCCGACAAGCTCGAGCACTCCGGCTACGGCACGACCCCGCTCGGCGTGGCCGGGCAGATCATCCCGTGGAACTTCCCGCTGCTGATGCTGGCGTGGAAGATCGCGCCCGCCCTGGCCTGCGGCAACACCGTGGTGCTCAAGCCGGCCGAGACGACGCCGCTGACCGCGCTGCTGTTCGCGGAGATCTGCCAGCAGGCCGACCTGCCGCCCGGCGTGGTCAACATCGTCACCGGCGCCGGCGCCACCGGCCAGGCGCTCGTCGCCCACGGCGACGTCGACAAGGTGGCCTTCACCGGCTCCACCGCCGTCGGCAAGGCGATCGCCCGCGCGGTGGCCGGCACGAGCAAGAAGGTGACGCTCGAGCTCGGCGGCAAGGCCGCCAACATCGTCTTCGACGACGCCCCCATCGACCAGGCCGTCGAGGGCATCGTCAACGGGATCTTCTTCAACCAGGGCCACGTGTGCTGCGCCGGCTCGCGGCTGCTGGTGCAGGAGTCGATCGCCGAGGAGCTGCTGGCCAAGCTGCGCACGCGCATGGGCACGCTGCGCGTCGGCGACCCGCTCGACAAGAACACCGACGTCGGCGCCATCAACTCCGCCGAGCAGCTGCAGCGCATCCGCGAGCTGAGCGACATCGGCGAGCAGGAGGGTGCCGGGCGCTGGTCGCCGCCGTGCGACCTGCCCGAGCGCGGCTTCTGGTTCCCGCCGACGATCTTCACCGGCGTCACCCAGGCCCACCGGATCGCCCGCGAGGAGATCTTCGGACCGGTGCTCTCGGTGCTCACCTTCCGCACGCCGTCAGAGGCCATCGAGAAGGCCAACAACACGCCCTACGGACTGTCGGCCGGGGTGTGGACCGAGAAGGGCTCGCTCATCCTCCACGTCGCGAGCCGCCTCCAGGCCGGCGTGGTCTGGGCCAACACGTTCAACAAGTTCGACCCGACCAGCCCCTTCGGTGGCTACAAGGAGTCGGGCCAGGGTCGCGAGGGCGGCCGGCACGGGCTCTCGGCCTACCTCAAGGGAGGCGACCTCTGATGGCGCGCATCGACGTACGCAAGACCTACAAGCTCTACATCGGCGGCGCGTTCCCGCGCTCGGAGTCCGGTCACTCCTACCCCGTCGAGGACGCGAAGGGACAGTTCGTGGCCAACGCCGCACTCGCCTCCCGCAAGGACGGCCGTGACGCGGTCGTCGCCGCCCGCAAGGCCGTCGGCGGCTGGTCGGGCCGCACCGCCTACAACCGCGCGCAGGTCCTCTACCGCGTCGCGGAGGTCATGGAGGACCGTCGGCCGCAGTTCGTGACCGCGGTCCAGCAGTCCGAGGGCCTCTCGGCCGGTCGGGCCGGCGCCTCCGTCGACGCCGCGATCGACCGCCTCGTCTGGTACGCCGGGTGGGCCGACAAGCTGACCCAGGTCGTCGGCAACGCCAACCCGGTCGCCGGGCCGTTCTTCAACCTCTCCACGCCCGAGCCGAGCGGCGTCGTCGCGGTCCTCGCGCCGCAGGCCTCCTCGCTGCTGGGGCTCGTCTCGGTGGTCGCGCCCGTCGTCGTCACCGGCAACACCGCCGTCGTGGTGTCGTCGTACCGACGACCGCTGCCTGCTGTGACCTTCGCCGAGGTGCTGGCCACCTCCGACGTGCCGGGCGGGGTCATCAACATCCTCACCGGCGACGCCGCGGTGGTCGGCCCGTGGCTGGCCTCCCACATGGACGTCGACGCCATCGACCTCGTCGGCACCGCCGGTGACGTCGCGCTGGCCACCGAGCTCGAGATCGCCGCCGCCGACAACCTCAAGCGCGTACGCCGTGCGCCCGCGGCTGAGCCCGACTGGACCGCCGTGCCGGGCCTCGACACCATGACCGACTTCGTCGAGATCAAGACGGTCTGGCACCCGATGGGCGTCTGACCACACGTGCACGCCAGGGTCATCGTCCTCGCCGGCCCCTCCGGGTCGGGAAAGTCACGGCTCGCCGAGCGGCTCGACCTGCCGGTCCTGCGGCTCGACGACTACTACAAGGACGGCAGCGACCCGACGCTCCCACGCATCGTCGAGGGCGCCAACGCCGGCCTCGCCGACTGGGACCACCCCGACTCGTGGCTGTGCGACGACGCCGTCGCCTCCCTGGTGGCGATCTGCCGTGGCGGAGCGGGTGACGTGCCGGTCTACGACATCGCCCACGACGGCCGGACCGGCTGGCAGCGGCTCGACCTGCACGGGGCGGCGTACGTCGTGGCGGAGGGGATCTTCGCCCAGGAGGTCGTGCCGCACCTCGAGGAGGAGGGCCTGCTGGCGGCGGCGTACTGCGTGCGCCAGCCGGCGGTCGTGACGTTCTGGCGGCGCCTGGTGCGCGACCTGCGCGAGCACCGCAAGCCTCCCGTCGTGCTCGTGCGCCGCGGGCTCGCGCTGATGCGCGCCCAGCGCGAGGTCGTGGCCCACGCGGTGTCCCTGGGGTGCCGCCCGGTCTCTCCCGACGAGGCCGCCGCCGGCGTCGGTGCGCTCGTCGCCGGCCGCGCGTGAACCTCCCCGACGGGCTGCGCCAGCCCGACGCCCGCTCGTGCGGCGCCGCGTGCATGGTGGTCGCC
>JAOPXU010000118.1 GCA_025964985.1 Nocardioides sp.
CGGAGTCCTTGGCCACCCACTGCTTGGCGCCGGCGGGGCTCTCGGTGAGCTCCCACTCGTAGCCGTAGAGGATCTCGAAGTAGCGGTTGGTCCACTCGGTCGGCCGGTCGGTCCAGGTGACCTCGAGGCCGCTGGTGATGGTGTCGCCGCCCTTGCCGGAGCCGTGCGCGCTGAGCCAGCCCAGGCCCTGCTGCTCGATGGGGGCGCCCTCGGGCTCGGGGCCGACGAGGTCGGGATTGCCGGCGCCGTGGGTCTTGCCGAAGGTGTGGCCGCCGGCGATCAGCGCGACGGTCTCCTCGTCGTTCATCGCCATCCGGGCGAAGGTCTCGCGGATGTCGCGGGCCGAGGCCAGCGCGTCGGGGTTGCCGTTGGGGCCCTCGGGGTTGACGTAGATCAGGCCCATCTGGACGGCGCCGAGCGACTCGTGCAGCTCGCGCTCGCCGGCGTAGCGCTCGTCGCCGAGCCAGGTGTCCTCGGGACCCCAGAAGATCTCCTCGGGCTCCCAGACGTCCTCGCGGCCGAAGGCGAAGCCGAAGGTCTCGAAGCCCATCGACTCGAGCGAGACGTTGCCCGCGAGCACGATGAGGTCGGCCCAGGAGATCTGCTGGCCGTACTTCTCCTTGACCGGCCACAGCAGCCGACGGGCCTTGTCGAGGTTGGCGTTGTCGGGCCAGCTGTTGAGGGGCGCGAAGCGCTGGCCGCCGTCACCGGCGCCGCCGCGGCCGTCGTAGATGCGGTAGGTGCCGGCCGAGTGCCAGCTCATCCGGATCATCAGACCGCCGTAGTGGCCGAAGTCGGCGGGCCACCAGTCCTGCGAGGTGGTGAGGACCTCGGTGACGTCGCGCTTGAGCGCCTCGACGTCGAGGGTCTTGAGCTCCTCGGCGTAGTCGAAGTCGGGGCCCAGCGGGTTGGACTTCGACGAGTGCGCGTGGAGCACCGACAGGTCGAGGCTGTCGGGCCACCAGTCCTTGAGCGAGTGCGGACGCCCGCCCTTGACCGGCTGCGGCGAGTCGATCGCGGGGTTCTCGCTCTCGCTGCCGTGGGCGCGGGCCGAGTCGGGGGCCACCGGGCAACCGGCGGCCTCCTTGCGGTCGACGCCCTGCGGGCTCTCGGGCGCGTCCTGCGGGGCGCTGTCCTGGGGGTCGGTCATGGGGTTCCTTCCGAGGTGGCGGGTACGACGGCGGTGCGGTGTCAGAGCGGTGCCGGGGCACCGGCGGTCGCGCAGCTGGAGCAGTGGCCCCAGTAGACGACCTCCGCCTCGTCGACCACGAAGCCGTGGTCGTCGGAGGCGGTCAGGCAGGGGGCGTGGCCGACGGCGCAGTCGACGTCGCCGATGGCGCCGCAGGAGCGGCAGACCACGTGGTGGTGGTTGTCGCCCACGCGCAGCTCGTAGCGTGCGGTGGCGCCGGCCGGCTGGATACGGCGTACGACGCCCGCGTCGGTGAGCGCGCGCAGCACGTCGTAGACGGCCTGGTGGGACACGGTGGTGCCGCCGTCGCGCAGCAGGCCGATGACGGCGTCGGTGTCGACGTGGGGGTGCTCGTGCAGCGCGGCGAGGACGGCCAGGCGTGGCCTGGTCACCCGCAGCGAGGCCGACCGCAGCACGTCGTCGAAGTCGGTTCGGGCCATGTCCCGACCCTAGGGCCAACGCTTGAACAGTTCAAGACAGCGGGACTTCCGACGCGACTCCCGGGGCGCTGGTCACCCGCGCGGGCGAGTTCGCGCAACCGCTCGGGTGAATACTCCGTCACGCATCTCACCTACGTTCGACACCATGCTGGACCTGCCCCCGGTGCTCGCCACGCCCCGAGACCTCGATCCCGAGGGCCTGGCCGGCGTGGAGGCGGTCCTCGAGACCCACGTCGACCGGCAGGCCGCGGCCCTGGTCGAGGTCGACGCCTCCCTGCACGAGGTCGTGACGGGCCTGCGCGCGCTGCTGCAGGGCGGCAAGCGGCTGCGGGCCGCCTTCTGCCTCGCGGGCGCCCGCGCGGCCGCCGGCGTCGGTGAGGACGTGCCCGGGGTGTGGCCCGCCGCGGCCGCCCTCGAGATGTTCCACCTCGCCGCGCTGGTCCACGACGACGTGATGGACCGCAGCGAGCAGCGCCGCAACCAGCCGACGGTCCACCGGGCGTTCTCCGAGCGCCACGCCACCGAGGCCTACGACGGCGACGCCCGCACCTTTGGCGACGGCGTCGCGGTGCTCGCGGGCGACCTGTGCCTCACCTGGTCCGACGACCTGCTGAGCGCGGCCCAGGCCGCCGCCGGCCGGCACCGTCCCGAGCGCTCCCACGCGGCCCGCCGCGTGTGGGAGGAGATGCGCACCCAGGTGCTCGCCGGCCAGTACCTCGACCTGCTCGGCCAGGCCCGGCCCGGCTCGGGCAGCGCGGCCGCCGACCGGGTGCTGATCTACAAGAGCGCCAAGTACACCGTCGCCCACCCGTTGCTCCTCGGTGCGGCGCTCGGCGGCGCCGACCGCCTGCTGCTCGACCAGCTCGACCGCTTCGGCCTCGCCGTCGGCGAGGCCTTCCAGCTGCGCGACGACGTCCTGGGCGTCTTCGGCGACCCCGACCTGACCGGCAAGCCGGTCTGCGACGACGTCCGCGAGGGCAAGCGCACGCTGCTGGTCACCTACGCCGCCGAGCACGGCAGCACCCGTCAGCGGCGCGTCCTCGACCGCCACCTCGGCGACCCCGACGGTGGTGCCGAGGGGCTGCAGGCGGTACGCGAGGTCATCACCGGGACCGGCGCGCTCGGCCGGGTCGAGGCGCGCATCGAGACCCGCATCGGCCAGGCCCACGACGTCCTGGCCACGATGCCCGTCGACGAGAGGACCCGCCGCACCCTCGCTGCGCTCAGCGACGCCTGCGCGTGGCGAGCCGCGTGACCACCGGCAGCGGACCCGGCGGGGTCTCGCGCTGCACGCCGCGCCGTCCCCACCACACCCACCACGCCATCGACCACGTCACCAGGCAGAACCCGAAGACGAAGTCCTCGACCGGCGCGGTGCCGATCCGCCAGCCGATGATCGCGTCGCTGCCGTAGTCGAAGACCCCTCGGGAGGTGAGCCACTCATTCGTCAGCAGCTGGAAGAACAGGACGATGGCGTACGAGACCCAGAACGCACGCCTGGTCAGCAGCCGCGTCCGCAGCACGACCAGGTCGAGCACGACCGTCGCCGCGAGGCCCAGGAGCACGGCCTCGGTGTGGCTCACGCGTCCTCCTCGTCGCCGACCGGCCACGACCGCTTCACCGACCGCACCGCCTCGAGCGTCATGACCGAGGCCAGCGGCACCACGACGAAGAACAGCACCTCCTCGAGCGGCAGGCCCCCGGGCATCGTGAGCCCGATCGTGCGCGAGGTGTCGAACTCCCAGTGCCCGGCCGCGGTGGCGGCGACGTCCCAGAGCACGAACGGCAGGCCCGCGCAGAGCAGCACCAGCGCGAACCTCCGGACCCGGGCGTACACACGGGTGCGCAGCAACACCTCCAGCGGCAGCGTCGCCACGACCACGAAGGTCAGCATGGCGACGTACGTGAGCTCGCGCATGCGGCCATCCAACCCGACGACCGCATCCTGCGCGTCCCCCCTCCCGGGGGCCCGGCCGTGAGCGGGCGGCTGGTGGCCGAGGCGCGCTCACTGGTGGGCGAGACCGGCGGCACGCTCGGCGGCCGCGACCTGTCCGCCGCCGCGGCGACCACCACCTACTTCTCCGCCATCGCCGTCGTGCCCTGGCTCCTGCTCGCGCTGTGGACGACCAGCTGGGGCGTCGGCGCCGACGCTGCCGAGCGCCGGCTCCTCGACCTGCGGGTGCTCGTGCCCGACGGCATGGGCGCGCGGCCGTCGTACGACGCCCTGGTCAGCGCGGGCACCCACCTGGGCGTCCTCGGTGCGCTCGTCGCGCTGCTGCCGGCGTCGTTCTACGGCGAGGGCCTGCGCCGCGGCGCCCTGACGCTCGGTCCTCGTGACGAGCGGTTCACGGGGTGGCGCGCACGGCTCACGCTGATGCCGCTGCTGGTCGTGCTGCCGCTGCTGGCGTGGGCGCTGCTGGCCGTCTCCGACCTGCTGGTGCCGCTGGCGCCCGAGGGCGGCGGTGGCGGTGCGGGCGACCGGGTGCTGCGCGTGCTGCTCGGCTTCACCGTCACCTGGCTCGTGGTCTCCGTCGTGCTGGCCTGGGTGTTCGCCGTCGTCATGCCGGGCGGGCCGCGGCCCTCGGTGGCGGCGGTGGGTGGCCTGGCGACCGGCTCGTTCGTGGCCGGCTTCCTGCACGGCTTCCAGCTCTTCCTCGCCATCCCGGTCGACGTCGGCATCCCGTTCGGTGGGCTCGGCTTCGTCGGCGGCGTGGTGGCGGTCGGCCTCTGGCTCTACCTGCTGCACGTCGTCGTGCTGGTCGGCTGGGGTGCGACCACCGCCCTCGAGCGCCGCGCATCGGGACGTCGGGCGGCGCGGTCGTGACCGTCGTCGACCTGCGGGTCTGGCGCGTCGAGCGCAGCGCGCCCGCGCTCGCCCGGATGGCCACCGGACGCCGCCACCTGCGCGGCCGGACCCCCGGCCTGCGCTTCGCCAAGCTGCTCGGCACGGGCGCCGGCGTCACCTTCACGCCGCGCGACTCCGACCCGCACCACTGGGCCCTGCTCACCGTCTGGGACGACGCGGCCACGGCCGACGCCGGCCCGCCGCCCGCCCTCGTCGACCCGTGGGACACCGCCGCGGCCGAGCGCCTGGTCGTCCGGATGGCGCCGCTGACCTCGCGCGGGCAGTGGTCCGGTGTCGAGCCGTTCGGCGAGCCCGACGGTGCCACCGGTCACCAGGGACCGATCGCCGCGATCACCCGCGCCCGGCTGCGCGCGACCCGGGCGCCGTCGTTCTGGCGGGCGGTCCCGCCGGTGGCCGCCGACCTGGCCCGCGCCCCCGGATCCCGGCTGGCCATCGGCATCGGCGAGGCACCGGTGCTGCTGCAGGGCACCTTCTCGCTCTGGGACTCCGACCGTGACCTGGTCGCCTTCGCCTACCGCACCGCCGCCCACCGCGAGGCCGTCGCCCGCACCGAGCCCGCCCGCTGGTACGCCGAGGAGCTGTTCGCCCGCCTCGCCGTCCTCGACGTCAGCGGCACCTACCGAGGACGTACGCCGTGACCACGACGCAATCGGGCCGGTCCGCTCCGGTCTCTGCTCCCACCACCGCCCGGCCGGCGTGGCCGATCGCCCTGGTCGCCGCCCTGGCCGCGGGCGCGGTGCTGGTGCAGATGGCGTTCCCGTTCACCGACGGCGGCACCCTCGCCCTCACTGCCGCGAGCGTCCTGCTGCTGGCCGGCGCCGCGCTCGGCCACGCCTTCGTCGCCTACGGCCCCCGCGCCGCGCTGTCGCTGCTCGTCGTCGCCGGCGGTGGCGGGCTCGTGGCCGAGGTCGTCGGCGTGCACACCGGCGTGCCGTTCGGCGACTACGCCTACTCCGGAACGCTCGGCTGGCAGGTCGGCGGCGTACCGGCCCTGGTGCCGCTGGCCTGGGTGATGATGGCGTGGCCGGCCCTGCACGTCGGCCGGCTGCTCGGCGGTCGACGACGCGTGGCGACCGTGCTGGTCTCGGCGTGGGCGCTGACCGCGTGGGACGTGTTCCTCGACCCGCAGATGGTCGACGCCGGCCACTGGACCTGGGCCGACCCGCACCCCGCACTGCCCGGGGTCGAGGGCATCCCGCTCACCAACTTCGCGGGCTGGCTCCTCGTCTCGCTGCTCGTCTGCGCCGCGCTCGACCGGCTCGTGCCGGCATCCGACCCGCTGCCGCTGCTGCCGCTGGCCGTCTACCTGTGGACCTACTTCTCCTCGGTTCTCGCCCACGCGCTCTTCTTCGGCCGGCCCCCGGTGGCGCTCGTCGGCGCGCTGGTGATGGGGGTCGTCGCGGTCCCGGTCGCCGTGCGGCTCCGTCACAGAGCAGGGCGCCGGGTGCGCCGCCGGTGAGGGTCCTCACCTCGGTCGGCACCGGGCTCGCGCTCGGCTCGCTCGCGCTCACGCTCGACAACCTGCGCCGCGTGCGTGTGCCCGACCCCGACGCCGTACCTCGGCCCGAGCGGCTGGCGGTGCTGCTGCCGGTGCGCGACGAGGTCGACGCCGTCGAGGCCTGCGTACGCCGCCTGGTCGCGGCCGCCGCACGCTGGCCCGGCCCGGTCCGCGTCGTCGTGCTCGACGACGGCTCGACCGACGGCACCACCGAGGTCCTGCGCGGCCTGTCCGGCATCGAGGTCGTCACCGGCCGGCCCGCTCCCCCGGGCTGGCTCGGCAAGCCCTGGGCCTGCCGCCAGCTCGCCGACGCCGCCACCGACGCCGACGTGCTGGTCTTCGTCGACGCCGACGTCTCGCTCGAGCCGCACGCCCTCACCGCGACCGTGGCGCTGCTGCGCGACACCGGCCTCGACCTGGTCTGCCCCTACCCGCGCCAGGAGGTCAGGGGCGTCGGCGAGCGGCTGGTGCAGCCGCTCCTGCAGTGGTCGTGGATGAGCACGCTTCCCCTCGGGCTGGCCGAGACCTCGGCGCGGCCCTCGCTCGCCGCGGCCAACGGCCAGCTGCTGGCGGTCGACCTGGCGGCGTACGAGCGGGCGGGTGGGCACGGCGCCGTGCGCGGCGAGGTGCTCGAGGACATCGCGCTGCTGCGCGCGGTCAAGGCCAGCGGCGGGCGGGGCGTGGTGGCCGAGGGCAGCGGCGTCGCCTCCTGCCGGATGTACGACGGGTGGCCGGCCCTGCGCGCCGGCTACGGCAAGTCGCTGTGGTCCGCGTTCGGCTCCCCGGCGGGTGCGCTTGGGGTCGGGGCGCTGCTGACGATCGCGCACGTCGTACCGGCAGCGGCCGCGCTGCGCGGCTCGCGGGTCGGCCTGGTCGGCTGTGCCGCGTCGGTCGCCTCGCGGGCGCTGGTGGCGCGGCGCACGGGGGGCGTGGTCGCCGACGCGTGGGCCCACCCCGTCTCGGTGCTGGCGCTGCTGGGGCTCACGG
>JAOPXU010000138.1 GCA_025964985.1 Nocardioides sp.
GCGCGCCGAGCGCACCCGCGTCCGCTGGCTCCTCGACGGCCGGGGCGTCCGGGCCGGACGCACCACGCGGCTCAAGGTGCCGCCGACCGCGGCCGGGCGCCGGCTGTCGGTCCGGGTCACCGTGAGCCGGGCCGGCTACGAGACGCGCACCCGCACCGTGCGCCTCGGGCGGGTCCGGGCCGGCGAGATCGTCGTACGACGCGCCTTCCGCGTCACCGGCGCCGGCAGCACCCCGGAGGTCGGCGAGCAGCTGCGCGTGGCGCCGGGGCGGTACTCACCGCGCGACGCCCGCCTCGGCTACCTGTGGTTCCGCGGTGGCGACCCGATCGTCGACGCCCGGGGCGCGACCTACGTCGTGCGGCCCGAGGACGCCGGGCACCGGCTGGCCGTGGTCGTCGGCCTGGCCCGCCGCGGCTACGCCGACGAGCTGACCGGAGCGGTGGCCGGCGTGGTCGCCACTGCCGCGCTCGACGTCCCGACTTCCTAGGCTGGCGACGTGTCCCTCACCCTCGCCTCGATCCACCGCTACCCCGTGAAGTCGTGCCGCGGCGAGGCGCTCGACCACGCGGTCGTCGAGCCGCAGGGCCTCGCCGGCGACCGGCGCTGGATGCTCGTCGACGCCCAGGGCGAGGCCGTGACGGCCCGCGAGGTCCACCGCCTGGTGCTGGTGCACCCCGAGATCACCGCGACCGGCCTGCGCGTCGCCGCGCCCGGCGCCGACCCGTTCGAGGTGGTGGTCCCCGACGGTGCCACGCAGGTCCCGGTGCAGGTCTTCTCGTCGTCCTTCACCGCGGCGCCGGCCGGGCCCGCGGCCGACGCGTGGTTCAGCGCCGCGCTCGGGGCCGACGTACGGCTGGTGCACCTCGACGACCCGCTGCGGCGCCCGACGAGCCTCGACTACTCACGGCCCGACGACCGGGTCTCGCTCGCGGACGGCTACCCGCTGCTGGTGGCGACCGAGGAGTCGCTCGCGGCGCTCAACGACGAGGTGCTCGGCTCGTCGCCGACCGGGCGCGAGCCGCTGCCGATGGCGCGCTTCCGGCCCAACGTCGTCGTACGCGGAGGTGCGGCCTGGACCGAGGACGACTGGCGCGTGCTGCGCATCGGCGGCGCGACGTTCCGGGCGGTCAAGGGCTGCGCGCGCTGCGTGCTCACCACCGTCGACCCCGACACCGGCGAGCGGGAGCACGAGCCGATCCGCTCGCTGGCGCGGATCCGCCGCTTCGACCGCAAGACCTGGTTCGGCGTCAACCTGGTGCCGGACACCCCCGGCGCGACGATCCGCGTCGGCGACGAGGTCGAGGTGCTCGAGGCCGCCGAGCCCGGCGGCGGTCCGATCCGCGTCCCGGTGGACCAGGCGGCCGCGCCCGCTCCATAGGCTGCAGCCATGACCCACGTCCTGTCAGCCGTCGCCTGGCCCTACGCCAACGGCCCCCGCCACATCGGCCACGTCGCCGGTTTCGGGGTGCCCTCCGACGTCTTCAGCCGCTACTCGCGGATGGCGGGCAACGACGTCCTGATGGTCTCGGGCTCCGACGAGCACGGCACCCCCATCCTCATCGCCGCCGACGAGGCCGGCCTGACGCCGCAGGAGCTCGCCGACCGCAACCACCGGATCATCGCCGAGGACCTCGTCGCGCTGGGCTGCACCTACGACCTCTACACGCGCACCACCACGCGCAACCACCACACGGTCGTCCAGGAGCTCTTCACGGGCGTCCACGACAACGGCTACTTCGTCGAGCAGACGACCTACGGCGCCATCTCGCCCTCGACCGGCCGCACCCTGCCTGACCGCTACATCGAGGGCACCTGCCCGATCTGCGGCTACGACGGCGCGCGCGGCGACCAGTGCGACAACTGCGGCAACCAGCTCGACCCCGCCGACCTGAAGAACCCCGTCTCGCGCATCAACGGCGAGACCCCGGAGTTCGTCGAGACCCAGCACTTCTTCCTCGACCTGCCGGCGCTCGCCGAGGCGCTGGGGGAGTGGCTCGACGGCCGCGAGGCGACCGGGCTGTGGCGGCCCAATGTCATCCGCTTCAGCCAGAACATCCTCAAGGAGATCCGCCCGCGCGCGATGACGCGCGACATCGACTGGGGCATCGCCGTACCGCTCGAGGGCTGGCGCGACAACCCGACCAAGAAGCTCTACGTCTGGTTCGACGCTGTCGTCGGCTACCTGTCGGCCTCGATCGAGTGGGCCCGCCGCTCCGGCGACCCGGAGGCGTGGCGGCAGTGGTGGAACGACCCCGAGGCCCTGGCCTACTACTTCATGGGCAAGGACAACATCACCTTCCACAGCCAGATCTGGCCGGCCGAGCTGCTGGCCTACAACGGCAAGGGCGCCAAGGGCGGCGAGCCGCACCAGTACGGCGCGCTCTACCTGCCCACCGAGGTCGTCTCCAGCGATTTCCTGACGATGGAGGGCAAGAAGTTCTCCTCGAGCAAGAAGGTCGTCATCTACGTGCGCGACCTGCTCAGCCGCTACCAGCCCGACGCCTTCCGCTACTTCGTGGCCTCCGCCGGCCCCGAGGCGCAGGACAGCGACTTCACGTGGTCGGAGTTCGTGCGTCGCACCAACGACGAGCTCGTCGCCGGCTGGGGCAACCTGGTCAACCGCACGGCCACCCTGATCGCCAAGAACTTCGGCGAGATCCCGGCCGCCGGCCCGCTGACCGAGGACGACCAGCGCGTGCTCGACGTCGCCGAGCAGGCCTTCACCGTCGTCGGTGACCTGATCGCCCGGCACCGGCAGAAGCAGGCCATCGGCGAGGCGATGCGCGCGGTCGCCGAGGTCAACAAGTACGTCTCCGACTCCGAGCCCTGGAAGCTCAAGGGCGACGACCAGCGCGAGCGCCTCGGCACCGTCCTGCACGTCATCGCCCAGTGCGTCAGCGACCTCAACCTGGTGCTCTCGCCGTTCCTGCCGTTCTCGGCCAACGCCGTCGACGCGACGTTCGGCGGCGCCGGCGACATCGCCCCGATGCCGCGCATCGACGAGGTCGACGACCTCGACGGCGGCCCCGGCTACCCGGTCATCACCGGCGACTACACCTCGGCGCCGCCCTGGCGTCGTCGCCTGCTCGTCCCGGGCACGCCGGTCGACAAGCCCACCCCGGTCTTCACCAAGCTCGACGTCGCCGTCGTCGACGAGGAGCTGGCCCGCCTCGCCGGCGAGTGAGGTCACCGGCTGACGTCGTACTCCTGGACGTCGGCGCCGAGGACCGCCTGCTGCTGCTCGCCCGAGGGACCCGAGCCGCGGAACGCCGCGAGCTCCTCGCGCGACGCCCACCGCTCGTGGACGTTGATGCGCCCTGGCTCGAGCAGGTCGGGTGAGAGCGCGAAGTCCAGGCACCCGGGTGCCGCCCGGGCCAGGCGCACGACCTCCTCGCAGTCACGGAGGTAGGAGGTGCGGGCGGTGGGGTCCACGACGAGGTGTCCGGCGACGATCAGCACACGAGGACGACCGGTCCCGGCGTACGGACTCATCGGCGGTACGCCGCCCGATAGGTTCGGCACCATGAGCACCCCCATGTACGTGCCCGCCTTCTTCGTCAAGCAGAAGTTCGCGATGACGACCAACCGCTACGAGGTGTGGGCGGCCAACCCCGACGGGTCCTTCGGGCAGCTGATGGCGGTGGCGCAGCAGAAGCGGCTGGCGTTCAAGGAGGAGGTCACCTTCTACTCCGACGAGTCGAAGTCGCGTGCGGTGTTCAGCTTCAAGGCCCGCAAGAAGATCGACCTCAACGCCGGCTACGACGTGTTCGACGAGAACGGCCAGCAGCTCGGGTTCTTCCGCAAGGACTTCGGCAAGAGCCTGCTGCGCTCGACCTTCCACCTCGAGGGTCCGGGCTACCAGGGCGTCGGCCAGGAGCGCAGCCAGTTCGTGGCGATCCTGCGGCGCTTCTCCAACATCCCGTTCCTGCCGATCCACTTCGACTTCACGTCGCCGCAGGGCCCCACCCTGCTGCAGATCGAGCGCCAGGCGAGCGTGCGCGACAAGTACACCGTCACCGTGCCCGAGCAGGCGCTCGACTTCCGCGTCGCCGCCGCGGTCGCGGTCGGCCTCGACGCGCTCATGCAGCGCTGACCCCGATCGCCGTGCTGTTCCCCGACGCCCAGGCCGCCGTCGACGCCGCGGCCGGCGAGACCCCCGTCCACACCGAGGGGTACGACGTCCCCGCGGCGCGCGCGGAGGCCCGCGAGGCCGCCGCGCGGCTGCCCCGCGAGGTCGTCGCCGAGGTGCGCGACGTCGACGCCGGCGGCGTGCCGTGCCGGCTCTACCGGCCGGCCGACGCCGCACCCGGGGTCGTCGTCCACCTGCACGGCGGCGGCTTCGTCCTCAACGACGTCGAGGTCCACGACGTCCCGTGCCGCCGCCTGGCCAACCGGGTCGGGCGCGCGGTCCTCTCCGTCGACTACCGCCTCGCCCCCGAGCACCCCTACCCCGCGGCCGTCCACGACGTCGACGCGGTGGTCGGCTGGCTCGACGGGTCCGGGCTCGACGGGCCGGCGTACGCGCACGGCGACAGTGCCGGCGCCCAGCTCGCGCTCGTCGCCGCCCTGCGCCACCCCGGCCGCTTCGCCGCCCTCGCGCTGATCTACCCGTTCCTCGACCCGGCCGCCGCCGGGGAGTCGCACCGCACCGAGGCCACGGGCCTGTCGGCCGACGAGGTCGCCTGGTACTGGCGCCAGTACGCCGGCCCGGACCCCGACCTCACCGACCCCGACCTCGCCCCGCTGGCCTCCGACCGCCTGGGCACCCTCCCCCCGACGTACGTCGCCACCGCCGAGCACGACCCCGCCCGCGACGAGGGCGAGCTCCTCGCCGCGCGTGTCGCCGCCGCCGGCGTCCCGGTCGTCGCGACCCGCTGGCTCGGGCAGCCGCACGGGTTCTGGCGCCACCACGACGCCTACGCGGCTGCCGAGCCGTTGATGCAGTCGGTCGTGGCGTTCCTGCGCGCTCACTGAGCGCACGCTGGTACTGGGCCGATGAATCCGGTGCTGGGCCGATGAAGTTTCGTCGGCCCAGCAGGGGATTCACCGGCCGGCCGG
>JAOPXU010000167.1 GCA_025964985.1 Nocardioides sp.
GTCTTCGTGCACTACTCGGCGATCCAGACCAACGGCTACAAGTCGCTCGACGAGAACCAGAAGGTCGAGTTCGACGTCACCCAGGGCCCCAAGGGCCCGCAGGCGGAGAACGTCCGCCCGGTCTGACCCCCGGCTGGTCACACGACCACCGACCGAGGCCCCGCCGTCACCGACGGCGGGGCCTCGGCACGTCCGGGGGGTGGCGCCACGACGGACGGGCCCCCGCCGCCGGTGGCCCTGGCCCGGTCGGAACCTGCCGAATCACCCGGAATGACCATCACGGCCCCGACCAACGACCGCGTAGAGTGGGGTTGCAGGGTCAGCAGGCGATCGGGAGCAGGGGGACCACCATGTACGACCAGTTCGACGTGTCCCTCGAGGACGTCGATCTCCTCGGTGAGGTCGAGCTGACGACCAACCTGATCATCGCCGCGAGCGAGGCCGACGACCGGCTGCCGGTCGACGAGATCGACCGGATCCTGGGCGTCGTCCCCGATCCGCCACGTCCGCGCCGCGAGTCCTGACCCTCCGGGCCCGACGGCCCGACAGCGCGATCAGCAGGTCGCGAACAGCACCGGGCCGTTGCTCATGTCCGAGAGCACGAACGCTCCCTCGACCGGGTCGAGCGCCAGCACGACGACCTCGCCCTCGGCGGTGACCTGGTCGACGGTGAAGCGGTCGGCGAAGTCGCCGCCCTGACCGGGCGCCGGACCCACGGCCAGCGTGGCCCGGGTGTCGGCGTTGGTCCGAGCCTGGTCGGAGGTCTCGAAGCCGAGGGCGACCCGCACCGAGCCGTCGTCCTCCGCGCCGATGCCGAAGCCGGTCACCGGGTTGACCTCGCCGGCCGCCGCCACGAGGGCCTCGCCCTCGGCCTGCTCGTCGGCGTCGGCGTTGGCCATGGCCAGCGCGCTGCACGCGTACGTCGCGTCGTACGCCGCCGCGGACAGGGGCGTCCCGAGGCGGGACACCACCTCGCGCGGCACCGGCTCCGACGTCGCCTCGGCGGCCGCGTCGACCGCGACGAGCACGGCCTCGGGCTGGTCGGAGGCGAACACCAGGCCGCGGCCGGCGTCGAGGGCGATGTAGGACAGCTCGGGGGTGACCTGGCCGCTGATGGCGAGGTCGGTGTTGCTGAGCCAGGTGCCGCCGGCGTCGGCGGGCTCGTCGTAGCCGAGGGCGCGCAGGGCGTCGGCGACGTCGTCGGTGCTGACGCCGCCGCCGAGGCGCATCGTCAGGGTGGCCGCCCGCTCGGACTGGGTGAAGAGCTCCCACTCGAGCGTGGCGGGGGAGAAGGCGAACGACTCCTGCATCGTCGAGGCCGACGAGTCGAGCGCGGTGGTCGCGGTGAGGTCGGCGTCGAAGCCGCGGTCGAGCATGTCCTGCACCTCGTCGACCGGCGACGACGCGGTGAGGTCGGTGCCGACCTCGGCACGGATGCCGCTCCAGTCGGTCCACAGCACCCGCTGCGCGTCGTCGGGGGCCAGGACGACCACGTCGTCGAACGTGGCGCCGGCCGAGCGTGCCCGCTCGGCGCGCTCCTCGGCCTCGTCGCCGCCCAGGACGCGGACGGCGACCACGACCGCCACCACCACGACCAGCAGCGCTGCCGCCACCGCGACGAGCGTTCGTGTGCGTGACACCGTCCGCCTTCCCGTCCGACTTCTCGCGGTGCGCGAGGTGGTGCGAGAGTAGCCGTCGTGGCCGCCACCCCCGCGCTGGACGTGCGTGCCGCCGGGGTCGTGGTCTTCCGGCCCGGTCGTCGCGTCCTGCTCGTCCACCGGCCCAAGTACGACGACTGGTCGTTCCCCAAGGGCAAGCTCGACCCCGGCGAGCACGCGACCGCCGCGGCGGTCCGCGAGGTGGCCGAGGAGACCGGGCTCCACGTGCGGCTGTGCCTGCCGTTGCGCGACCAGGGCTACGCGGTCGCCGCCGGCCACAAGACCGTCCACTACTGGGCCGGGCGGGTCGTGGGCGACGACGACGTCAGCGGCTACCGCGCCAACGACGAGATCGACGGCGTGCGCTGGGTGCCGGCCGACGAGGCCGCCGACCTGCTGAGCTACGACCACGACCGCGCGACCCTCGGCGAGGCCCTCCGGCGGCGGCGCCGCACGCAGGTGGTCGTCGTCCTGCGCCACGGCCGGGCCCGCTCGCGCAGCGCCTGGCGCAGCGACGACGCCGAGCGGCCGCTGCTGCGCGCCGGCGAGCTGCAGGCGGCCCGCCTGGTGCCCCTCCTGGCGGCGTACGGCGTGACGCGGCTGATGAGCTCGACGAGCCGCCGCTGCCTGCAGACGCTCGAGCCCTTCGCCGACACCACCAGCTGGGAGCTCGAGACCACGCGCCGGCTCTCGGAGGAGGGTGCCTCCGCGATCGGCGTACGACGGGTGCTCGACGACGTCGTGGCGGGCGCCGTCGAGGGCCGCGGCACGGTGCTCTGCACGCACCGCCCGGTGCTGCCCGAGGTGTTCGCAGCCCTCGGGCTCGGCGACCCGGGCCTCGAGGCCGGCGAGATGCTCGTCGTCCACCTGCGCAAGGGCCGCGTGGCCGGCACCGAACGCCATCTCGTGCGCTGAGTCAAGGCCCCGCCGTACGAGTTCACCTGACTGTCGCCCAGATCACAGCCCCAGGTCGTCGACTGGGCTGCCTGAGTTCACCCCTCGTTCACCAGCGGCCGCCGATCCGTCCACCTGGCCTCTTCACAGTTGCGACGTCACTCCCCAAGTCGAAACAGGAGACACGAAGTGATCCGCACTTCCCTTCGCCGGGCCCTCGTGCCCGGCATCTCGGTCCTCACCGTCGTCGCGCTCTCCGCGTGCGGCGCCGCCAACGAGTCCGAGGGCGGCAGTGGTGGCAGCGATGGCGCCCCCAGCGCCGGCCTCACCGGTGTCCTCAAGGGCGCCGGAGCCACCTCTCAGGAGAAGGCCCAGGGTGCGTGGACGACCGCCATCCAGGGCGCCAACGAGGGCTTCGAGGTCCAGTACCAGCCCGTCGGCTCCACCGACGGCCGGGCCAACTTCGTCTCCGGCGCGGTGGCCTTCGCCGGCACCGACTCCGCCCTGACCGACGAGGAGGGCCAGCTCACCGAGGCCACCGCGACCTGCGGTGGCGAGCCCATCCAGATCCCGGCGTACGTGTCGCCGATCGCGGTCGCCTTCAACCTGCCCGACATCGACTCGGTCCAGATGTCGCCCGACACGATCGCCCAGGTCTTCGACGGCAAGATCACCAACTGGAGCGAGATCCCCGACGAGCAGGCCGACGGCGTCGAGCTGCCCGACCTCGACATCACGCCGGTGCACCGCTCCGACGACTCCGGCACCACGAAGAACTTCACCGACTACCTCGGCAAGGCCGCCCCGGACTCGTGGCCCTACGAGGCCGAGGACGCCTTCCCCGTCGAGGGCGAGGCCGCTGACGGCACGTCCGGCGTCATCCAGCAGGTGACCTCGATCGAGGGCGCCATCGGCTACGCCGACAACAGCCAGGTCGAGGGTCTCGGCACCGTCGCCGTGGCCGTCGGCGAGGAGTTCGTCGCCCCGTCGCCCGAGGGTGCCGCCACGGTGCTCGAGGTCTCGCCGCCCGTCGAGGGCGCCTCCGAGGTCGACATGGCCGTCGAGCTCGACCGCACCACCACCGAGGCCGGCGCCTACCCGGTCGTCCTGCTCTCCTACCTCGTCGCCTGCCAGCAGTACGACGACGCCGAGGTCGAGAAGAACGTCAAGGGCTACCTCGAGTACATCGTCTCCGACGAGGGCCAGCAGACCGCGGCCTCCGAGGCCGGCTCCGCGCCGCTCGGTGCCGACACCGCCACGCGCGCCCAGGAGATCGTGGCCCTGATCGGGTCCTGATCGACCGCACCACCACGGCACCACGCAAGGCACCGAGCACGGCAGCACAGCAGCAGCCCCAAAGGGGGCCGGACCGATAGGTTCGGCCCTCACCGGGGAGCTCCACCTCCACCTCACACGACGCCCGCCCGAAGGACAGCTGAGTGAGCACCACGATCAAGGATCCGGCCCGGTCCAGAGAGTCCGAGCCGCGCACGGTCACCAGCCTCGGCGACCGCGTC